>NZ_JAMYQP010000001.1:0-361604 GCF_040320945.1 Mesorhizobium sp. M0587
TCCTGCTCAGGTGGCTGAAGGGTTTTTTGTCCCTCTTGATCGCTCTCTTCCAACTCCGGCCCAAGCCGGTCGCCGCTTAGAGCCCGGATTGTTCACGGTCGACAAGTTGAAGACCCCGCGTGGCCCCATTTCCAGGGCGCAAGCTGCCGGCGGGCCATGATCGGCTTTGCTAGCGAGGCGTAAAAGAAGGCCGGAGTGCCTTTTCGGCTACTTGCCCCACGCCGAGCGTCGATCGGATATCATCGCAGCAGGTAGTGCCTGACGGCCATTCGCGTTCGTGTTGAATGGCTCGATGCTTGGCCTCAGGCACACACAGGAACAGCGCCATGACACCCACCAAGGTTCTAATTGGGCAGATCGCCGTTGTCTTCGCCTTTGTCATCTTTGGTGTTTGGACAGCAACGCAATGGTGTGCCCAAACGTTAGACTATCAGCCGCAACTCGGACCCCCATGGTTTGTCGCAGCCGGCTGGCCGATCTACAAGCCGTGGCAACTGTTCGGTTGGTGGTTCCATTTCGATGCCTACGCGCCTGAGGTGTTCGACAAGGCGGGCGCACTTGCCGGAGCCAGCGGGTTCCTGGGCTGTGCGGCCGCAATAGCTGGCTCCCTCTGGCGCGCGCGGCAGAGTGGGTTGGTCACCACCTATGGTTCCTCACGATGGGCCGCGGCTCGGGAAATCGAGAAGGCAGGCCTGTTTCAGCCGGCCGGCGTTTTCCTTGGCAAACTGGAGGATCACTATCTGCGCCATGACGGGCCGGAACACGTCATGGCCTTTGCGCCGACACGTTCGGGCAAGGGCATCGGACTAGTTGTTCCGACGCTTCTTTCCTGGACCGGCTCGGCCGTCATTCACGACATCAAAGGCGAGAACTGGCAGCTGACCTCCGGCTGGCGGTCGAAGTTCACCTACTCCCTTTTGTTCAACCCGACCGATCCAAGGTCGGCGCGGTACAACCCGCTGCTGGAAGTGCGCAGGGGTTCAGATGAGGTCCGCGACGTTCAGAACATCGCCGACATTCTCGTCGATCCGGAAGGCGCGCTGGAGCGGCGGAATCATTGGGAGAAGACTAGTCACTCACTCTTGGTCGGGGCCATACTGCACGTGCTGTACGCCGAAGAAGAAAAGACGCTCGCTCGTGTCGCCACCTTCCTGTCGGACCCGCAACGCTCGTTTGCCACGACGCTGCAGCGAATGATGACGACCAACCACCTTGGAGTGCCCGACAGTCCCAAGGTTCATCCTGTCGTGGCCTCGGCGGCGCGTGAGGTGCTGAACAAGTCAGAGAACGAGCGTTCAGGCGTTCTTTCGACCGCCATGTCGTTTCTGGGGCTCTACCGCGATCCCACTGTGGCGGCGGCAACATCGGCCTGCGACTGGCGTATTGCCGATCTAACGGATGCAGAACGACCGATGTCGCTCTATCTGGTCGTGCCTCCATCAGACATCTCTCGCACCAAGCCGCTGGTGCGACTGGTGCTCAATCAGATCGGCAGACGGCTGACGGAGCGCCTAGAGGGAGATCCCAAGAAGAGCCGAAAGCATCAGTTGCTCATGATGCTTGACGAATTTCCTGCACTCGGGCGGCTCGACTTCTTCGAGACCGCACTCGCCTTTATGGCTGGCTACGGCATTCGCGCCTATCTGATCGCGCAATCCTTGAATCAGATTTCAAAAGCGTATGGCGAAAACAACGCCATTCTCGACAACTGTCATGTGCGGATTGCCTTTTCCTCCAATGACGAGCGAACGGCCAAGCGCATTTCGGACGCGCTGGGCACAGCGACGCAACTGAGATCCATGCGCAATTACGCCGGCCACCGGCTGGCACCATGGCTCTCGCACGTCATGGTGAGCCGCCAGGAGACTGCCCGGCCGCTGCTGACTCCGGGCGAGGTGATGCAGCTGCCACCATCCGACGAGCTGGTGCTGGTTTCGGGGTTGCCGCCCATCCGTGCCAAAAAGTTGCGTTACTACGAGGATCGGAATTTCACCGAGCGGGTGGTGCCTGCGCCGGCGCTGCTCGACGGTCCCTATGTCGATCGTCCTCCGTTGCGTCCAGAGGATTGGTCTGGGCAGGTCCGCAGCGTTGACCGCCGTCTAGCCACCGACGACGAAAGCGCCGGCGCGACGATCGAAGACGAGGGCGGCGTGCAACAGCAGCGACATCCCGGCCTGCCCGACGAACAGACCATCGTCGCGCAGGAGTCACACCAGGACAACCTGTTCAAGCCCGCCGACGATGACAGCGAGGTACTCGCCGACAAGCGCGTCATGGATCGGATTTCCACTGCCGCGCGCGCCTATGGCATCAACGAGGGACGGGGCGACGACAGGGACATCTTGCCCGGCTTCTGAGCGCTTCCCCGGCTCGGGCGTATCTCGGCGTAAATAACGCCCATAAGCGATTTTGCGGATCTCGACGATGCTCGTTCTCACCGGCGCATCAGCGCCGGTCCATCGGAACGAGCGCATGAAGTCTCACCGCATTCGCCACCAATTTCTGCTCGAACCGGAATTGAGCGAGAAGCTCGAGACCCTCAGCCGCAATCCTTCGACCACCAAATCGGCGATCGTGGCCAGAGCGGTCGAGGCCTTCATCGAACGGCGCGGCGAGAACGAGCTCGATCAGCGCTACGGCAAGCGGCTCGACCGTCTTTCCCGCGACCTCGGCCATGTCAGGCGCGATGTCGAGATGCTCCTGGAGAGCCTGGCGCTCTTTATCCGCTTTTCGATTACGCTTCATTCCCACACGCCGGTCCCGGATCGGGCGACACAGGCGATTGCCCAAGAGCGCTTTGACAAATTCGTCGAGCAGGTCGGTCGCCAGATCGCCTCCGGGAAGCGCTCGCTTGGCAACGGCAATGGCAATGGCAATGGAGGCGAAGGATGAGCTCTCATCCCGCAGCCGACCACCGCCGCCGCGCCATGCTGCGCACAGCCATGGGCCCCGCGATCACCGAGGCCCTTGCCGATCCGACCGTCATCGAGGTGATGGTCAACCCTGACGGCGCGCTGCGGCTCGACCGGTTGGGAGAAGGCCGGGTCGATACCGGCGTGCATATGTATCCATCCGAGGCCGAACGCATCGTCCGCCTCGTTGCCTCTCACGTGCGCGCCGAGGCGCATGCAGATAGTCCGATTGTCAGTGCCGAATTGCCATCAGGCGAGCGCTTCGAGGGTCTGCTACCGCCGGTCGTGCTGGCGCCATGCTTCGCCATCCGCAAGCCGGCAGCAAAACTCTACACGCTGGCCAACTATGTCGCCGATCGCATCATGCTCCCGCTGCAGGCTGATGCCCTGAGGAAGGCGGTACGCGAGCGGCGCAACATCCTGGTCGCCGGCGGCACATCATCGGGCAAAACGACCCTTGCCAATGCTCTTCTGGCAGAAGTCGCCGAATGCGATGAGCGGGTGATCCTCATTGAGGACACCCGCGAGCTGCAATGCGCGGCCAAGGACTGTGTTGCGCTGAGGACGAGGCGGGGCTCCGTCACACTTGCCGATCTCGTACGCTCGACCCTACGGCTGAGGCCCGACCGCATCATCGTCGGCGAAGTCAGAGGCGCGGAAGCGCTCGACATGCTGAAGGCGTGGAACACCGGTCACCCCGGCGGCATCACCACGGTCCACGCCAATTCGGCGCGCTCGGCCCTCTACCGGATCGAGCAGCTCGCCCAGGAAGCGGTCGTCACCGTTCCCCGCCGGCTGATCGCCGATGCTGTCCACCTGATTGTCTTCATCGCCGGACGCGGATCGTCGCGCCGCATAGACGCGATTGCCGAGGTCACAGGCCTCGACGGCAGTGGCGACTACGCCGTTGGCCAGCTCACTCTTCCGCAACTCCAGCAGCTTTGAAAGGTCATCTCATGCGCAAGAAAATTTGCTTTCTTTCGTCCGCCGCCGTCGCGCTTCTTCTCACGGCCCAGGCTCACGCTGCCGGCTCCGGCATGCCCTGGGAACAGCCGCTTCAGCAGATCCTGGAATCGGTGCAGGGGCCGGTGGCCAAGATCGTTGCCGTGATTATCATCATAACCACTGGCCTTACCCTTGCGTTCGGCGACACGGCCGGCGGTTTCCGCCGGCTGATCCAGATCGTCTTTGGCCTGTCGATTGCCTTCGCGGCCTCGAGCTTCTTTCTCTCCTTCTTCTCCTTTGGTGGCGGGGCGCTCGTCTGATGGCCATGGGAGAGAAGCATATCCAAGGCTTCGAGGTGCCCGTCCACCGGGCGCTGACTGAGCCGATCCTGCTCGGTGGCGCGCCGCGGGCGGTGGCGATCCTTAACGGCACTGCGGCCGCCGCAATCGGCCTTGGCCTGCAGCAGTGGATTGGCGGTCTAGTGCTCTGGATCGCCGGCCACACGCTCGCGGTCTTTGCCGCACGGCGCGACCCGGACTTTGCCAGCGTACTTGTCCGTCATCTTCGTCAGAAGGGCTGGCTTGCATGCTGAAGCTTTCCGAATACCGCGGCAAAGCCGACCGGCTTGCCGACCATCTGCCCTGGGCAGCACTCGTCGCGCCCGGCATCGTGCTCAACAAGGATGGCAGCTTCCAACGGACATTGCGGTTTCGTGGCCCCGACCTTGAAAGCGCGACGGAGGCCGAACTTATCGGCATATACGCGCGGGCAAACAATGCGCTGAAAAGGCTCGGCTCCGGCTGGGCATTATTCTTCGAGGCCGAGCGCAGCGAAGCGCTGGGCTATCCGAGCTCGGCGCTTCCCGATGCTGCCTCATGGCTGATCGATGAGGAACGGCGCTCGGCCTTCGAGGGCAAGGTCGCGCATTTCGAGAGCATCTATCATCTGACCTTGGTCTTCATGCCTGGGCCCGATGGCCAAGCGCGCGCGGAAAGTGCTCTCGTCGACTCGCATGACTTGGGAGGGGAAAGAGACTGGCGCCAGGAGCTTGCCCGGTTCCGAGACGAGACTGACCGCGTTCTCGATCTTCTTTCGGGCTTCGTGCCCGAGGTGCGCGCGCTCGACGATGCCGAGACCCTGACGTACCTGCACGGCACGATCTCGACACGCCGTCATCCGGTCGCCGTGCCGGAGACGCCAATGTATCTCGACGGCGTCCTGGTTGACGCGCCGCTGACCGGCGGCCTAGAGCCGATGCTGGGCGAACAGCATCTGCGCACGCTCACAGTTCTCGGCTTTCCGAACGTCACCCGGCCAGGAATCCTTGATGCGCTCAATAACCAGGATTTCGCCTATCGCTGGGTGACGCGCTTCATTCCACTCGATAAGGCGGAAGCCACGAAGACGCTGACTCGGCTCCGCCGGCAGTGGTTTGCCAAGCGCAAATCGATCGCGGCTATTCTGCGCGAGGTGGTGACCAACGAACCGGTGCCTCTCGTCGACAGCGACGCCGACAACAAGGCGCTCGATGCCGATGCAGCACTGCAGGCATTGGGCGGCGATCATGTCGGCTTCGGCTATCTCACCACAACGGTGACGGTGTGGGATCAGAACCGTAAAGCCGCCGCGGAAAAGCTTCGCGCCGTCGAGCGGATCGTCAACGGGCTCGGCTTCACCACCATTCGCGAAAGCATCAATGCCGTCGAGGCGTGGCTTGGTTCATTGCCGGGTCATGTCTACGCCAACGTTCGCCAGCCGCTCGTTCACACGCTTAACCTTGCCCATCTCATGCCGCTGTCGTCCGTGTGGGCAGGTCCAGCGGAGAACGAGCATCTTGCCGAGGTCACCGGCGATTACGCTCCGCCGCTTCTTTTCGCCGAAACCAGCGGCTCGACGCCGTTTCGGCTTTCGACCCATATGGGCGATGTCGGCCACATGCTGATTGTCGGGCCGACCGGCGCCGGCAAGTCGGTTCTGCTTGCCCTGATCGCTTTGCAGTTCCGGCGCTACGCTGGCGCGCAAATCTATGTCTTCGACAAAGGCAATTCGGCCCGCGCCGCCGCGCTTGCCATGGGCGGCGACCACCATGCGTTGGGTGCGAATGGTGCGCTTGCTTTCCAGCCGCTGCGCCACATCGACGACCCGGCCACACAGAGCTGGGCGGCCGAATGGATCGCCGGCCTCATTGCCCACGAGAATGTCACCGTCACCCCGGAGGTGAAGGAGGCAATCTGGTCGGCGCTCACCAGCCTCGCCACCGCGCCGGCGCAGGAACGCACGCTGACTGGCCTGTCGGTCCTGCTTCAGTCCAATGCGCTCAAATCGGCGTTGATGCCCTACACGCTCGACGGTCCATTCGGCCGGCTGCTCGATGCCGATGACGACCGGCTGGCCATCTCGGATGTGCAGTGTTTCGAGACCCAGGAGCTGATGCACAGCCAAGGCGCTGTGCTGCCTGTGCTCACCTATATGTTCCATCGTCTTGAGGACCGGTTTGACGGGCGGCCGACGCTGCTCATGCTCGACGAGGCCTGGGTCTATCTCGACAACCCGCTCTTTGCCGCCCGCATCCGCGAATGGCTTAAGGTACTGCGTAAGAAAAACGTCTCCGTCATCTTCGCGACGCAGTCGCTTGCCGACATCGCCGGCTCTTCTATCGCACCGGCAATCATCGAGAGTTGCCCGCAGCGCATTTTTCTCCCCAATGATCGTGCGGTGGAGCCGCAGGCACGGGCAGCCTATGAGCGCTTCGGTCTTAATGAGCGACAGATCGAATTGGTCGCCCGCGCCACGCCGAAGCGCCACTACTATCTGCAGTCGCGCCGCGGCAATCGCCTCTTCGAGCTCGGGCTAGGCCCGATCGCTCTTGCGCTTTGCGGCGCCTCCGACCCGGCCGCGCAGAACCTGATCGACAATATTCTTTCCGAAGAAGGGCAGGGCAGCTTTGCCGCCCGTTTCTTCAGTGCGCGCGGCCTGGATTGGGCTGCCGAGCTTCTCCAGCAATTTCCTCAACCTAACAAGGAGCAATCGTCATGATCGGACGCCGCCTTTTTACTAACCTGGTCACCGTTTCCCTGATCGCCAAACCGATGGCTGACTACGTCCAGCCGGCCTATGCGCTCATCGTGTTTGACCCGTCCAACTATACGCAGAATGTGCTGTCGGCAGCACGCGCATTGGAGCAGATCAACAACCAAATCCAGTCGCTTCAGAACCAGGCGACCATGCTGCAGAACATGGCGCGCAACCTTCAGCGCCTGGATTTCTCTTCCGTGGGCCAGCTTACCGGCTCGCTCCAACGGATTGACGGTCTGATGACCCAGGCGAGCGGCCTGAGCTTCGATCTCGACAAGCTGCAGGACCAGTGGCGCCAGCAATATCCGGAAAGCTACGACGCCACCATCAAGGTCAGCGATGTGGCGAGCGCCGCGCGCGAGCGCTGGCAGAGCGCCATGCAGGCGTTCCGCCAGACCATGAGCGCGCAGTCGCAGATCGTCGAGAACGTGCAGGCCGATGGCGACCTGCTTACCGATCTCGTCAATCGCAGTCAGGGCGCGGCAGGTGCCCTCGAGGCAAGCCAGGCTACCAATCAGCTGATCGCGCTTTCGACCAAGCAGCAGATGCAGATCCAGACGCTGCTTGCGACCCAGTTCCGGGCCGAAGCCGAGGATGCGGCGCGCAAGGCGCAGTCTGAGCAAGCCGCTCGCGAGACGACGAAGCGTTTCCTGGGCACCGGCACGGCTTATCCCGGCAACTGAGCGGCAGTTCTTCAAGACAACGAGGAAGGCGGCGACATGAACGACCTCGGAGTCATCGATCGCTTCATGGAGACCTTTACCCGCTACATTGACAGTGGGTTCGGTCTGCTTTCGGGCGACGTCGCCTTTCTCACCACCATTCTGATCGGCATTGACATCACGCTCGCGGGCTTGGTCTGGGCGTTCGGCGGCGAGCCCAACATACTTGGCCGGCTTGTTCGCAAAGTGCTCTATGTCGGCGCCTTCGCCTTCGTCCTGAACAATTTCAAGAACCTCGCCGACATAATTTACCGCTCCTTTGCCGGTCTCGGCATCAACGCATCGGCCGGCAACCTGTCCGCCGACAGTCTCCTGCGGCCAGGCCGCATTGCCGCGGCCGGCTTCGAGGGCGCCTGGCCGCTCCTCAATCAAGCGAGCCAGCTAGTAGGCTTCCCCGAGATCTTCGGTAACGCGCTCACCATCTTCGTGCTGCTTCTGGCCTGGTTCCTGGTCCTCATCGCATTCTTCATTCTTTCCATCCAGCTCTTCATCACCATCCTCGAGTTCAAGCTCACCACGCTGGCCGGCTTCGTCCTGGTGCCCTTCGCACTCTGGAACCGCTCGGCGTTTCTGGCCGAGCGCGTGCTCGGCAATGTGATTTCGTCGGGCATCAAGGTGATGGTGCTTGCCGTCATCGTCGGCATCGGCTCCACGCTCTTTGGCGAGTTCGCTTCCGCCCTGCAGGGCCAGGAGCCGGACCTGGCGGCGGCCATGTCTCAGGTGCTGGGTGCGCTGGCGCTGCTTGGGCTCGGCATTTTCGGCCCCGGGATTGCCTCGGGTCTTGTTTCCGGCGCGCCGCAGCTTGGCGCCGGCGCGGCACTTGGAACAACGGCGGCCGCAGCTGGATCAACGCTCGTTGCCGGAGGCGCTGCGTTTGCCGGCGCGCGCATGGCAACAGGCGGCGGCCTCGCCGCAGTCCGTGCTGGCGCCGCCATGGGGTCCGCTGCCACCGTCGCTTGGCAGACGGGGCGCGCGACATCGCCCGAGTCCGGGCTGTCCGGGGTAGCTGCTGGGCTGCAGGGGGTTGCGAGTGCCGCTAGCGGCGCCGCGATGCGGGGAATGCGATCCGCAGCAGAACCATTCCGCCGTAGTGCCGACGCCGGTCGCGATGCCGGCTGGACCGCGACCGGCGGCATGCCGACCAGCTCGATGAGCGGAAGCTCTCCAGTTACAGCTCCCGCGGCCGCGCCTGCCTGGGCAAGGCGTCTGCGTTCCGAACAGACCGCACGCGCCCATCGCAATGCTGCCACGCAGGCGGTGCGCGATGGAGATCGGGGCGGAAGCGGCGCCAATCCCTCCCTCAATGACAAGGAAGACTAGATGCTCTTCAAGCGACCCGTTCAGCGTTATGGAAAGACGCCCGAACCCGTAACACCCTACCAGAAGGCCAGCCAACTCTGGGATGAGCGCATCGGCGCGGCGCGCGTGCAGGCCAAGAACTGGCGCTTCATGGCCTTTGGCTGCCTGGCTCTGACGACGGGGCTTTCCGGTGGGCTTCTGTGGCAGTCGATGCAGGGCCGCGTCGTGCCTTATGTCGTCGAGGTCGACCGCTTTGGCGAGGCGCACGCGGTCGCGCCGGCAGTCCAAAACTACCAGCCCGACGATGCCCAGATCGCCTGGCATCTCAGCCGCTTCATCCAGAATGTTCGTTCGGTTTCCACCGATGCGGTTCTGGTGCGGCAGAATTGGCTGTCGGCCTACGACTTTGCCACCGACCGAGCGGCGCTCTTCCTCAACGAATATGCCAAGGCGAACGACCCTTTCGGCCAAATCGGCACGCGTAGCGTGTCAGTGCAGGTGACCAGCGTGGTCAGGGCTTCCGACAGCTCGTTCCAGGTCAAATGGACCGAGCAGGTGTTCGAGCGCGGCAGCCTCGCCAGCACGACGCGCTGGATCGGGATCCTCACCATCCTCATCCGCCCGCCTAGGACAACCGAGCAGCTGCGCAAGAACCCGCTCGGCGTCTTCATCAACGCCATCGACTGGTCGCGCGAGCTCGACAGCGCCGCGCCAACCCCCGTTTCCCCTAAGGAGCCCGCCAATGACAAATAGAGCCCCATTGCTTCGTGCTGCCTTGATCCTGTCGGCGTCTGCTGCGGTTCTTTCGGCCTGTGCCTCGAAACCAGTGCCGCCGCCTCAGATTTCCTATGACCACGAGGACTTCAAACCAGCCGCGATCGAGAAGGCGGCGGAGAAGCCGGTCAAGGTCGTGGAAGTGCCGAAACCGTTACCGTTGCCTGGTCAGTTGATGCCCGCACCCGGCAAGCCCGCCCCAGATAAGCGCTCGCCGGAAGAACAGGTCGCCGATGCCAACAAGGCGGCGACGCAACAACCCACCAAGTTTGGCTATGTCAATGCGGTGCAGGTTTACCCCTTTGCCGACGGCGCGCTCTACCAGCTCTACGCCGCGCCGGAGCGCGTCACCGATATCTCATTGCAGCGGGGCGAGAAGCTGACCTCGGTCTCAGCCGGCGATACGGTCCGTTGGGTGATCGGTGACACCGTTAGTGGCTCAGGCGATGACCAGCGCACTCATGTGCTGGTGAAGCCATTCGCGCCGGGGCTTGCCACCAATTTGGTCATCACGACGGACAGGCGATCCTATCACCTGCAGCTTCAAAGCACTGAGAAAACTGCCATGGCGGCGCTCTCCTGGATTTACAGCGAAGACCAACTCGTGGCGCTTCGGCGGCGCAACGCTCAGGCCGAGGCTGAAATGCCCGCAGCCTCGAACGTAGCACTCGAAAACATCCGCTTCCGCTATTCGATCGCCGGCGACACGCCACCGTGGAGACCGACGCGCGCCTTTGATGATGGCAGCAGGGTCTATATCGAATTCCCGCGCCGTATCGACCAAGGTGAGGCGCCGCCGCTCTTCATCGTCGGAGCCGACGGGAACAACCAGCTCGTCAACTATCGCATGCGCGGCAACTACTACATCGTCGATCGCCTCTTTGCTGCGGCCGAGCTAAGGCTGGGCACCAAACAGCAGCAGGTGGTGCGCATTACGAGAACCGACGGTCG
Source organism: Mesorhizobium sp. M0587 (assembly GCF_040320945.1). Taxonomy (NCBI): domain Bacteria; kingdom Pseudomonadati; phylum Pseudomonadota; class Alphaproteobacteria; order Hyphomicrobiales; family Phyllobacteriaceae; genus Mesorhizobium; species Mesorhizobium sp. M0587. The sequence continues at coordinate 10,679 of NZ_JAMYQP010000001.1, forward strand.
GCAACCGCCGCGGCGGGTTTCGCTGTTTTCGCGTTTTGGCAGGTGAGGGGAGGCTCATGACCGATACTTCCCATCCGAATGCTCCGCCGAAGCTCAATCCCGAACAGCTGCAGCTGCGAGCCTCGCCCCGCCGACCGGTGCGGTTCAGGCGCGGCATAATCGTCGCGATCGCTGCTGTTGGTTCCGGCGCTGTTTTTGGCGTCACGATGATGGCGCTGCAGGGATCCGCATTGCGCCTGAAACAGCAGGCCGAAGAGCTCTACAGCACGGACCGCAAGCCGACCGCCGAGGGACTTGAATCGCTGCCTAAGGACTATTCCGGGAGCAAGCCGAAGGCTCCGGTGCTTGGACCGCCGCTGCCCGGGGATCTCGGCCGTCCTATTCTCGAGCACCAGCGCCAGCTTGGCATCGCACCTGGGCAAGACGTTTCCGCCGAGGCGCAGCGGCTTGCACAACAAGCGATTGAGGCGCGCGAGTCGCAAGTCCTCTTCCGCATCGAAAAACGGCTCCAGCAGACGGAAGCTTTTGGCAGTGGGCAGGGCGGACGTTCGCCTTTCGAGACGGCGTCTCCGCAGCCAGATACCGAAAGCCAGCGAGCTTCCGTCGCGCCGGCCGAGGGCGACCAGAACAATCAACAGCGCAAGCTCGATTTCATCGATCAACGGAACACCGGCGGGATCTACAATCCGCATGCACTGCAGACGCCGGCTTCGCCCTATCAGATCATGGCCGGTAGCGTGATCGCTGCAAGCCTGATCACCGGCATCAATTCTGATCTGCCCGGCCTTGTCGTCGCCCAGATCACCGAGAATGTGCACGACAGCGTCACCGGCAGCATCCTGCTCATCCCGCAGGGCTCACGGCTGATCGGCACCTACGACAGCGTTGTAGCCTTTGGGCAAAGGCGCGCTCTGTTGGTGTGGCAACGCATCGTGATGCCGGACGGCTCCTCTACCGAAATCGACAATCTGCCCGTGACCGACGCGGCCGGCTATGCCGGGCTCGAGGACAAGGTGGATTTCCATACCTGGCAGCTGATCAAGGGCATTGCGCTCGCCACCTTGCTGGGCGTGGGCACCGAATTGAGCTTTGGGGAAAATGAAAGCGACTTGGTCAAGGCAATTCGTGAATCCACCCAGCAGAACGTCAGTCAAGCGGGCCAACGGATCACTGAAAAGAACCTGAACGTCCAACCCACGATCACCGTGCGCCCTGGTTGGCCGTTGCGCGTCATCGTGCACAAGGACCTCGTGTTGCGGCCATACACGGGGTGAACAGGAGGACTTCATGGCTAACCTGAAACTCGGAAAACTTCCGGACCGGACACCTTCGAAGATCACCATCACCGTTGGCGCCGACTTGAGCCAAGCACTCAACGACTATGCCGCACTTTACCGTGAGACCTATGGCGAGTCCGAAACGGTGGCGGAACTGATCCCCTTTATGCTGGTCGGGTTCCTGGAAGGCGACCGGGCGTTTGCCAAGGCCAGAAAGGAAGGTCTGCCGGGCGCCGGCGCGTCGGAGAAACCACGAAGGCAATCATCTTCCACACTGGACAACGGTTAGCGCTTGGTGTCGTTTTGGAGCACGCTAGGTTCTTGATCCTGACCGCGTTGCCGCCGGTCCGTACTCCACCAGTTCGAGTGCCTCCTCCTTTGTGCAGGAATTCGCCTGAGCGAGTTCGAGCGCCTCTTCAAGGAAGCGATGATTGCGCTCCTGTACATCGAGGTGCGCCGGCGTCGGAAAGCACGCGACAATCCATTGCCACACGCGGTGTTGAAAGGAGCCTGAAGGCATGTCTAATCCCAGAGGTTACCCTGAGAAGACACTGAGTCTGAGGGAGATTCAAGTTTCAGGGGAACAACTAAGCCTGCTAGACAATAAAGGTTGTGCATAAAAGCCGTGGCTTTTTCTTGCGGCCGGCCTCGTTCTCTTCGGACAAAAAATCGATCTTGTCAGGATGCCGCCAGACCGGATGCTGAATGACAGCTTCTCGCCAACAGTAATTGAATAGCGGACCAGACCGCTCCCGGCCCCGACAACGTTGTTGAGTTCTCGACCAGCGGTCATTCTCGATGGTACCGTGGCGAAAGGTCGATCGCACATTGTTGCGTGGCGCAATGATTTTATATAGGTTCGTATATGAAGGTTGCCGATATGTAAACCTATATAGCGTTAAATTGATATAGTAACGTATATTGACACCCGTCATATACGAGCCTATATCAGGCTAGCTCATACAGAAATCGTATACGCCATGAAGATCAGAACAGCTCGCGACATTGGAATCCTGATCAAGGAGGCCCGCACCCGGCGCGGCCTGTCACAGGCTGCCTTGGCCAAAATGATCAACACGACGCAGACGTGGGTGTCGTGGATCGAGAACGGCAAGCCCAGCGCCGAGATCGGCAACGTGCTGCTGGCGCTGACCACGCTTGGTGTGGAGATGGACTTTCAGATCCCGCCGGCGCCGACGTCGGCTGATCATCATCATAATGCCGATGAACGGCATGTCGACCATGACGACGACGAGATTCCCTACAAGCTCTAGATGACGATGATCATGTGAACCCGATCGACACCCTCGACGTCTATATCGCTGGCAGACCGGTTGGGGGGCTCCACCACCTGCAGGGCGGCAAGCTTTCGTTCTCCTATCACGAGGCATGGATGGAAGGCCGGGTGGCGATCCCGCTCTCCCTGTCCATGCCGACGATCACCAGGACCTACGAGGGCAAGGTCGTCGAGGCATTCCTCTGGGGCCTACTGCCGGATAATGAGCAGACCCTCGCCAGATGGGCGCAGAGGTTCCAGGTCTCCGCCCGAAACCCGTTTGCCCTGCTCAAGAATGTCGGCCGCGACTGCGCCGGCGCCGTCCAGTTCCTTTCGCGTGGCGACCAGATTTCCTGCGGCGAGAACGTGGAGTTGCTCACCGAGGCGCAGATCGGCGACCGCCTGCGCGATCTGCGCAAGGATGGTGCAGCGACCCGGCGAATCGGCGATCCTGGTCAGTTCAGTCTCGCTGGTGCGCAGGCAAAGACGGCGTTCCATTTCGACACGGGCAGCAATCGCTGGGGTATTCCTCTAGGCGACACGCCCACGACACACATCTTAAAGCCGCCTTTGCCGCACTTGCACGGGCATACTGAGAACGAGCATTTCTGCCTGCAGCTTGCATGCAAGCTCGGCATGGACGCTGCACACAGCCAGGTTCTCGACTTTGCAGGCGAAAAGGCGATCGTTCTCGAGCGCTACGACCGCCGCAACATCGACGGCAAGACCATCCGCATCCATCAGGAGGACATGTGCCAGGCCCTGTCGGTGATGCCGACGCTAAAGTACGAGAACCAGGGTGGGCCAGGTATCACGACGATCTCCAAAAAGGTGCTGTCGGCCTCCCTCGACCCCGTCCAAGACCGTCAGACCTTCATGGCCGCGAACGTCTTCAACTGGATCATCGCCGGCACGGACGCGCATGCAAAGAACTACTCGATGCTGCTCGGTGCCCAGGGCGAGGCCCGCCTAGCTCCGCTCTACGACATCTCCTCCATTCTGCCGCACCTGGGCGAGGGAGAGATCCAAGCTGAGATGCGCGACCTTAAACTGGCGATGAAGATCGACAGAGTCTACCCGATCGACGAGATCATGCCGCGCCACTGGGGGCGCTGTGCGTCCTCAGCAAAGGTCGGCGCCGAGTACACGGTGCGGACGATCCGCCATCAGCTCGCGGTGATGCCCGATATGGCATCGGAGTGCGCCCAAGAGCTTCGCCAAGAGGGGATCATCCATGAGATCGTTGGTCGCCTCGTCGACGCGATCGCGACGCGCATCAAGGGCTTATCCCGGATCTATGGAGAGGAAGCCGCCGCGGAGCCCCTGGAGGTTGTGGAGGTGAAAGTCGGGCGGGGATAGCCGGATCCACGGACTAATGCCGGCGAAACGGACGGACCGCACACTGCCCAAGGGATTCTCGCTCTAGTAGCGCGGCCCCGGGCCGGGTAGATGGCCGGTTTCGGAACCGGCCATCCGGCATCTTGAATGACGGGAATGGGGTCGGCTGCAGAACGGCAGCTTCCCGCCGAACGTCCAGTCCGCTCTCGGCCAACCGTCATCATTCACCAACCTTATTGATACCCCGGAGAGAAAGTTGATCCTCCGGGCCGACGATTTGGCGCGAGTTTCGGCGTTTTTCGACGGTCAGTATGATTTCCGGCGGTTAGAGATTTGCATCGGCGTTTGGTGAACGGCCGCTGTTGGGTTCAAAGTGGATGGTCGCGTTGGCTTGCGGCGTCCCTCGATTGAGATCACCCGCGGGTTTTTGCTCTTGAGTTCATCCAGATAGTCGGCCCACCATTGCATCATTTTCACGCGCTCGTCCCAGTGCTCTGCCCGGGCGTAGGCGCGCCGAACGTCGTTGTTCTCAATGTGGGCCAGCTGCCGCTCTATGGCGTCCGGATGCCACTTGCCGCATTCGTTCAGCAGAGTTGATGCCGTTGCTCGAAAACCATGCGCGGTTGCTTCTTCCTTGCCGTAACCCATACGACGCAGCGCGGCGTTAAGCGTGTTGTCGGAAATCGGACGCGAAGCCGATCGAACACTAGGAAACAGCAGCGATCCACCACCAGAGATTTCCCTCAGTGAAGTCAGGACGCTGATCGCCTGCTTTGACAGGGGTATGCGGTGCGGACGTCGCATTTTCATGCGTGCTTCAGGGATGGTCCATACCGAGCTTTCAAAATCGAACTCTTCCCATTCAGCGGAGCGAAGCTCGCCGGGGCGGGGAAACATCAGAGCCATCAGCTTCAGACCGGCTCGGGTTGTAGGCTGTCCGTCAAATGCATGGATCGCCCTCAGCAAACCGCCCAAGGCCTTCTGATCGGTAATCGCGGCGCGAGGCGTTACCGTCGGACTGATGAGTGCGCCTCTGAGGGCGAAGGTCGGATCTGTCTCGGCGCGTGCGGTGGCGATTGCGTATCGAAACACGCTGCCGATGGTGGAGCGCAGTCGCCTGGCCGACTCGTATCGACCGCGAACCTCAACGCGACGGAGGGCGGCAAGGATGGTGGCCGTATCGATCTCCCGAATGCACTTATCGCCGATAATCGGATAGGCAAAGTCGAGCAGCCATTTGACCTTGCTGATCGTCCGGTCGGCACGTCCCTCCTTCTTTAGCTTGTCGACATATTCGTCCGCGATTGAGCGAAAGGAGTCCTTAGCCGAATCAGCCTTTTGCAAGCTGCGTTCCTTTCCAGGGTCGACGCCAGCTAGCAGGAGCCTTTTAGCATCATCGCGCGCCTCCCGTGCCTCGGCGAGAGAGATAAGGGGATAGCTGCCCAGCGCGAGCAGTTTCTGCTTGCCCTTAAAGCGGTAGGCGACCCGCCAGAGGCGAGAGCCCGTGGGCTGTACCCATAGCTGCAGCCCGCCCCCGTCAGATAATTTCACGAGCTTGGAAGCAGGGCGGGCATTTCGACATTTCACGTCGGAGAGGGGCATTCGTCAGGTCTCCCTTGGCTGTTTCGATACCATCAGGATGTCGAATACCAACGGAAATACCATCCCCCCGCCTCGTTGGACCAAATGCTCCTGAAGCGCTCCCTGTCCGCTTAACTGCGCAATGCGACTGCAAAACATCAACAATTCCAGGCGCTTGCAGAAGCTGCAGCGTAGAAGGTTCGGTGAAAGGGAGTGTCGGGAGAAGGGGGGATGGTGCCCAGAGGCGGATTCGAACCACCGACACGCGGATTTTCAGTCCGCTGCTCTACCAACTGAGCTATCTGGGCCTGTTCCGGCAAACGAAAACTCGCGGACCGGATTTCATGAAGGCGCCGTGGACGCCCCTTGAAAGCGCGTGGGTTATAGCACGGGAATCCGGCCTGTCCAGCGCCCAGATAGCGAATTCCGGCAGGAAAAGAGATGCCACGCCGCAGGCGCTTTTCCAGGCGGCTTCCTGCGCCAGAATGGCGCGGGGCCCACCCTTTCGGCGTCCCGGCTGACGCCGCCGTGCCGCGCTGGAGCGATCCGCCTTTAGCCGGCGATCAAGCGCGGCAATGCATTCTGCGTCACCGTGGAAGCGCCGCCGGTCGGCGCGGATTACTTGGCGCCAGCCAGGCCCTTGCGAAAATCGGAGGGCGTCATGCCGGCGAGCTTGCGGAACGATTTGTTGAAGGCGCTGAGCGAGCCGAAGCCCGAATCCATGGCGACGCGCAGCACATTGGCGTCCTGGTGCATCAAAAGCGCCTGCGCGTAGCTCAGCCGCAAGAGGTTGACATATTCGTTGAGCGTCATGCCGGTCGATTTCTTGAACAGGCTCATGGCGTATTTGGGATGGATGTCAGCCGCCGCAGCTATGTTCATGCAATCGATCTCGTAGAGAAAATTCTCGGCGATGAAATCGCACATACGCCCGACATTGCGTGACGATTGCTGGTCGAAGGGGCTGCCGGCCTCCTGCCCGGCCGTGGTTCCGGGCACCAGCCGGTATGGCTCGAACCGTATCCGTTCCAGCCGCAGCAGCAATTCGCTGACGGCGTGCTCGGTCCTGGCCGCGTCGCCCGAGCGGGCATAGCGGTTCCAGCGGGCGAAATTGTCGTTGTCGGACTGGTCGGTGGAGCTGGTCACCAGTGTCGCGCCGGTCATCAGCCGGTGGCGTATGTCCGCCGGCAGATGCAGCCGGAAGAAATGCACCAGCGGCAGATGCGCGCCGGCATAGACGGCATCGTCCGTCAGATCGTCCATCTGGTGCGGCAGTCCGCCCCAGAACAGGCACATCTCGCCGGCCGAAAGCCAGATCTCGTGCTCGTTCATGCGGTAATGCACGCTGCCGCTGACGATGAAATTGACCTCGACCTGGGCATGCCAATGCGGCTTGAGCATCACCAACGGGTGGTTGTGGAACATTTGCAGCGCCAACGGGAAGCCCTCGACGCTGCTGGCGCCGGGCTGGTAAAACGGCCGTTCCGTCATCTTACTTTCCGCCAATTCCTTATTCCCTTTGTCGGCGACAAGCCGTCCGCGCTGCATAGTCTAGCCAGGCTCGCAGAGAGAGCAAATGAAATGGGAGGATTTCAATGCGCATCACACTGACCTGCGCCGCGCTGGCGCTTGCCTTGGGCTCAGCCCCGGCCTTCGCGCAATCCGGCGAAATCACGATCTGGAGCTGGAACATCGCTGCTTCATCGCTGAAGGCGACCATTGCCGGCTTCAACAAGCTGCATCCCGACATCAAGGTCACGGTCCAGGATCTCGGCAATCAGCCGACCTACGACAAGTCGATCGCCGGCTGCGCCGCCGGCGGCGTCGGCCTGCCCGACATCGTCACCATCGAGAACGGCGAGGCAGAGAACTACTGGAGCCAGTTCCCCGACTGCTTCGTCGACCTGCATACGCTGGGCTACACCGCCGAGGATCAGGCGAAATTCCCCGATTTCAAACGCACCGAGCTCGAAGTCGGCGACAAGGCCTATTCGATGCCGTGGGATTCCGGTCCGGTTGCGGCCTTCTACCGCCGCGACTTCTACGAGAAGGCCGGCGTCGATCCGGCGTCGATCAAGACCTGGGACGATTTCATCGCCGCCGGCAAGAAGATACAGGCCGCCAATCCGGGCGTCTCGATGACAAACGCCGATTTCAACGGCGATACCGAATTCTTCCGCATGATCTCCAACGAGCAGGGCTGTTCCTATTTTGCCGAAGATGGCCAGTCCATCACGGTGAACCAGCCCAAATGCGTCGACGCCATGACCAAGCTCAAGGAGATGAAGGACGCCGGCATCATCTCCTCGGCGGACTGGGGCACCAAGATCACCAACAACACGGCCGGCACCGTCGCCACCCAGGTCTATGGCGGCTGGTACGAAGGCACCATTCGCACCGAATCGGCCGGGGAAAACGGCAAGTGGGGCGTGTATTTGATGCCGAGCCTCACCGCCGATGGCCCGCGCGCCGCCAACCTCGGCGGGTCTTCGCTGGCCATCACGTCGGCCTCGAAGAACAAGGAGGCGGCCTACGAGTACCTGAAATACACGCTCGGGACCAACGAGGGCCAGATAACGATGCTCAGGGAATTCGGCCTCGTACCCTCGCTGGTGTCGGCGCTGAACGATCCCTTCGTCTCGCAAGGCCTGCCCTACTGGGGTGGCCAGGCGGTGTGGAAGGATATTCTCGGCACCTTGCCCAAGGTCGTCCCCAGCCGTGGCACGCAGTTCCAGAGCGATGCCGAGATCATCGTCCGCGCGGTGCAGACCAAGTACCTGGCCGGCGGCTATGCCGATGCCAAGGCAGCGCTCGACGATGCCGCCAGCCAGATCGCCGCGGCGACCGGATTGCCGGTCAAGTCGTAACCTCCCGAGCCGGGTCCGGGACCGACACACGTGTCGCCCGGACCCGACCATGTCCCGCGAGTTTCTCCTCGCGGGGCGTGCGATGGCTTGCAATCTCGACAGATCGGTTCCCGCTGCCGCGGGAACCGCTTGAAACACCGGCAAGAGAAGGAGGAGCAAGATGCGCAACCGCAACGCCACGGCCTATCGCTTTCTCACGCCCTACCTCCTGATCTTCGCGATCTTTTGGGTATGGCCGATCATCAGCTCGTTCCTGATTTCGTTCCAGGCGACGCGCACCGTGCCCTGGCGGTTCGCGCCCGGCTTCAACTGGGGCCGGTTGATCGGCGATCCGGCCTTCTTCAACGCGCTGAAGAACACGCTGCTGATCCTCGTCATCCAGGTTCCGGTGATGATCACGCTGGCCATGGTGATGGCGGTGCTTCTGAATTCGCCGCTGCTGAAGGCGAGGGGGCTCTACCGCTTCGCTTTCTTCGCCCCGGTCGTGGTCGGCGAGGTCGCCTATTCGGCGGTGTTCCGGCTGATGTTCAATCTCAATTTCGGCATCATCAACAAATTGCTGAACAGCGTCGGCCTGCCCAGCATCGACTGGTTCTCCAACGTCACGCCGGCAATGGCGCTGATCATGATCGCGGTTACCTGGCGCTGGGCCGGCTACAACGCGATCATCCTTCTGGCCGGCATGCAATCCATTCCCGAAGACGTCTACGAGGCGGCGACGCTGGACCGGGTCAGCAAGCTCAAGCAATTCTTCTTCATCACCTTGCCGCTGTTGAAGCCGGTCATCGTGTTCTGCATGGTGCTGTCGATCATCGGCACCATGCAGCTGTTCACCGAGCCGTTCCTGATCACCGAGCGCGGCGGACCGGGCGGCGGCACCGAGACGCTCGGCCTGCTGCTCTATCGCCAGGGCTTTCGGTCACTCAATTTCGGCTATGCCTCGGCCGTCGCCTACACCATGGCCGGGCTGGCGATCGCGATCACGCTGGTGCAGCTGTGGCTGACGAGGGAAAAGCAATGAGCTCGCTCTCCGCCGCCAGGCTGAGGCGCAGCATCGCGCTGCATCTCTTCCTCACGCCGCTGGCGCTGATCTGGCTGTTTCCGCTGTGGATGATGGTGGTGTTCTCGACCATGCCCGACAACGGCATTTTCAGCCCCGGCATAGAGTTGCTGCCGCACGGCAACTTCGTGGATAATTTCAACAATCTGCAACGCGACACCAACTTCGTCGGCGCCATCGGTATCTCCGTCTCCGTGGCGGTGACCTACACCTTCCTGTCGGTGCTGCTGACCTCGATGGCAGGCTGGGCACTGGCGCGCTACCAGTTCTTCGGCAAGGGCGTGGTCGTCGCCATCATCCTCGGCACCATCACGCTGCCCTACGCGGTGGTGCTGATCCCGCAATTCATTATGGTGGCGCGCGACTTCAAGCTTGCCAACACCTGGGTGGCGCTGATCGTGCCGCCGCTGTTCAATTCGCTCGGCGTGCTGTTCATGCGGCAGAGCTTCTCGATGATGCCGGACGATCTGTTCGACGCGGCGCGCGTCGAAGGCGTGAAGGAATGGCGCATCTTCGTCTTCGTCGCGCTGCCTCTGGCGCGGCCGATGCTGGCGGCACTCGCCATCATCCTGTTTCTCGCCTCCTGGAACAATTATCTGTGGCCGCTGCTGATCAACAGCCAGCCGGGCTCGATGACGGCGCCGGTGGCGCTCGGCACGCTGATCGGTCTCACCAAAGTGTCGTGGGGCGGCATCATGGCCGGTGCCGTGATGCTCACCGTGCCGATGCTCGTCGTCTTCGTGCTTTTGCAGCGTCATTTCATCGCCGGCATAGCCGCCGGCGCGGTCAAGTAAAGGAGCAGCATGGCGACCGTCACGCTCAACAATGTCGTCAAGCGCTTCGGTGTCTTCGAAGTCGTCCATGGCGCCAACATAGACGTCAGGCACGGCGAGTTCGTCGTCTTCGTGGGCCCGTCCGGCTGCGGCAAGTCCACGCTGCTCAGGATGATCGCCGGGCTCGAGGACATCAGCGCCGGCGAGATCGCCATCGGCGGCAAGCTGGTCAACGACGTCGAGCCGGCCGACCGCGGCATCGCCATGGTGTTCCAGTCCTACGCGCTCTACCCGCATATGAGCGTCGAACAGAACCTCTCCTTCGGGCTGCGCATGACCGGCAATCCGAAGGCCGACACAGACCGGCGGGTGAAGCGGGCGGCCGAGATCCTGCGCATCAGCGAATTGATGGAGCGGCGCCCGAAAAAGCTCTCCGGCGGCCAGCGCCAGCGCGTCGCGATCGGCCGCGCCATCGTGCGTGAGCCGCAGGTGTTCCTATTCGACGAGCCGCTCTCCAATCTCGATGCCGAATTGCGCGTCCAGATGCGGGTCGAGATCTCGCGACTGCACAAGGAACTCGGCGCCACCATGATCTACGTCACGCACGACCAGACCGAGGCGATGACGCTGGCCGACCGGATCGTCGTGATGCGCGCCGGCCATATCGAGCAGATCGGCCGCCCGCTCGATCTCTACGACGATCCCGACAATCAGTTCGTGGCCGGGTTTGTCGGCTCGCCGAAGATGAACTTCATCAAAGGCCGCATTGTCGGGCACGACGCGCGCGGCGTCGTGGTCGAGCTGGCGGCTCAGGAGAAGACCCGCATCACGCAACCGCTGACAGGCACCGCACCCGAAACGGGCAGCAAGGTCATCGTCGGCGTGCGTCCCGAACATTTCGGCGGCCAGGGCGAAGGCGACACCGACCTTGCCGTTGCCATCGACGTGGTCGAGCACCTGGGCGGCACGAGCTTTATCTATGCCCGGACCGCCCATGGCGAAGACGTGGTGATCCAGCGCGACGCGACAAGGGTTCCCGACACGTCCGAGATCACCGTTTCCATCCGCAAATCCTACCTGTTCGACGAAAATGGGTTGCGGCTGCGCTGACCCCTTCCAGCCTTCAAGGAGAATGACAATGACCGCAACCACGCCCATTCGCTGGGGTATTCTCGGCCCGGGCAGCATCGCCCAGGCCTTTGCCGGCGGCGTGGCCGCTTCGCGCACCGGCACGATTGTCGCACTCGGCGCGCGCAATCCCGCCAAGCCGGGCCTCGCCGGGAAGTTTCCCGGCGCCCGCATTCTTGACGGCTACGATGCCTTGCTCGCCGATCCGCAGGTCGATGCCGTCTACATCGCGATACCGCATCCCGGCCACGCGCAATGGGCGATCAAGGCCGCCGAGGCTGGAAAGCATGTGCTGTGCGAAAAGCCGCTCGGGCTGACCGCCTTCGAGGCCGACGCGATGATCCATGCCGCGCGCAAGGCCGGCACCTTTCTCGGCGAGGCCTTCATGTACCGGCTGCACCCGCAGACGCTGAAGCTGGTCGAACTGATCAAGTCGGGTATTATCGGCGATATCAGGATGATCAAATCGAGCTTCGGCTTCGCCATGCCGGGCTTCATGCCGCAGCACCGGCTCTATGCCAACGAGTCCGCCGGCGGCGGCATACTGGACGTCGGCGGCTATCCGGTCTCGATGGCACGGCTGATCGCCGGGGCGGCATCCGGACAGGCATTCGCGGAGCCCGACAAGGTGGTCGGCGTTGCCCATCTCGGCCAGTCCGGCGTTGACGAATGGGCCTCGGCGCTGCTGCACTTTGCCGGCGGCATCGTCGCCGAGGTGTCCTGCAGCATCTCGCTCAACCAGGACAATGTCTTGCGCATTTTCGGCACCAAGGGCCGCATCGAAGTGCCCGACTTCTGGTTTGCCGGCGGCAATCGCGATGTCGGCCTCGGCCAGATCGACGTGATCGGATCGGACGACGCGCGCGAGACGATCAGTGTCGACGAAAAGCGCCATGTCTATTCCTTCGAGGTCGACGCCGCCGGCGAGGCCATACTCGCCGGGCGCCAGGAATTCGCCTGGCCGGGCATGACCTGGGCCGACAGCCTCGGCACTTTGCGCGTGCTCGACAGATGGCGCGCCGCCGTTGGCCTGGAATACGAGATCGAAAAGGCAGCGCTGCGCACCGACACCATCTCCGGCCGGCCTTTGCGATCCGGCGGCACGGCGATCGCCAAGCGCGCCATTCCGGGCCTGTCGAAGCCGGCCTCGGTTGTGGCGCTCGGTTTCGAGGATTTCCGCACCTTCTCCTCGGGTTCGATCCTGCTCGATGCCTTTTTCGAGGCCGGCGGCAATCTCTTCGATACCGGCTATGTCTATGGCGGCGGCTACACCGAGACCTTGCTCGGCCAGTGGCTGAAGAACCGTGGCGTGCGCGAGCAATCGGTGGTCATCGCCAAGGGCGCGCATTCGCCGCTCTGCTATCCCGACGTGATCGGCAAGCAGCTCGCCCAGTCGCTCGATCGTTTGCAGACCGATCATGTCGACATCTATTTCATGCACCGCGACAATCCGGACGTGCCGGTCGGCGAATTCGTCGACGCCATGGATCGCGAGGTCAAGGCGGGCCGCATCCGTGGCCCGTTCGGCGGCTCGAACTGGACGATGGAGCGCATGGACGAGGCGATTGCCTATGCCGAGCGGACCGGCAAGCAGAAGCCCGGCGCGCTGTCCAACAACTTCTCGCTGGCCGAGATGCTGGAGCCGATCTGGGCTGGTTGCGTCACCTCCTCGACCGACCGATGGAAGGCTTGGCTGGCCGCGCGGCAGATGCCGAATTTCGCTTGGTCAAGCCAGGGCCGCGGCTTCTTCACCGACCGTGCCGGGCGCGACAGGCTCGACAGTGAGGAACTGGTGCGGGTCTGGTACTCGGAGCGCAATTTCGGCCGCCGCGACCGGGCGATCGAGCTCGCCGCAAGGCTGGGCAAGAGTCCGATCCATATAGCACTGGCCTATGTGCTCAATCAGCCGTTCCCATCCGTTCCGCTGATCGGGCCACGCACGCTGGGCGAACTGGACGACAGCCTGCGCGCCCTCGACATCGCGCTTTCCCCGGCCGATCTCGAATGGCTGGATGGCGGCAGCCGTCACGCCGCCTGATGGATGTCACCTGGAGCGCGCAGCGGTTTGGGGTAATGACAGGCATAAAACAGGGGTTTTAAACCGGCGTCAGGCCTCGTCATCCGACGGCCTGACGCCGTGCCTGGCCGGAATCCTCAAACTGGCGTACATGCCGGTGGTGCGGAACTGGCTGGGCGTGATGCCGTAGCAGCGGCGGAACACCTTCGAAAAATAATTCGCGTCCTCGAAACCGCATAATATGGCGACTTCCTTGACCGGCAGGAAGTCCACCTTGGTCAAGAGTTTCGCCGCGCGTTGCAGGCGCTGCTGCAGCACGAATTCGGCGGGCGGCAGGCCTTCGCTCTCGGCGAAGCAGCGCGAGAAATGAGCCCGGCTGAGGCCACTGATGTGGACAAGGTCTGCCACCGGCAGCGGCCCGTCGAGATTGGCGTTGATATGATCGATGACCGGCTGCATGGCGCTTTGTTTCTCGGCGAAGGCGTGCGAGCCGAAAACGTCGTCATAGAGAGCCATCGCGGCCTCGTATGCGACGGCGGATGCGGCACCCGGCGAAGCGGCACCCTTGATGAGACGCAGGCTGCAATCGGCCAGATGGTCGATCGTCGCCGGCTGCAGCCGGAACACCGGGCCCGACGTGCCGAGAATGGATTTGTGGATGCGCAGCGCCTCTTCGCCGTTCATCGAGATCCAGAAATATTCCCAGCGCTCGTCCCTGGCCAGCCAGTAGCGATGGTTGTGCGGCACCAGCACCAGCAATGTGTCGTTCTTCTGCAGGCGGTAGTCGCGGTTTTCGTAGCGCAGGCGGCCGGTGCCGCTGATCGTGTGCTGGAGCACGGTGAACGGCGTCTGGCCGCGCCGGCGCCCGTCCCAGTCGTAGGTTTCATTCTCGCGCACTTCATAGCCCGTGCTTGTCGGCATGGCATGCAGGCGCTGGCGTCCGCGCGGTAGCGAGATCGTGCGCATCGACTGTCCGTTGGCGATCAAATCCCGTAGCACAAAATTACCCCTGAAAGCATAATCCTTCTCTGGTCGCGCTCGCGAATAAGGGCATAATCCCTCCTCGAAGAACGGAAGAACCCGCGGTCGAGGAGCGGGCGGGAGGAGAAAAAGCCGGATTCCGGCTTGAATGGCATGCGCGCCCTGGCGCGTCGTCATATCCTCCCTTGGTTGCTCCTTGCCTATCATTCGATCGGATCGAGGTGAAGGTGATGAGTTTCAAAATCGCTATTATCGGCGCCGGCAGCGTCGGCTTCACCAAAAAACTGTTCACCGACATACTATGCGTGCCCGAATTCAAGGACATCGAATTCGCGCTGACCGATGTCAGCGAGCACAATCTCCAGATGATCAAGGCGATCCTCGACAGGATCGTCGAGGCAAACAAATTGCCGACCAGGGTGACGGCGACCACGAACCGCCGCAAGGCGCTCGAAGGCGCGCGCTACATCATCAGCTGCGTACGGGTCGGCGGCCTCGAAGCCTATGCCGACGATATCCGCATCCCGCTGAAATATGGCATCGACCAGTGCGTCGGCGACACGATCTGCGCCGGCGGCATTCTCTACGGCCAGCGCAACATTCCGGTGATCCTGGATTTCTGCAAGGACATAGGCGAGGTCGCCGAGACCAACGCCAAATTCCTCAACTACGCCAACCCGATGGCGATGAACACCTGGGCGGCGATCGAATACGGCAAGGTCGACACGGTCGGCCTCTGCCACGGTGTCCAGCACGGCGCCGAGCAGATCGCCGAGGTGCTGGGCGCGAAGTCTACTGGGGAACTCGACTATGTCTGTTCCGGCATCAACCACCAGACCTGGTTCATCGATTTGCGCCTCAACGGCCGCAAGATCGGCAAGGACGAACTGGTCGCCGCCTTCGAGGCGCATCCGGTCTATTCCAGGCAGGAAAAGCTGCGCATCGACGTCTTGAAGCGCTTCGGCGTCTATTCGACCGAAAGCAACGGCCACCTGTCCGAATACCTGCCCTGGTACCGCAAACGCCCCGAGGAGATCACGCGCTGGATCGACATGTCCGACTGGATCCATGGCGAGACGGGCGGCTACCTCCGGTACTCCACGGAAACCCGCAACTGGTTCGAGACCGAATATCCGCAGTTCCTCGAAGCGGCGTCGAAGCCGATCGACACTTCCAGGCGCTCCAACGAGCATGCCAGCCACATATTGGAGGCGCTGGAGACCAACCGCGTCTATCGCGGCCACTTCAACGTCAAGAACAATGGCGTCATCACCAATCTGCCGCGGGACGCCATCATCGAGTCGCCCGGTTTCGTCGACCGCTTCGGCATCAACATGGTCTCGGGTATTACGCTGCCGGAAGCTTGCGCCGCCACCTGCATCGCCTCGATCAACGTGCAGCGCATGTCGGTGCATGCCGCGATATCGGGCGACATCGACCTGCTCAAGCTTGCGGTGTTGCATGACCCGTTGGTCGGCGCGGTGTCTACACCAGAGGAGGTCTGGCAGATGGTCGACGAAATGGTGGTCGCCCAGGCCGCCTGGCTGCCGCAATATGCCCACGCGGTTCCGGCCGCCAGGGAGCGGCTGTCGAAATCGCAGGTCAAGACCCGTGAATGGGCGGGCGCCGCGCGGCGAAGCGTCCGCTCGATCGAGGAGTTGCGGGCCGAAAAGGCAGCACTCAAACAGGCCGGCTGAAAACCGGGCGGTGGCGGGCCCGCGGGAGGCGGTCCGTCGCAATCAGCCGTCCGGGCACAAGACCAAAAGCAGCAAACATCTGAACACCGAGGGAGGAGAAACAAATGAGGAATTTACGCAGAATTGGAATTGCCGCCGGTTTGGCGCTGAGCGTCTCCATTCCGGCACTCAACGCGTTCGCTTCCGAACCGACGGTGCCGCCGGAGCCGGCAGCGTTCCCGGCCGAGGGCAAGATCAAATACGTCGCGCGCGACTCCATTGTGGAGTTCAAGGCGCTGCCGGACTATCACGAGCCGGACTGGGTTACCGAGAAATACGTCAAGACCGGCAAGCTGCCGCCGGTGAAGGACAGGCTGCCGAAGGAGCCGATGGTCTTCAAGACCGCCAACATGCCTGACGGCATCGGCACCTATGGCGACACGATGCGCCATGTCATCGGCGGAAGGCCGGAAGGCTGGAACTACGGCGCCGGCCAGACGCAAGGCTGGGGCGGCATCGATATCGGCCTCTCCGAGTGCCTGACGCGCACCGCGCCGCTGTTCCAGGTCGAGGCCAAGGATACCGAGCCGCTGCCGAACCTCGCCAAAAGCTGGGACTGGTCGGCGGATGGCCACAAGCTGACCATGCATCTGGTCGAGGGCGCGAAATGGTCCGACGGCGCGCCCTTCAATGCCGACGATGTCATGTTCTATTGGGACGACGAGGTCGTCGACCCGAACGTCTCGCCGCTCAATGGCGCGACACAGGAAACCTTCGGCGTCGGCACCACGCTCAAGAAGATCGACGACTACACCGTCGAGTGGACCTTCAAGGACGCCTTCCCGAAGCAATATCTCTATGCCATGGCCTACGGCACCTTCTGCCCCGGCCCGTCGCATATACTGAAGCCGCAGCATCCGAAATATTCGAAGAACACCTACGACCAGTTCAAGAACGCCTTCCCGCCGGAATATATGAACATGCCTGTGATGGGCGCCTGGGTGCCGGTCGAATACCGGCCGGACGACATCATCGTCATGCGCCGCAACCCCTACTATTGGAAGGTCGACGAGAAGGGCAACCAGCTGCCCTACCTCAACGAGCTGCAATACAAGCTGTCGACCTGGGCCGACCGCGACGTCCAGGCCGTGGCCGGCTCGGGCGACTTCTCCAACCTCGAGCAGCCGGAAAACTTCGTCGCCTCGCTGAAGCGGGCGGCGGAAGCGAATGCGCCGGCACGCCTGGCCTTCGGCCCGCGGCTGATCGGCTACAATCTGCGCCTGAACTTTTCCGCCAATGGCTGGGGCAACCCGGACGAGCGCGGCCAGGCGATCCGCGAACTGAACCGCAACGAGGATTTCCGCAAGGGCGTCACCATGGCGCTTAACCGCAAGGCGCTCGGCGAGTCCCTCGTCAAGGGGCCGTTCACCGCCATCTACCCCGGCGGCTTCTCCTCGGGCACCAGCTTCTATGACCGCAAGTCGACGGTCTACTATCCCTTCGACCTCGAAGGCGCCAAGGCCGAACTCGCCAAGGCCGGCCTCAAGGATACCGACGGCGACGGCTTCGTGAACTTCCCGGCCGGCACGGCCGGCGGCAAGAACGTCGAAATCGTGATGCTGGTGAACAACGACTACGGCACCGACAAGAGCCTCGCCGAAGGCGTCGTCGGCCAAATGGAAAAGCTTGGCATCAGGGTCGTGCTCAACGGCCTCAATGGCACCCAGCGCGACGCCTCGCAATATTCCGGCCGCTTCGACTGGCTGATCAGGCGCAACGAGCAGGAGCTGACCTCCGTCGTGCAGAACACCGTGCAACTCGCGCCCGTCGGCCCCAAGACCAGCTGGGATCACCGCGCGCCTGAAAGCGGCGTGGTCGACCTGATGCCTTTCGAAAAGGAACTTGTCGACATCGTCAACAAGTTCGTCTCCTCCTCGGACAATGACGAGCGCGCCAGCCTGATGAAGCAATTCCAGAAGATCTCGACCGAACACGTCTACAATATCGGCCTGACGGAATACCCCGGTGCGTTGATCGTCAACAAGCGCTTTTCCAACATTCCGCAGGGCACGCCGATCTTCATGTTCAACTGGGCCGAGGATTCGATCGTCCGCGAACGGGTCTTCGTCGCGGCCGACAAGCAGGCGAAATATGAATTGTTCCCTGAAGAACTTCCCGGCAAGCCTGGAGACAAGGGCCCGATGGATTAAGGTTTACCTCCCCTGACTGAGAGAATTCCGGCCGCGCCGCTGGCGCGGCCGGACAAAGCCAACCTCCGGAAGCCCACGCGCGACCGGCGAAAATGTGGAAGCGGACCGCCCGATGTTGCGATTCCTGTTCATGCGCATAGCGTCCGCAATTCCGGTCCTCGCCATCCTCAGCATCGTCACTTTTGCCATTATCCAGGCGCCGCCAGGCGACTATGCCGACTACATCCGCTCGCAGCTGATCAACCAGGGCGGAGCTTCCTTCGCCCAAGCCGATGCGCAGGCGCAGGCCTACCGCGTCGAACATGGCCTCGATAAGCCGCTGCCCGTGCAATATCTCAACTGGATCGGCGGCATCATCACCCGCGGCGATTTCGGCTACAGCCTCTATTACAACAAACCGGTGGCCGATGTGGTCGGCGAGCGCCTGCCGCGGACGCTGCTCTTGGCGCTGGTCTGCCACTTGCTCGCCTCGGTGCTGGGCATCACCTTCGGCATCTGGGCGGCGACCCGGCAATACACCTGGGTCGACTCGATCCTGTCGGCAATCTCCTTCCTCGGCATGACGGTGCCGCGCTTCCTGATGGCGCTGATCATCGTCTATCTCCTGGTCTTCCAGTTCAACGTGTCGGAGATCGGCAGCTTCTTCTCGCCGCAATATGGCGGTGCGCCATGGTCGTGGGCGAAGTTCGTCGACCTGGTCAAGCATGTCTGGCCGGTCGTGGCGATCGCCACCTTCGGCGGCCTCGCCTACAATATGCGCGTCATGCGCGGCAATCTGCTCGACACGCTCAATGCGCAATATGTCGAGACGGCGAAGGCCAAGGGGCTGACCGGCGGCGCCGTCGTCATGCGCCACGCCGTGCCCAACGCGCTGCACCCGCTGGTCATGTATCAGGGCGTGGTGCTGCCCTACATGCTGACCGGCGAGATCGAGACGGCGATCATCTTCGCGCTGCCCACCGTCGGTCCGGCGATCGTCGGCTCGATGGCGGTCGGCGACGTCTATGTCACCGCCACTTTCATGATGGTGCTGTCGGCGACACTGATCGTCGGCAACATCGTCGCCGACATGTTGCTGGTCCTGCTCGATCCGCGCGTGCGCCAGTTCGGAGAGAACTGATGCTTGCCCGCGATAAATCGCCACCCCCACTGCCGGCCGAAGGGCCGGTCGAGAGACCCGCGCGCGGCAACGAGAGCTATACCGCGCTCGTCTGGCGTCGGCTGAAGCGTTCCTGGACCGGCATGGCGGGGTTCTGGCTCGTCGTGCTGCTGATCCTTATGGCCGTGTTCGCCGAGTTCCTGGCGCCGATGGACCCGAAGGTCACGGATGTCGGCTTCGCTCCGCCGCAAGTGCCTGTCTTCCGTGACAAGGACGGCAATTTCGTCGCGCGGCCGAGGGTCTACGCGCTGGCCGATTCGGCGGACCTCGATCCGGTCACCTTCCAGCCCGTCGTCGGCCCCGACTACGACCATCCGAGGCTGCTTGGGTTCTTCGTCCAGGGCGCGCCCTACAAGCTCCTCGGGCTCCTCCCGGCAAACCGGCATTTCTTTGCCTCGACGGACGGCCAGCCCGTGCATTTCCTCGGCACCGACAAGTTCGGCCGCGACGTGCTGTCGCGCGCCATCCATGGCTCGCGTGTCTCGCTGATGATCGCGCTGACGGTCGTCTTCATCATCACCGTCATCGGCACCACCGTCGGCACGGTCTCCGGTTATTTCGGCGGCCGGTTCGATGTCTGGATGCAGCGCTTCGTCGACCTGGTGCTCGCCTTCCCGCAACTGCCGCTCTATCTGGCGCTGACGACGCTGATCCCGGTCACCGCTCCAACCAACGTCTTCCTCGCTTTCGTCATCATCGTCATGTCGGCGTTGGGCTGGGCGCAGATGTCGCGCGAGGTGCGCGGCAAGACGCTGGCGCTGGCGCGGATCGAATATGTCCGCGCCGCCATGGCGGTGGGGGCCACCGACCGGCGCATCATCATGCAGCACATCTTCCCCAATGTGATGAGCCATGTGATCGTCGCGGTAACGCTTGCGATCCCGACCGTGGTGCTGCTGGAATCCTTTCTCGGTTTCCTCGGTTTCGCCGTCAAGCCGCCGCTGATCTCGTGGGGCCTGATGCTGCAGGACACCGCCACCTATTCGGTCATCGGCACCTATCCCTGGATCCTGTCGCCGGTTGGTTTCGTGCTTGTCACCGTCTTCGCCTTCAACGCGCTGGGCGATGGCCTGCGCGACGCCGTCGACCCTTATTGAGGTGGCAGGAATGACCGTTGCGCTCGCCACATCCTTCGCCCCAGCCGTCCGCCACGACCATGGCGCACGCCAGGACCAGCCCGTCATCGACGCTCGCAACATCGAGGTCGCCTTCAAGGTCGAGCACGGCGTCGTCGAAGCGGTCAAGGACATCTCGTTCCAGCTCTATCGCGGCGAGACGATCGCCATCGTCGGCGAATCCGGTTCCGGCAAGTCGGTGACGGCGCGCACCGTCATGGGGCTGCTGTCGCGGCGGGCCACGGTATCGCCGAAATCGAGCATCGAATATGACGGCCAGGACATCCTGAAATTCCCCGAGCGCGACCGGCGCAAGCTGCGCGGCAACCGCATCTCGATGATCTTCCAGGAGCCGATGAGCTCGCTCAACCCGATCTACACCGTCGGCAGCCAGATCGTCGAGGCGATCAGGGTGCACCGCAAGATCGGCCGCAGGCAGGCGCAGGCGAGGGCGCTCGAACTGTTGCAGCACGTGCAGATTCCCGAGCCCGCCGCGCGCCTCAAGCAATATCCGCACCAGCTCTCGGGCGGACAGCGCCAGCGGGTGATGATCGCCATGGCGCTGGCCAACAATCCCGACGTGCTGATCGCCGACGAGCCGACCACCGCCCTCGACGTCACCGTACAGGCACAGATCCTGAACCTGATCCGCAACCTGCAGAAGGAGCTGCGGATGGCGGTGATCCTGATCACCCATGATCTCACCGTGGTGCGCAAGTTCTCCGATTACGTCTATGTCATGCAGCATGGCGAAATGTGCGAGCACAACGTCACCGAGCGGCTTTTCGCCGACCCGCAGCATCCCTACACAAGGCGGCTGCTTGCCTCCGAGCCGCGCGGCCGGCCGCAGCCGCTCCCAGAGGGCTGCGGCACCATTCTGGAGGCGAGCGGCGTGCGCGTCTGCTTCATGCTGCGCCACGGCACCTTCCTGAAGCCGGACTGGCGCGAGCTGGTCGCAGTCGACGACCTCGACCTGACGCTCAGCCGCCACGAAACGCTCGGACTGGTCGGCGAGTCCGGCTCCGGCAAGACCACTTTCGGCCAGGCCTTGCTCCGGCTGATTGACGCCAAACGCGGCGAGATCCGCTTCGAGGGCAAGCCGATCCAGGGCCTGTCGCGGGCCGAGATGCGGCCGCTGCGCTCGCGCATGCAAATCGTCTTCCAGGATCCGTTCTCCTCGCTCAATCCACGCATGACGATCGGGCAGATCATCGAGGAAGGACTGGTCGTCAACAGCATCGGGGCGACGCGGCGCGAGCGGGTCGACCGGGTGCGCGAGGCGCTGACCAGCGCCGGCATGCCGGGCGACATCCTCTCGCGGTTCCCGCACGAATTCTCCGGCGGCCAGCGGCAACGCATCGCGATCGCCCGCGCCATCGCGCTGGAACCCGAATTCATCCTGCTCGACGAGCCGACATCGGCGCTCGACCTCTCCGTCCAGGCGCAGATCATCGATCTCCTGCGCAAGCTGCAGGACGAACGCGGCTTGAGCTATCTGTTCATCTCGCACGACCTCAAGGTGGTGCGCGCGCTGTGCCATCGCGTCATCGTCATGCAGCACGGCAAGATCGTCGAACAGGGACCTGTCGACGAGGTCCTGTCCAATCCCAAGACCGCCTACACCGAACGGCTCGTCAGGGCCGCTTTCGACGTGGCCTGAACACATGCCGGAGGTTAGCGTGACAAGAAATCCCAGGATCACTTTCATTGGCGCCGGCTCGACGGTGTTCATGAAGAACATCGTCGGCGACGTGCTGCAGCGCCCGTCGCTGTCGGGCGCGACGATCGCGCTGATGGACATCAATCCGCAGCGCCTGGAAGAGAGCGCCGTCGTCGTCAACAAGCTGATCGCGACGTTGGGCGCCAAGGCGAAGGTCGAGATCCATTCGGACCAGCGCAAGGCGCTGGCCGGCGCCGACTTCGTCGTCGTCGCCTTCCAGATCGGCGGCTATGAGCCCTGCACGGTCACCGATTTCGAAGTGCCGAAGAAATACGGCCTGCGCCAGACCATCGCCGATACGCTGGGCGTTGGCGGCATCATGCGGGGCCTGCGGACCGTGCCGCATCTGTGGAAGATCTGCGAGGACATGCTCGCCGTCTGCCCGCGGGCGATCATGCTGCAATACGTCAACCCGATGGCGATCAACACCTGGGCGATATCAGAGAAATATCCCGATATCCGGCAGGTCGGGCTCTGTCATTCGGTGCAAGGCACGGCGATGGAACTCGCGCATGATCTCGACCTTCCCTATGACGAGATCCGCTACCGCTCGGCCGGCATCAACCACATGGCGTTCTACCTGAATTTCGAGCATCGCCAGCCGGACGGCTCCTATCGCGACCTCTATCCGGATCTCGTGCGCGCCTATCGCGAAGGCCGCGCTCCCAAGCCCGGCTGGAACCCGCGCTGCCCCAACAAGGTGCGCTACGAGATGCTGACGCGGCTTGGCTATTTCGTCACCGAAAGCTCGGAGCATTTCGCCGAATACACGCCCTATTTCATCAAGGAAGGCCGCCCCGACCTGATCGAGAAATACGGCATTCCGCTGGATGAATACCCCAAGCGCTGCATCGAGCAGATCGAGCGCTGGAAAGAACAGGCGGCGGCCTATCGCTCGGCCGAGCGCATCGAGGTCGAGCAGTCGAAGGAATACGCCTCCTCGATCATGAATTCGGTCTGGACCGGCGAGCCGTCGGTGATCTACGGCAACGTCCGCAACAATGGCTGCATCACCTCGCTGCCTCGCGATTGCGCCGCCGAGGTGCCGTGCCTTGTCGATGCCTCCGGCATCCAGCCGACCTATATCGGCGAGTTGCCGCCGCAGCTGACGGCATTAATCCGCACCAACATCAACGTGCAGGAGCTGACGGTGCGGGCGCTGATGACGGAGAACCGCGAGCACATCTACCACGCGGCGATGATGGACCCCCACACATCAGCCGAGCTCGACCTCGACCAGATCTGGTCGCTGGTCGACGAGCTGCTCGCCGCTCATGGCGACTGGCTGCCGGCCTGGGCACGCGTGAACCGCAAGAACGAAGCCGCCTGACCGGGCGGCCCTATTTCGGCTCGTCGGGGTCGGTCTCTTCCTCGTCGTCGCGGGCCTTGATGACATAGGCCCCCTTCAGCCAGCGGTTGAGATCGATGTCCTTGCAGCGCTTCGAGCAGAACGGATAGGTCTCGCGCGCCGACGGCTTGCCGCATTCGGGGCAAGGGCGTTTTGGCCGTAGCGGCGTCACCTTGTCGTCAACACTCATGGCCGCGCGGAGAACCAGCTTTGATGGATCTTGAAGCCTTCGCCGGACAGCAGCGCCACCGTCTCATAGAGCGGCAGGCCGACGACGTTGGTGTAGGAACCGACCAGCTTGACGACGAAGGAGCCGGCTAAACCCTGGACGGCGTAGCCGCCGGCCTTGCCGCGCCATTCGCCCGAGGCGACGTAGGCGTCGATCTCCTCGCGTGGCAGCCGCTTGAAACGCACCCGCGTCTCGACCAGCCGCTGGCGCAGCTTGCCGCCCGGCGTGATCAGGCAAATGCCGGAATAGACCCGGTGCGAACGGCCGGACAACAGCCCGAGGCAGTTGGCGGCGTCATCGAGGGTCTCGGCCTTGGGCAGGATGCGCCGCCCGACCGCAACCACCGTATCGGCGGCCAGCACGAAGCCCGGCGCATAGTCGTCCTCGGCCTTCAGCGACGCGAACGCTTTCTCGGCCTTTTCCTTCGACAGCCGCTTGGCCAGCGAGCGCGGATGCTCGGCGCGCAGCGGCGTCTCGTCGACATCGGCCGGCAGCACACGGTCCGGCTCGATGCCGGCCTGCTGCAAGAGTTCGATGCGGCGCGGCGAACCCGAGGCAAGCACCAGCTGCTGCAAAATGCTCATCGCGTTTCGGTCGAGCCTTGATCTTATTTGAAACGGTAGGTGATGCGGCCCTTGGTCAGGTCGTATGGCGTCATCTCGACCAGAACCTTATCGCCGGTCAGCACGCGGATGCGGTTCTTGCGCATGCGGCCGGCCGTATGGGCGATGATCTCGTGTTCGTTTTCGAGCTTTACCCGGAACATCGCGTTGGGCAACAATTCCGTCACGACACCCGGAAACTCGAGGACTTCTTCCTTCGGCATTCTATACCTTTGCTTGGATGGCGGTTCCGGCTCCCCGGCCGGAATTTCGGCGGAACCTATATGATAATCGTGCGCTTGTGAACACGCTTAATCCGTCGCGTTTTTTTGTTCCGGAAGCAAAAAACGTCGACCAATGCGCAACTTCAGCCGCTCGCGAACGTCGCGGTAGGCCGCCATGATCTGTTCGCGCGTGCCGCCGGCATCGGTCGGGTCCGGCGTCGGCCAGTATTCGACCTCGACGGCGAGCGAGCGGGTGAGTTCGAGCGCGGCATGATGCGCCTCCGGCGCCAGCGTGACGATGAGGTCGAAATAATCGTCCTCGAGATCGTTCAGCGTCCTTGGGTGGCGCTCGCCCAGCGACAGGCCTTCCTCGCCAAGCACCGCATCGACGAACGGATCGCGCTCGCCCGCACGCACGCCGGCCGAGGCGACGAAGACGGTGGCCGGCAGCATCCGGCGCGCCAGCTGCTCGGCCATCGGCGAGCGCACGGCGTTCATGCCGCACAGGAACAGGATCGAGCGGGGCAGGGCGCCGGGTACCAGGACTAGCCCCGCCAGTGCAGCACGCAGACCAGCGTGAACAGCCGTCGCGCCGTGTCGAAGTCGATATCGATCTTGCCGGAGAGCCGGTCCATCAGCGTCTGCGATCCCTCATTGTGCAAGCCGCGGCGGCCCATGTCGATCGCCTCGATATGGCTCGGCGTCGAGGAGCGGATGGCGTCGTAATAGCTTTCGCAGATCATGTAGTAGTCCTTGACGATGCGCCTGAGCGGCGTCAGCGACAGGATGTGGGTGACGACCGCGCTGCCGTCCTCGCGCGCCACGGCAAACACCAGGCGCTGCTCGGCCAGCGACAGTTTCAGCCGGTAGGGGCCGGCGCCGCTGTCGTTGACGGGTTGAAAGCTGTTCTCCTCGATCAGGTCGAAGATCGCCACCGCGCGTTCATGCTCGACGTCGGGGGTCGAACGGCCGATCGATTCATCGAGTTCGATATCGATCAGCTTTGCGCGGGTTTGATCGGAGCCCGTCATGCCGGCCTACATGTTCAGCCGTATGGAGACGGATCGGCCGTGCGCGTCCAGCCCTTCCGCCTTGGCGAGCGCGATCGCCGCCGGCGCCAGCGCGCGCAACTGCTCCGGTCCAAGCTTGAGGATCGAGGTGCGCTTGACGAAGTCGAGCACGGACAGGCCGGACGAGAAGCGCGCCGAGCGGGCTGTCGGCAGCACATGGTTGGAGCCGCCGACATAGTCGCCGATGGCTTCCGGGGTATGGCGGCCGAGAAAGACGGCACCTGCATTGCGCATCCGCGACAGGAAATCCTCGTCGTCGTCGATGGCCAATTCGACATGCTCGGCGGCAATGCGGTCGACCAGCGGCAGTGCTGCTTCGATCGTCGGCACCAGGATGACGGCGCCGAAGTCGCGCCAACTCGCCGACGCCGTGTCGGTCCTCGGCAGGCTCTTCAACTGGCGCTCGACCGCCGCTTCGACCGCTTTGGCAAAGGCTGGATCATTGGTGATCAAGATCGACTGCGCCGACGCATCGTGCTCGGCCTGGGCCAGCAGGTCGGCGGCGATCCAGTCCGGATCGTTGTTGCCGTCGGCCACGACAAGAACTTCCGACGGGCCGGCGATCATGTCGATGCCGACCGTGCCGAACACCTGCCGCTTGGCCGCCGCGACATAGGCATTGCCGGGACCGACGATCTTGGCGACAGGCTTTATCGTCTCGGTGCCATGGGCCAGGGCGGCGATCGCCTGGGCACCGCCGACGCGGTAGATTTCGGATACGCCTGCTATGTCGGCCGCCACCAGCACCAATGGATTGATGACGCCGCCCGGCGCCGGCACCACCATGACGATGCGCTCGACACCGGCCACCCTGGCCGGCATGGCGTTCATCAGCACGGAGCTTGGGTAGCTCGCCGTGCCGCCCGGGACATAGAGTCCGACCGCCTCGATCGCCGTCCAGCGCCAGCCGAGCTCGACGCCGGCGCCATCCGTGTAGCGATCGTCCCTCGGCCGCTGCCGATCGTGATACGAGCGGATGCGGTCGCGGGCGAATTCAAGCGCCTCGATCGTCAGCGGATCGGCGGCTTGGTAGGCCCGGGCGATGTCGTCCGTCGATACGGCGATGCCGACGCTTTTCAGGTCGGCCCGATCGAATTTCAGCGAGTAGTCGATCAGCGCCGCGTCGCCCTCGGCGCGCACGCGCCCGATGATCTCGCGCACCGCGGCGTCGACATCGGCCGACACCTCCCGCTTGGTGGTGAGGAAGGCGGCGAAACGCGGCTCGAAATCGGCATCGGAGTGACGGAGCGTGATGGCCATTTTGACCCTCAAGCCCTGTGCACGGGACGCGACGTGGCTTCCCAGGCGCCGCCTATGTCGGCAAGGCGGGCCTCGATGCATTCGACGTCGAGCATGATGGCGCCGCCGCCCGAAAAGATCAGCTCGACGATGCCGGCCGGCTTGCTGATCTCGATGAAGCTGATCGCCAGCAGCGACAAGACCTCGGCCGGCTTGTCGCGGGCGATGCCGCTGGTCTTGGCGCCCAACACCCTGTCGAAATGCAGCACCGCCTGCCGCCGCTCATTGTGCTGGCGAAAGATGCCGGATTTGGCCTCCCAGACGAAGCGGTTCATTGTCAGCACGAAACGCTTGGCCGATGGCAGGTATTCGAGATCCGAAACCTTCATCACGGCATCCTGTACATGGGCCGAGACGATGCTCAGATCCTGATCGTCGAGCGCGATAAGCTTGAGGGCATTCATGCGGATTTCGCACCTGGAAGTTGATGTTCAGCCTTCTGTTAGGCGGTCTTGGCGATCCGTGCAACCGCGCCAATAACCGCGGGTTTGCGCTGCCCCTCATCGCCCTGCCCATCCTCCGCAGCTGCTGCGGAGGACGGGCAGGCGGATGAGGGCAGCGCCGAGATCGACAGTTAGTCTGGCGCCCTCGCCGAAGCGCCTAAGCCGAAATCCGCTCGATCACCGCGCCGCAGTTGGAGAGCTTTTCTTCCAGCCGTTCGAAGCCGCGGTCGAGATGATAGACGCGGTTGACGGTCGTCTCGCCTTCGGCCGCCAGACCTGCGATGACCAGCGAAACGGAAGCGCGAAGATCGGTCGCCATGACCGGCGCACCCTTCAGCTTCGGCACGCCCTCGACGATCGCCGTCTGGCCGGAAAGCGTGATATGGGCGCCGAGCCGGGCCAGTTCCTGCACATGCATGAAACGGTTTTCGAAGATCGTCTCGGTGATGCGCGACTTGCCCTTGGCCATCGTCATCAGGCCCATGAACTGCGCCTGCAAATCGGTCGGGAAGGCCGGGAAGGGCGCCGTCGTCACGTCGACCGGCGAAATGCCGGCGCCGTTGCGCCTCACCCGGATGCCGGAATTGGTCTGCGTGATCTCCGCGCCCGTCTGCGCGATCACGTCGAGCGCGGTCTGCAACAGCTCCGGCCGAGCGCCCTCGAGCACGACATCGCCGCCGGTCATCGCCACCGCCATGGCATAGGTGCCGGTCTCGATGCGGTCGGGGATGACGCGCACGCGCGCGCCCGACAGCGCTTCGACGCCGTCGATGGTGATGGTCGGCGTGCCGGCGCCGGAAATCCTGGCGCCCATCGCGTTGAGGCATTCGGCGAGATTGACGATCTCGGGCTCGCAGGCGGCGTTTTCGAGCACCGTTTCGCCCTTGGCCAGCGCAGCCGCCATCATCAGGACGTGGGTGGCGCCGACCGACACTTTCGGAAAGATGTAGCGGTTGCCGACAAGCCGGCCGTTCCTGGTCTTGGCGATGACGTAGCCGGTGTCGACATCGATGTCGGCGCCCAGCGCCTGCAGGCCTTCGAGGAACAGGTCGACCGGGCGCGTGCCGATGGCGCAGCCGCCGGGCAGCGACACCTTGGCTTCGCCCATGCGGGCAAGCAGCGGGCCGATGACCCAGAAGGAAGCGCGCATCTTCGACACCAGCTCGTAAGGGGCCGTGGTGTCGACGATATTGCGGGCGGAGAAATTGATGGTGCGCGAATAGCCTTCATTCTGCTTTTCGCGGCGGCCGTTGACCGAATAGTCGACGCCGTGATTGCCCAGGATGCGGATCAGCTGTTCGACATCGGCCAGATGCGGCACGTTTTCCAGCGTCAGCGTGTCGTCGGTCAGGAGCGAGGCGATCATCAAGGGCAGGGCAGCGTTTTTCGCGCCCGAGATCGGAATGCTTCCGGCGAGCTTGTTGCCGCCGACAATTCTGATGCGATCCATGGAAGAACGTCCCTCTCGGCCGAAAAAAGCCGGTTCAATCGTTTGAGTATCGGCCCGTCTAGACCATTGGCCGGCCTGGTTCAAGAAATAGGATTTCGCCAAACCGGCGCCAAGAATGGCCGATTCGAGTTAATCTTTCTGCATTTCCTTGCCCGCGCCCAGCCCGTCCGGCCGCTGGTCGGCGCCGCCGGTGCGGCGCGAGCGCGATTGCGCCTTGCGTTTCTGCAGATTGGCGCGCAACTGCTCGGCGAGCCGGCCCTTGCGGTCCGCACCGCCTTTTTTCGCTGGATTTGTCTTGTCGTCCATCGTCCCGTCCCGGCCCGCCGGCCAATCTGCCGTTCAGGCATAGCCAACATTGTGGCACCGCCATGTCATCGAAGCCATCCGGCACAGGCTTTCGCAGAAGCGTTGTTCTTGGCCTTGCGCTTACCAGTTCGATATGGCAGAAGCCCCGCCATCAGCGGCTGCGGTAGCTCAGTGGTAGAGCACTCCCTTGGTAAGGGAGAGGTCGAGAGTTCAATCCTCTCTCGCAGCACCAGTTTCCAAGGCTTTTCGCAAAAGGTTTCTATGCTGCTGTGCACAGCCGCGCAGGGTTACGCGCCGGATTGTGGCACAAAATCCGGCACAGCATGACCTGTCGGGGAACTATCCTCCCAGCTTCCGCAGCATTCTGCATGCTCTCTTCCTGCCCTCGCTGCAATTCTGCCGACAGCGCTCTATGTTGCCGTCACGGCATCGGCCCTCGAAGATCGTTGTGGTCGTCGGCGGTTTTGATACGCTCGACCGGTTAGGTGCTAGTGCCGGAGCAACGACAGGTTTCGTCTTCTTAGTGGACGTTTGGGGAGCTTTCGTTCTGGGAGCTTTTGGCTTCTTAAGGTTCGAGATCCGGTCTTTGGCAATCTCGCTAAAGGTGCCCGCCGGGAACGCTGCCAAGTAGGCACGGAACATCTTTATCTCCGAAGTATCCTTGATCGAGCGCCAAAATTCGAGGTCAGCCGCATTGGATTCGATGGGCGGTTTGGAGTTCTGAATTGTCGATTTCTCTTGCTCTGGGTCCGGGCGGAATGCAAATCCTGGCTCAATCAGCGACGAGTTGCTCCAAGGCACCTGCTGCTGTTCGGTCGCCTCCATAACGTCCGCTCGAACCCGCCGCATTAAGATCTCAATATCGATTTGCGACGTTGCGATATGCCTTAAGAGCGCGGCAGCAAAAGGGCTGTGGTCGCCATCTCCGTCGAGCGCGACATTGCCTGGTTGCGTTGCAAAACCAATATACACCCCTCTTCCTGCATCGACTGGCGCAAGACCGAGCCCGAAATTGATGGCGCGGCTCTTTTTTGCGAGCGACAGAGTTTGGGTAAAAGGATTGTTGCGGCAGGCGTCCAGGAGAAGAATTGCCGTGTTGTTTTCAACGGTCATGGCGTCGATGACATCGTCGAGACGCTGTCCTTCAATGGCTAGATCCGACGGGCGTTTTAGGGCCGCGTCCACCGGGATGAGATAGTTTGTGCCATTCGCCTGCAGGCCATGACCGGCATAGTAGAACAGCGACACATCACCCGGCCGCAAGCTACGGCTGAACTGCTCGACAGCCTCGCGCATTGCCTCATGGTTGACATTAAGACTGAGCGAAACGCCAAAGCCTAGATTTTGCAGCGCCGTAGCAATGGCAGCGGCGTCTTTCTTCCCATTAGGAAGTGAAGGGGCATGCTGATAGTCCGAGTTGCCGATGACGAGCGCAAACCTGCCGGCGGACCGAATTGCCACTGTTTGTCGTGCGGCCAGGTCGTCCGCGATTGTCTGCTGACCATTGGCCTGCCCCCACAGGCTGGCCAGCGCAAGCAACAAAAACGCGCAGAAGATGCGAAGCTTGAACAAGTCCGCTCGCCTTCCTTTCAGCAGCTTGCAGACTAACTTTTTCGCTGCTGCTTGGAAAGAGACGGCATTGACCGTTGGTACGGACCCGAACTATCGCTCCCCTGCAGCGCTGCCCGAGCGTTCGAAGAAGCCAGAAAAGCCAAAGCACAAGCTGGTTGGCCGGAAGTGGTTGGATGCCTTTATGGCAGAGGCGGACAAGGGCAAGCTTCCGCACCCGCCTGCGCTGTGACACCGTTGCCCCTGTAGAACCGTCGGTGCCGGGCGCTGCCCTCGTTCAGGACAGCCTACGCGGCGTGCCGACCGATCTGGGCGCTGCCGATGCGTCAATATCGGCATTTGCGCCGGCGGCCCGCTCGTGATCCAAGACGACGAGAAATCTTGAGGCAGTCGTCGTTGCCGTTGGAGCGTTGAATGACCGTGCTGACACGCCGCGGGCTTTTGAAATCGGCCGCGGTTGCCGGCGCGGGCGGGATCGGGCTTTCGGCCATGGGCAGGCTTGGCGGCTGGGCCGCTGCCAAGCCCGAGCCCGTGGTGCTGCAGACGGCCAAAATCCAGGCGAAGCTGATGGATGTCGGCCAGACCAGGGATGTGCTGACCTATGGCAATGCAGGCATGCCGCCGGTGCTCAGGATGAAGAAAGGCGAGCCGTTCGCCGCGCGGCTCGTCAACGCCATCGACGATCCGACGACGATCCACTGGCACGGCGTTCGGGTCCCCAACAAAATGGACGGCGTTCCGTTCCTGGTCCAACCCTATGTCTATACAGGCGATCACTTCGATTACGCCTTCACGCCGCCCGACGCCGGCACCTTCTGGTACCACCCGCATTGCAACACGCTGATCCAGATGGGCCACGGCCTGACCGGGGTGATCGTGGTGGAGAACCCGAGCGACCCGAAATTCGACGCCGAAATGGTGCTCAATCTGCGCGA
This sequence comes from Mesorhizobium sp. M0587, assembly GCF_040320945.1. Taxonomy (NCBI): domain Bacteria; kingdom Pseudomonadati; phylum Pseudomonadota; class Alphaproteobacteria; order Hyphomicrobiales; family Phyllobacteriaceae; genus Mesorhizobium; species Mesorhizobium sp. M0587. The sequence goes on from NZ_JAMYQP010000001.1 coordinate 42,332, forward strand.
CTGGCGGCTCGGCGACGATGGCCAGTTCATCGATCAGTTCCGGCCCCGCGATGCCGCGAGAACCGGCACCTATGGCACGGTGCGCACCGCCAACTGGCTCGATCAGCCGCAATATGATGCACCGGCCGGCGGGCTGGCGCGGTTGCGTGTCGCCATCACCGATGTCACTCGCATCTATGCCTTTCGTGTCGATGGCGCCGACGCGACAGTCATCGCACTGGACGGCAATCCGGTGCCGCGGCGTTTCTCCCCCGACGCCTTGCTGCTTGGACCGGGCCAGCGCATGGAACTCGCCATTCGCATGCCGGACGAGGAGGGCGCGATCGTCAGCTTGCGGGACGTCAGGGGCACCAAGCCCAAGGTGCTGGCGACCTTGCGTGCGACGGGAGGTTCCCTCAAGCGCGATGTTCGCGATCTTGCTCCCCTGGAGGCCAATCCGGTGGCGGAGGTGGATATCACCAGCGCCCAGCATATCTCGCTGGCGCTGAGCGCCACGGCCGAAAATGTCCCGAGCGACGGCATCTGCGGTTCGCTCGGCTATAGTTTCTGGGCCATCAACAAGGTTCCGTGGCCGGGCGATACGTCGGATCCAACCGCACCGCTGGCCGAACTGAAGCTCGGCAAGAGCTATGTCATCGACATGGAAAACCTGACGCCGCAATCGCATCCGATGCATCTGCACGGCATGAGCTTCAAGGTGCTGTCGTCGTCGACGCGCCAGGTGCAGCCTCTGATCTCCGACACTTATCTCATCGAGCCCAATGAGAAGGTCAGCCTGGGCTTCGTCGCCGACAATCCTGGCGACTGGCTGCTGCACTGCCACATCATAGAGCACCAGAAATCGGGAATGACCAGCTACGTCAGAGTGGTTTGAAGCCGAGCTGTCGTCGAGGCCGTGCAACCGCTCGCGATCGTCACTTGCGCATCATAACGTCAATTGACAACCCCTTGAGCCAATCCAGGACGAGATGCTCGAGGTCGCTGGCGTTGTCATGACAGGTGCACTATATTGTAGTGACAGAGACGCTGAGGATCGGCCAATGAATCTCCAGATCAGGGATCCGCGTGCGCGTGACTTGGCACGACGTCTTGCGGCGAAACGCAAGATTTCCATGACCGAAGCGGTTATCGAAGCGCTTGAATCTGAATTGAAGCGGGAAAGCGGACGCGTTCCCTTGGCGGAGCGGCTAGCTGCTATCGCCGGTGACTTTAAAGCCAAGGCTGGCCAGGGGGGGCGGCCAGTGACCAAGGACGAGATCGACGACATGTGGGGACATCCCTGATGTTCGTCGACACATCCGTCGTTGTCGCAATTCTTTCGGAAGAGGAAGATGCCGGCGAGTGGAGTAACCGCATCGAAGCAGCACCTCACAGGATTACCTCCGCTCTGGTGGTGCTTGAGGCGGCGATGCGGCTTTCCACTATGCTTGCCGTCGAACCTGTGGTTGCGGAAACGGCGATAGAGGCTTTTCTGCGCGAGGCTGAGATCGAAATCGTGCCGATCCACGCAGGCGACGCCAAACTCGCGATCCGGGCGTTTTCAGACTATGGAAAAGGGCGCGGGCATCCCGCCCAGCTCAACCTTGCGGATTGCCTATCCTACGCCTGTGCCAAGAGCCGCGGCTCAGTTCTGCTCTACAAAGGCAACGACTTCTCGCATACGGATCTCGCCTAGCGACGTCTACTTTCCCAGCTCGATAGATCGCAGCCGCGCCGCTTCCACGGCCTGGGTGACGAGATTGGTCAGCCGGTCCTCGCCCATCAGTACGGCAAGGGCGGCTGCCGTGGTGCCGTTGGGGCTGGTCACCTGCTGGCGCAGGATGCCGGGCTCTTCGCCGCTTTCGGCGGCGAGCGAGGCAGCGCCGTAGACGGTCTGCATGGCGAGCAGCTTGGCGGTCGCTGCCGGCAGGCCTGCCTTCTCCGCAGCCACGGTCAGTGCTTCGATGAAATGGAAGATATAGGCCGGTCCAGATCCGGACACGGCGGTCACCGCATCCATCAGGCTCTCATCGTCGATGGTGGTCACTTCGCCGCTCGCCGAGAGCAGGTCGGCGACGAAGCGCTTGGTATCGTCGGACACCAGGTGATTGGAAAACACCACCATCATGCCCTTGCCGATGGCGGCAGGCGTGTTGGGCATGCAGCGCACAACAGGCGCGCGGTTGCCGAGGATTTCCTCGAAGGTCGCGGCAGGCGTGCCCGCCGCGATGCTGACGAAAGCCGTGCGGCCGTCGCCGAAGCGCTTGTAGGCGGCGGTGACGTCGCGGATCACCTGCGGCTTCACCGCGATAACGACGAGATCAGGCACGGCATCGGCCGGAATATCGCCGGCATCCGCGGCGGTGCCGCAGCCCAACGCTGCCGCGCGCTGGCGCAGGTCGGCATTGGGCTCTACCACGAAGACCGCCGAAGGCGCGAGTTTGCCGGATTTCAGCCAGCCCGAGAGCATGGCGTAACCCATATTGCCGCAGCCGGCGAGAACAAGCCTGATCGTCATCGAGAGCCTCCGAAAGGTCTTCCCATAGACGCTCGCGCTCCGGTGGGGAAGCCCTGTCAGGGGCGGCCGGAAAATCCCGCACCGCGATCGGGATTGCGCACCGGGATCGGCCGCAGCGACACTTGCCTCAGGCCAAACACGCCGAGCACGAAGAACAGCCAGACCTGATCGCCGCGATGGAAGAAGAAGCTTTCGAGGAAAGCGTTGAGCGCCGCGAACAGCACCACCATCATGAAGAAGTCGCCGAGATAGATATTCTCCTTGCGCAAGGGAATGCGCATGTAGTCGCGCATCGGCGCGATGAGGAAGGTGTGGACCGCCACGCAAAGGGCGGGAATGCCCATCAGCACGGCAATGTCGAGGTAGCCGTCATGGCCATGCACGATGGTCCGGATGTCCCAGGCCCGATCGAAGGGCTGATCCTGGTTGAGCAGCAGCGGCGTGCCCCAGAAGCTTTCATAGCCGTAGCCGGTCCACGGCTTTTTCGCCAGCATGCTGCCCGCGAACTCCCACAGCGTTGCGCGCCCGGTATAGGTGAGATCGGGGAAATAGATCGCCGCCAGATGTTTGACCGGCGGCAGGAAGACGATGCCCAGCGTGCCGACCGCGGTAGCGATAATCGCCAGCGCAAACAGGATCGGCGTGCCGAGCCGCATGCCCATCAGGCTCGGAAACATCACGATCAGGATCGAGAAAGGCACCAGGCCGGCCGTGGTCTTGGAGCCGGTGTGCAGCATGAAGATCATCGCCGCGCCGAAGATCCCGGCACCCCAGAACCGTTGTCCACGCCGGTAGAGATAAAGGCCCGCGAAACTGAAGCAGGCCATGATCGGGCCGGCGATGTTCTTGTGGGTGAGCACGCCGCGCCACAGGCCGGCATGTTCGGGTTCCTGTGAATCGGCCGTGTGCATCGCCTCGTGCGGAAAGACGATGAGGCCGAGATAGGAAAGGCCCATCACTACGACGGCGGTGAAGATGATGACCTTCGAGATGGCCTCGGCATCGCGTGGCAGCACCAGGATCGTTGCCATGGTCAGAATCCCGATCATGGTGAAGAAGGCGGCGCGCATGGCCGAGGGCGGATCGGTCGCCAGCACCACAGACAGGAAAAAGAAACCCAGCATCAGCATCCAGGACGGGCTGAGCAGCGAGCGCACGATGCGCGGATCGGCAAAGGCCATCAGCGAGAAGACCGAGATGGCGCCGAGCGAGCCGAAGCCAAGCTGGTTGACGATATCGCCGCCGTCGCCGGTGAGTTCCGCGCCGGCCGGCTGGAACGGGCGGAAGGACACCATGATGACGGTGAACAGCAGCGCCGCGATCGCCGTCGCCACGCCTTCGCGCGTGAACGCAGCGCTGAGCGGCGCGCGCTCAGTTTTTCTCAGGCTGGCGGTATTGCTCATTGGCATATCCGAATTCGGCCAGCACGCGACCAAGCGCGACATGGATGGGATAGATGGCGATCGCCGGCGATCCTGTCCGCGCCAGCCGCATCATGCCGCGAAACGGCGAGGCGGCAAGCAGCGCCAGGCTTTTCAGCAGCACTTTGGCGCCGGCGAACGGCGTGCCGGCACGTTTCTTCTTTTCGACCAGCGTCGAAATCACGCCGTTGCGCAGGCTGCGCGCACGGATCCAGCCGGCTTCGACGCGCCGGGCCGGAACGGTTTCATGCACCTGTGCCTCGGCGCACCAGCCGAGCACGAAGCCTCGCTGCGCCGACCGGCTGAGAAAGTCGGAATCGCCGCCGCCCATAAAGTTGAACTTCAGATCGAGAAAGGGTGGCCCCATGGCAATGAGCACGTTGCGCCCGACCAGGAGATTGCCGGACGAATAAAGTGCGGGCACGCGTCCCGTTTCCCGGTAGGGCGGCGCGAAAACAGGATGGCCGGCCCATCTCGCATGGGCCGGATCGGCGAATACGGGCACCTGCGGGCCGCCGACGATATCGGCATCGAGCGCCTCCGCTGCCCCGCACATCCGTTCCAGCCACTGTGGATCGGCGATCTCGTCGTCGTCGATGACCAAGAGATGCCTGAAGTTCGGAAAATGCAGGATCGCCGTCTGCCAGCCGGCATTGTAGGCGCTGCAATTGCCGCGCTCATGCGCGATGATGACCATGCCCGGCATCTCGCCGCGCTCGAACAGGGGCAGTGCCGCCTCGGCGCCGGCGCGCAGTTCGGCGTCGTTTTCCATGACGATGACGGCAAAGCGCCTGCCGGTCTCTTGCGCCCGCAATGACGCCAGCGTTTCCAGCACCTGTTCGGGCCGCGTGAAGGTCGGCAAGGTGACGACCGCTTCGACGGCTTCCACGTCAAGCCGCGGAGACCGTCCCGCGATCGATACCGAACCGTCCGACGGCAAAGAGATCATTCGCGTCCAGCCACATGGTGAGTTGCGGTTCTGGTAGCACCACGATGATAACGTTTCGTTAATCACCTTGCACGGAGAAGCCTCCCGGCAGGGGCTTTCGGCCGTTGATTGTCGCCGTTTAATCAAGGGTTCACCGCGCTTTGCTACCGCCTACACCACAGGATAGGTGAGATGCATCTGCTGTTCGCCACATCGATCGTGCCCGACGGCGCTCTCGCCTCGGGCTACGAGATCGCCAATGCCGCGATTATCGCCGCCTTGCGGCGTGCTGGCGCGCGCGTCACGGTCATCGGCTTCACCTGGCCGGGAAAACCCGCCGCCGATCCCGAAAACACCGTGGTTCTGGGTGCCATCGACGTTCGCACGGAAAACGCCTCCGCGCTGCAGAAGCTTGCCTGGGTCGGCAAGGCGATGCTTTCGGGCCTCACATTCGCGTCGGTCAAGCTGCGAACGGTGTCCGACGAAGATGTTCTTGCCGCCATCGAGCGGGCCGGCCCCTTCGACGGTTATGTGCTGAATTCCGTGCAGTTCGCCGGCGCCTTCGAAAAGCTCTTCGCCGACCGGCCCTCGATCTTCGTCGCTCACAATGTCGAGCATCTTTCGGCGCGGGAGAACGCCGCTGCAGCCGGTAGCCTCTTCCAGCGGCTTTTGTTCCGCCGCGAGGCGAGATTGCTTAAGGAAATGGAGCAGCGTCTCTGCCGCCGGGCCCGCTTCATCTTCACGCTGGCCGAGGAAGACCGCGCGGCACTCGATGTCGCCTTGGACGACCGCTCGGCGGTGCTGCCGCTGGTGACGACCGCCAAGACGCCGGCCCGGAAGCCGCGCCGGATCGATTGCGACGCGGCCCTGGTCGGCACATGGACCTGGCAGCCGAACCGCACCGGCCTGGACTGGTTCCTCGGCAAGGTGGTGCCGCATCTCGGGCCGGATTTCCGCGTCCGCATCGCGGGCCACATGCCCTCAAGTGTCATCTCGATGCATCCGGGCGTCGAATTCATCGGCCGCGTCCCCGACGCCCAGGCCTTCGTGCGCAGCGCTGCCGTCATACCTTTGATCAGCACGGCCGGCAGCGGCGTCCAGTTGAAGACCATCGAGACTTTCGAACTCGGCCTGCCTTCCGTAGCCACCAGCCGTTCGCTGCGCGGCATCGACCACCGCCCGGCCAATTGCGTCGTCACCGACGATCCCATCGCCTTCGCCAGGGCACTAGAGGCCGCGGCGGCAGACGTCCGCGACGTCGACGGCGGCGCGTTCCATCGCCGGCAGGTCGAGGCGCTGGATGCCGCCATCCGGTTCGGCCTCGAAAAGCTAGGGCCGCTCAGGCAGGAGGCGTTTGCATGAACATGCATGCTGCCCGCGCCGCGTTCGGGCTCGACACTTTGAAGACGATCCTCGGCATCTCGGTGCTCGCGATCCACTGGGACGATGCGGTCGCCCTGCTGAACCGCCTGATTGCCGAGCGGCGTTTCACCAAGGTCAGTTTCCTCAACGCGCATAATGCCAACCTCGCCCATACCGACCCGGTCTTCGCCGAGGCGCTGGAAGATTTCCTCATCCTGCCGGACGGCGTCGGCGTCGATCTCGCGGCGCAGTTGCTCTACGGTCAGCCGTTTCCGGACAATCTCAACGGCACCGATTTCGTGCCGGCCTTCCTGCGGGCCTCGACGACGCCGCTGACCGTGGGCCTGCTCGGCGCGACGCGCGTCAACGCGGAGGCGGCGTCCGGCAAACTGGCGGCCATCGCCGCCCAGCACAGTTTCGTGGTCATTCATGACGGCTATTTCTCCGCCGCTCAGGAATCGGAAATCGTCAACCGGATCGCGACGCTGCGGCCGGACGTGCTGTTGGTGGCCATGGGCGTGCCGCGCCAGGAACTGTGGATCGCCAGGCACATCGACGAACATCACTGCACGCTGCCGATAGCCGTCGGTGCGCTGCTCGACTTCTTGAGCGGCTCGGTGCCACGCGCGCCCCTGTGGATGCGCCGCCTGCGGCTGGAGTGGCTGTTCCGGCTGGCCGTCGAACCGGGCCGGCTCTGGCGACGCTACGTGGTCGGCAATCCTCTGTTCCTGTGGCGGGTCGTCAAACAGAAATTGTCGCGCCGCTCTGCGGGAGATGCTGCTTGAACAAAAGGTTTGTTCCAGGCGCTCTTGCCGACCCCAAGCCATTGCCGGGAACACCCACGGCTGCGATGGTGACGGCAAGCTACGCGCCGGACTTCGAGCGTTGCCGCCTGTTGTGCGAAACAATCGACCGGTATGTTTCAGGCGCGGCACATCATTACATTCTGGTCGAACATCGCGACGTTGCGCTTTTCCGTCGGTTGGAGACCAGCCGGCGCTCGGTCATCGACGAGCGTGAACTGCTGCCGCGCTGGCTGCACGCTCTCGACGATCCGCTCAGCCTGTTCCGGCGCCGCGTCTGGCTCAGCCTGAAGACGCAGCCGCTGCGCGGCTGGCATGTGCAACAGCTGCGCCGCATCGCCATATCGGCACACGCCAGGGAAGATGTGCTGGTGTTCTGCGATTCCGACGTCGCTTTCCTCAAGCCTTTCGACTGCGGCGCCTTCTGGCGCGACGGCAAGGCGCGACTATTCCGCCGCGAGGGCGTGCTCGCCGATGACGGCCACGACGAGCATCTCCTGTGGTCGCGCAATGCCGGTTCGGCGCTCGGCATCGACCCGTCCCGGACATCGGTCCACGATTACATTTCGACGCTGATCGCCTGGCGCCGCGACACGGTGCTTGCCATGTGCGGCCAGATCGAAAAAGTCCATGGCCGCGGCTGGGTCGAGGTCGTCGGTCAGGCGCGCAGATTCTCCGAATGCATGATCTACGGCCGCTATGTCGACGATTTGCTGGAAGGTGCCGGCCATTTCCACGCATCGGAGGAATTCTGCCGCATCCACTGGACCGGTGAAGCACTGTCGGATGAGGAGTTCCGCCGCTTCGTCGGCGCCATGGCGCCGGAGCAGGTGGCGATCGGCATGCAATCCTTCATCGGCACCGATATCGGCCGCATCCGTCGCCTGATCGGGCTGGATGAAGCATGATCCTCAAAAGTGGGAACCGGTCTTCGGAAAAGATCACGCTCAGGCAAGAAGCCTAGACGGATTTCGCCGGCTTGCGCAGCGCCGAATAGGTCAGCAGCATCGACGCGAGATAGAGCAGCAGGAAGACGACATTGAGCGACAGCACCAGCTTCGGCGTATCGGCAATGGTGGTCAGCACGTAGGTCAGCAGCAGCGCCTTCAGCGCGGCGAGCAGGCCGAGATTGAGCGCCCGCACCAAAGTCTGGCCACGCGCGAACAGAAGCTCAGCCTGGTATTCGACCAGGTTGCGCAGGCCCGGAACGCAGATCGCCAGTGCGACCAAGGGGGCCGCCTCGGCGACATTCCTGCCGAGCGCGTTGGGAAAGAAATGCAGCACGATGGCGAGCGTCAGCAGCGCCAGCGTCGAGACGGCGAACACGCCGCCCTCGATACCGCTCTTGACCGCCAGCCGCGACAAGAGTTCCGGCGCGCGCATCATGCGCTGCACCAGCATCATCGAAAAGGTGCGAATGGGGATTGCCGTCAGGTCGACCAGCCGCATGATGATGGCATAGATGCCGGCCAGGTGCGGCCCTCCGATGGCCAGCACCAGCAGCTTGTCGAATTCCATCTGCAAGTAGAACAGCACCTCGGCGCCGGCCACGTAGATCGAATCCGCGAGCCGGCGTAGATAAAGCTCGGTACGCAGCCGCAGCCGCTGGCGCGGATAGAAGAAGCCGAAGGCAAGCAGCAGCGATGCCGCATTGGCGCCGATATAGAACCAGGACCACACCCAGACGCTGTGCTGCCCCCAGACCATGAACAGCACCGCGCCAAGCGCCCGCAATGCCGTGGCCAGGATCGTCAGCAGCGCGGCGCGGCCGAACCTGCCGAGGCCGTTGTTGACGATCAGCGCCACTTCTACCGGCCGCCACAACAGCGCCTCGGCAAAGACGACGGCCGAAAACACCGATAGCGGCACGGTGCCGGCGAAGAAGATCGCGTAAACGCCGAACGAGCTCGCGGCCAGCAGCGGCAGCGAAGCGACGCCGAGCAGCAGGAACCCGGCGCTGAAGGTGCCGATCAGATTGGGCCGGATGGTCGCGGTGCGATAGAGCGCCGAGATGAAGCCGAAGGCCAGGAGGCGCGACAGCATCACCCCGGCTGCCGACGCGGTGGCGAACATGCCGAAATCGGAGATGGACAGCGTGTTGGCCAGCGCGATGAAATAGGCGAGGGAAAACACCAGCCGCCCGCCGGCGCCGCTGATCGCCGACAGATAGTCGCGGAGCAATCCCCGGCGTTCGGCCACGAAGGTGCCGATCCGGGTGAGGGTCCGCCTTTGCGGTATGTCGCTGGCCTCGGTCATGCGTCGGGGAAGGCATAGGCGGGAATGTTTAACGTGCCGTTCTGAGGCGTTCCGCATGGGCTGGATTTATGCAACCAAGGCGGGAAACCTTCCCCTTCCAGCTGGGAAAATTAACCTTTTGTTTTCTATGCTTGTTTAGCGTGACTTAACGAATGGCCGACCGCCGCTGCCAAGCGGCCAAGAGTGAAGCTCCAAGACAATGGTCGACAGGAATGATCGTGAGGATTGGAAGCGCGAGCGCTCGTTGCTGGCGTTGGGCCAGGCCGTGCGCGGTGAGGACGACGCATCGCTGGTCTCGATAGGGGATCGCGCGGACCCGTCATGGCGCGAGGATGCGGCCACGCGCCACCGGTTGGCCCGTTCCCGGCGCGAAGTGCGGACCTCGCCCGCCGGCATGGGAACAGAGCGGTTCCAGCCGGACGAGCACCCGGCGGCGCAAGACGACGTTCGCCGCCCGCAGGAGACCGGTGTCGACGATTTGCCGCCAGCCTCGACGCACACAAGGACCGCCCCCAAAGAGCATTCCGGCAGCGGCCCGCATGATGCGTCGGGATCCCGGTATGCGAGACAGGCGGATGCATCCGCCGGCGATGGTCAGGACGACCAGCAGTGGAAGCCGCTGATCGATCCGATGCAGGTGGTTCGTGGCATCGCCAGATCCAAGGCGCTGATCGTCACGACCACGATACTGGGCGCCGGCCTCGGTATCGCGATCGCTTTGTCCATGCCGAAGAAATATGAAGCCACCGCCGAACTGATCGTCGACCCGCGTGATCTCAAGCTCACCGACCGCGATCTCACCCAGAATGTGGTCGCCTCCGACGCCACGCTCGCCATCGTCGAAAACCAGGTCCGGGTGCTGACCTCGGGCACTGTTTTGAACAAGGTCGTCGACAAGCTCAATCTCGTCAACGACCCGGAGTTCAATGGCCAGGGCAGCGGCGGCCTCGGCGTCATCTCGCTCGTCCGTTCGATCCTGTCGCGCCACGATGGGCCGGGCGGCGTCGACGATGCCCGCCGCCGCGCGCTCGCCGTCGGCAATCTGGCCGAAAGCCTTTCGGTGGCGCGCGGCGGCAAGACCTTCGTCATCACCGTCAGCGCCGTTACGCAGAATGGCGAGAAATCGGCTCTCATCGCCAACACGATGACGGATGTCTTTCTCCAGACCTTCGGCCAGATCCAGTCCGATACCGCCGGCCGTGCGACGGATGAATTGACGGCAAGGCTCGGCGAACTGCGCAAGGGCGTCGAGGCGGCCGAACGCAAGGTCGAGGAATTCAGGGCCTCGCACGACCTTGTCGACGCACAGGGCCACCTGATCAGCGACGACGAGATGCTGAAGCTCAACGAACAGCTGTCGGTCGCTCGCGCCCGTACGCTGGAGCTTAATGCCAGGGCGGCTTCGGCGCGCGCGGTCGACGTCAACTCGGTTCTGTCCGGCACCTTGCCCGAGGAGATCAACTCCAACACGATGAGCGAATTGCGCTCGCAATACGCGGCGCTCAAGCAGGAATCCGATCGCGCCGCCATCCGGCTCGGCCCGCGCCACCCCGAACTCCAGGCGATCAATGCACAGCTTGCCGGCGCGCGCGACCGCATCGCCGGCGAACTGCGTCGCATCGCATCGTCGCTGCAGGTCGATCTGAAGCGCGCCGTCCAGCTCGAGCAGGATCTGGCCTCGCGCCTGGCGCAGCTCAAGGTCCGCAGCGGCGACGTCAACAGCGATCTGGTATCGATGCGCGAACTGGAGCGTGAAGCCACGGCCAAGCGCTCCGTCTATGAACAGTTCCTGCTGCGCGCCAAGGAGACCGGCGAGCAGAAGGACATCAACACCGCCAACATGAATGTGATTTCCAAGGCCTTCGCGCCGCTCGAGCCGAACGGCCCGTCGCGGGCCGTGGTCGTGCTCGCCGGCCTGCTCCTGGGTCTTGCCTCCGGCATAGGCCTTGGCGCCATGCGTGGCGCCTATGAGAGCTTGCGCGAGACCGCGACTTCGCGATCGCGCCATGGCCGCAAGGCATCGCTCGAGGAACAGTCATTCCGGGCAGCACCTCCGCCTGTGCCGCCAATGCAGGCATCGCCGGTGACCCCGGCACCGCCACCGCCTGCACCACCGCCGCCCGCCGCGAAGGCCGAAGCCGCTTCCGTCGAGAGGTCCGGGCGGATCGGCGCTCTCATGGCGAAGCTGCGCAAGGCTGTATCCCGCGAGCCGTCCGGCGAGGCGCACGAAGCCATTTCCAACGAGTTCGCCCCACCTGCTCCGGCCGGAAACACGCGGCCGCCGGACACTTCCATGCTCCCTCGCTATCCGCACCCGGATCCCGCCTTCATGCCCCCGCCGGCCTACCCGCAGCTACCGTTCCCACCGGGTGCCGATGCCGCATATCCGCGGACAATGGGTCCGCCGTCACGGTCGCCGTTCATGCCGCCGCCGCAGGCGATGTATCCGCTTCCTGCTTCGCCGTCCTATCCCCAGGCGCAGCCGATGGGCTACCCGCAGATGCAGTCCTGGCAGACGCGGGCGCCGGCAGGCTCCCCCTACGGCCAGGCATTGGCGCCGTTTGCCGGGCAGATGCCGTATCCGCCGCAGCCCGCTCCGGCGCAGCCGCCGGCCCGTCCTGCCCAGCCACCGGCGGATCCTGCTCCGCGGGTCGAGGAGGGCGCCGAACAGGCACCGATCGAGGAAATTCGCGCCAGCCTGCGCGAATTCCGCGAGGCGGTTCGCGAACTCACCGAGAGCCGCGCCCACCGCCGCTACTTCTGAGCCATACAAAAGTCCCCGGTGCCGAACAAAACCCCGCCGGTTTCGAGTAAACGGCATGAGACGGCGCTTTGACGGGATTGCGTGCTTGAATTTTCGTGAAAATGCCGCGCTTGTGCATGTCGCCAAAAGCATGCATCCGGGCCTGGTTCAAGGCTTGAGCGAAACGGTGTCGAGGGTTGTCCATGGCCGAATTGATTGACGGAAAGAGCGTCGCCGAAGACGTGGTGCGGACAGTCAAGACGCTGACGTCAGAGCTTGTCGCCAAAGGCAAGGCCAAGCCTGGTCTCGCCGTGGTCATCGTCGGCGAGGACCCGGCGAGCCAGGTCTATGTCGCCTCGAAATCCCGCACTGCCAAGGAATGCGGCTTTCATTCGCTCCAGCATACGTTGCCGGCCGAGACATCCCAGGACGCACTGCTCAAACTCATCGGCGAGCTCAACGCGGACCCGGCCATCAACGGCATATTGGTGCAGCTTCCGCTGCCCGCCCATGTCGACGCCGGCAAGATCATCCAGGCCATCGCGCCGGAGAAGGACGTCGACGGCTTTCATTTCATCAATGTCGGCAAGCTCGGCACCGGCGAACTCGAAACCGCCTTCGTGCCCTGCACGCCCGCCGGCTCGATGCTTTTGATCGAGCGCGTGCGCGGCAAGGACCTGTCCGGCCTCAACGCCGTCGTCGTCGGCCGCTCCAACATCGTTGGCAAGCCGATGGCCAACCTTCTGCTTGCCGCCAACTGCACCGTCACCATCGCGCACAGCCGCACCAAGGACCTGCCGGCACTTGCCCGTACCGCCGACATCCTTGTCGCGGCGGTGGGCAGGCCTGAGATGATCAGGGGTGACTGGGTCAAGCCCGGCGCCACCGTCATCGATGTCGGCATCAACCGCATTCCCGCACCCGAGAAGGGCGAGGGCAAGTCCCGCCTCGTCGGCGATGTCGCCTTTGCCGAAGCGGCCAAGCAAGCCGGTGCCATCACACCGGTACCCGGCGGTGTCGGGCCGATGACCATTGCCATGCTGATGGCCAATACATTAGCCTCCGCCTACCTTGCGGCCGGATTGAAACGGCCCTCCTTCTGAAAGCGCCAGCTTTGCCGAACCCCTCTGTTTCCCAGGAACGGCCGGTCATGAATGATCCCGTTCAAGGCGGCCGGCAATTCGCATTCCTGCTGGTCGACAAGTTCTCGATGTTCTCGCTGGCCGCCGCGATCGACACGTTCCGCTCGGCGAACCGGCTGCTCGGCCGCGATTTCTACGGCTGGACGACGGTGTCGGCCGATGGCGACCCGGTGATGGCTTCCAACGGCCTGCCGCTCAAGATCGACTACAGCGTCGCCGACCTCCCGGCCGTCGATATCCTCTTCGTTTCGGTCGGGCTGACGACGGAATTCCCAGGCAAGAGCAAGGTGCTGGCGGCACTGCGCAGCTGGGGCCGGCGCGGCAATGCGCTCGGTGCGCTGTCGGTCGGATCCTATTTGCTGGCCGAGGCCGGCCAGCTAGAAGGCTATCGTTGCACCATCCATTGGGAAAACCGCGCCGGCTTCGTCGAGCGTTTTCCCGACATCAACTGCACCGGCAATGTCTTCGAGATCGACCGCAAGCGTTACACCTGTGCCGGCGGCACCACCTCGATCGACCTGATGCTGGAGATCGTGCGCGGCGATTTCGGCTCGAACCTCGCCAACGGCGTCGCCAACCAGTTCCAGCATGAGCGCATCCGCTCGGCCGGCGACCGCCAGCGCGTCGGGCCGGAACGAGACCTGACCGGCAAATCCGAGAAACTCAGGCGCATCGTCGAGCTGATGGCCGATCATCTCGACGAGCCGCTGTCGGCGGTGCAACTCGCCAAGTCGGCTGGTCTTTCGGTGCGCCAGGTGGAGCGCCTTTTCCTGCGCCACCTCAACGTCACGCCGGGCCGCTACTACATGCGGCTGCGGCTGGAGCGGGCGCGCGAACTGCTGCGCCAGACCAACATGCCGATCCTCGACGTGGCGATCGCGACCGGCTTCACCTCGCATTCCTATTTTGCCCAGAGCTACCGGCTGCAGTTTGGCCGCCCGCCTTCCGAAGAGCGGCGCACGACATACTGAGCGACATCCATGCGCAGGACTCCGAACTCAAGTCGGCAAAAGGCCTGACGACGGCCAAAACCGGCGATGCCGCCAGCTTGTTGCCGGCATTCTCGATAGGAATTTTTTCTTGACATCCTGACCGCAGCTATGGTAGGTATTCATCCACGGTGCAGATGTGCGCCAGTGACCGCTTCTCAACCCAACGCGCCGGCGAACGCTCCCCGTTAACCCGGATTCGTTGCCCTGCATCCATGCGCCTCGGGCTTGTGTCCCGATCCGCGCTCAAATAGTTTCCCCGTGCGGACGAGGGGGCTAACTCAGGAGATTTCGATGGCGGGACTTGCACGGAGCGTCGCTGCGGCGATCCTCCTTTTGTCGATGACGACGTTCGGCTTTGCCGCGAACAAGGTCATCGTCATTCTCGATGCCTCCGGCTCGATGTGGGCGCAGATCGACGGCAAGCCCAAGCTCGAAATCGCCCGCGAATCGCTGAGAACCGTGCTTCAGTCGGTTCCCGCCGACGACGAGATAGGCTTCATGGCCTACGGTCATCGCGAAAAAGGCAGCTGCGAGGATATCCAGTTGATCGTGCCGCCCCAGGCAGGCTCGGCAAGCGCCATCTCGGCCGCTGCCGACAGTCTGAAGTTCCTCGGCAAGACGCCGCTGACATCAGCCGTCAAGCAGGCGGCCGAAGCGCTGAAATACACCGAGGACAAGGCGACCGTCGTCCTCATCACCGATGGGCTTGAAACCTGCGGTGGCGACCCCTGTGCGCTTGGCAAGGAATTGGAGGCGTCCGGCGTCGACTTCACCGCCGATGTCGTCGGCTTCGGCCTGACCGCCGACGAAGGCAAGCAGATCGCCTGCCTCGCCGACAACACCGGCGGCAAATACATCCAGGCCTCCGACGAAAAGGCTTTGCAGGAGGCGCTTGTCGAGACCGTGGCGGCACCGGCGGCCGCTCCCGAACCGGCTCCGGCCCCCGTGCCCGAGCCCGCGAAACCGGAATTCAACTTCCAGCCGACGGTGGTGATGGCCGAAGGCGGCGAGCCGATCACCGACGGCAATGCCTGGGAGATCTACAAGGCCAAGCCGGACGGCTCGCGCGGGGATTCCGTCACCACCGAATACGGCACCTACAACGGCAATCTCGAGCCCGGCGACTATGTCGTCGTCGCCCGCGACGACGAGGCCAAGGTCGAGCAGAAGGTCAAGATAGAGGCGGGTCAGGTCTACAAGCCGTTGTTCACCTTGAACGCCGGCACGGTGCTCATCCATCCGCGGCCGAGCCAGGGCGCCGAAATCAGCGACGAAGCCCATGTCGATCTCGCCTATCCCGGTGGCAACACCACCCATTACGGCGACACCAAGGTCATCGTCCCGGCGGGCGAACAGAAGATCACGGTCGAGATCGGCGCCGGCACCGTCACCGAGACCGTCCAACTCGCCGCCGGACAGACGATCGAAAAGGACGTGGTCGTCGGGGTCGGGCATGCCGTCCTCAACGCCTATTACACCGCCGGCGGCGACAAGGCCGACAGCTCGGGCATCGGCTTCCAGATCGTCAAGGCGAAGAAGAAGATCGACGGCTCGCGCGACAGCGTCGAGCACTCCTATCGGCCTGATTGCAAATTCTGGCTGCCGCCGGACGACTATGTTGCGGTCACTACGCTCGATCTTGCGGTTGTCGAGCAGCCGTTCACCATCAAGGTCGGCGACAGCCTGGACGTGAAAGTCGCGCTCGATGCGGGCGTGCTCGCAATGTCGGCGCCCGGCGCTTATTCGATCGAGGTGCTTTCGTCGAAAAAGGACATCGAGGGCAAGCGCAAATCGCTCGGCTTGAACTACGGCGACAGCTGGCAGCAGACGATCCCGGCCGGCGATTATGTCGTTGTCCGGCACATGTCGGACGAAGGCCATGACAAGGAGATGCCTGTGACGATCAAGGCCGGCGAACGGACCGAGATCACGGTTCAGTAGGCCCCCTCTATCCGCGAGATCGATGGCGAGGAACGGTTCAAGGTGGTCGGCATCGTCGGGGAGAAGCTGTTCACCGGCGTCTTCGTCTGGCGGGGCGAGCTGCCCCGCTTCGCTTCATTTCGGTGAGAAGGAGCAACAAGGGTGAAGAACGAGCATATCTCACTACCTGCTGACCCGGCTGACGCCGAAGATTTCGACGTGGCGGCCGAGGCGATGGACCGGGGCCAGCGCGCCCGCCTGATCCGCAAGACGAGGACCGGGCTTGGCCTATCGCAGTCCGAGTTTGCCAGCCGCTTTCGGGTTCCGGTCGGCACCCTGCGCGATTGGGAACAGGCGCGGGCAACCGCACCGGATTTCGCCATCGCCTATGTACGGGTGATCGGTCGGCATCCGGACATGGTGGCGAAGGCTGTCGCATAGCTTGCGTTGCCGGGAGTTTCGGCTTGCATGTCGTAGCTGTCCATTTTCATTGCAGCGCGAATTCCGCTGCGGCGGTTCCGAACGCGCTGGCGCCGTGGTCGGCGCGGCCCACCAGCTGCCGCAATCCGGCAAAAAGCTCGCGGCCGAAGCCGAATTCATTGCCGATGAGGTCGGCATCCGCTGTTCGCCGCAGCGCGAATTCCGCCGCCGGCACCAGGACTTCGAGCGTTCCCGCATCGGCATCCAGCCGAATGACGTCGCCGTCGTGGATCCTGGCGATCGGCCCGTCCTCGACTGCTTCCGGCGTCACGTGGATCGCCGCCGGCACCTTGCCCGAGGCGCCCGACATGCGCCCGTCGGTGAGCAGCGCCACGCGCTGGCCGCGATCCTGCAGGATGCCGAGCACGGTGGTCAGCTTGTGCAACTCCGGCATGCCGTTGGCCTTTGGGCCCTGGAAGCGGACGACCGCGATGAAATCGCCGGTGAGCGTCCCCGCCTTGAAGGCGTCGTTCAGCCCTTGCTGGCTGTCGAACACCTTGGCCGGCGCCTCGATGATGCGCCGCTCCGGCTTGACGGCGGAAGTCTTGATGACGGCATGGCCGAGATTGCCTGACAGCACCTTCAGGCCGCCTGTCGGCTGGAACGCCTTCTTGAACGGGGCCAGCACCTTTTCGTCGCCGCTGGCGCGCGGTGCGGCTTCACGCACGACGCTGCCGTCGGCACCGAGCTTTGCCTCGACCGCATAGGGCCGCAGGCCTTCGCCCCACACAGTCTGCACATCCTCGTGCAGGACGCCTTCGTCGAGCAGTTCGCGGATCAGGAAGCCGAGCCCGCCGGCGGCGTGGAAATGGTTCACGTCGGCAAGACCGTTCGGATAGACGCGCGCCAGCAGCGGCACGGCTTCCGAGAGGTCCGAAATATCCTGCCAGGTGAGCGCAATGCCGGCCGCCGCCGCCATGGCGATGAGATGGATGGTGTGGTTGGTCGAGCCGCCGGTGGCATGCAGGCCGACGACGCCGTTGACGATCGAACGCTCGTCGATCATCCGGCCGACCGGCGTATAGGCATTGCCGAGTGCGGTGATCGCCAGCGCCCGCTTCGTCGCTTCGCGGGTCAGGGCGTCGCGCAGCGGCGTGCCGGGATTGACGAAGGAAGCGCCCGGCGTGTGGAGGCCCATGATCTCCATCAGCATCTGGTTGGAGTTGGCGGTGCCGTAGAAGGTGCAGGTGCCCGGGCCGTGATAGGATTTGGACTCGGCCTCCAGCAGTTCGGCGCGTCCCGCCTTGCCTTCGGCATAGAGCTGGCGGATCTTGGCCTTTTCGTCGTTCGGGATGCCCGTGGTCATCGGCCCGGCCGGGATGAACACCGCCGGCAGATGGCCGAAGGTCAGTGCCGCGATCACCAGCCCCGGCACGATCTTGTCGCAGACGCCGAGATAGACGGCGGCGTCGAACATGTTGTGCGACAGCCCGATCGCCGCGGCCATGGCGATGACATCGCGCGAAAACAGCGACAGCTCCATGCCGGGTTGTCCCTGGGTGACGCCATCGCACATCGCCGGCACGCCGCCGGCCACCTGGGCGAGGCCGCCGGCCTCGCGCGCCGCCTCCTTGATCAGGGCGGGGTAGGTCTCGAACGGCTGATGCGCCGACAGCATGTCGTTGTAGGAGGTGATGATGCCGAGGTTCGGCACCTTGTCGGCCCCGAGTGCCAGCTTTTCCGAGGGGCTGCAGACCGCAAAACCATGGGCAAGGTTGCCGCAGGACAGCACCGACCGGTTGGCGGTCTGGCTCGATGCGGTGGCGATGCGGCTAAGATAGGCCTCGCGCCCCGCCTTCGAGCGTTGGCGGATGCGGTCGGTGATGGCTTCGATGTCGCGTCTTGCGGTCATGGCGGTCGGTCCTTTCAAGCGAGGTCCCGGAAACATCCTCCCGCCGTTTGCCGGGACCATTGTGAATCTGTAATCAGGGTGCCCAGAAAACCTCTACGGGCTTGCGTGCGGCGTCGAGCACGGCGCGGATCGGCTTTCGCGGTCCGGGCGCAATCGCCCCGTCGAAGGCGCTGCGCTTGTCCTCGCCCTCTATGTGCAGCGCGATCAAACCGGCATCGACAATGCGCGCCAGCGACAGGGTCAGCCGCGGTTCACCCGCACTCAACGCATGAACCGGCAGCACGATCCTGTCCGAAGAAGGATCGAGCAGCTTTGCCAGGTCGTCGGCATCGGGAAAGAACGACGCGGTGTGGCCGTCCAGCCCCATGCCGAGCACGACGACGTCGAGCGGCCAGGGCAATGACCGCAGGGCCGCATCGTCGGATGTGGCCGCATCCTCGATGCCGGCGCCCTCGTGGTAGAGCGGCACGAAGCGCGCTGCCTTGGCTGCGTTCTGCAACAGATTGGCGGCAACCAGCCCGGCATTGGAGCGCGGCGAGGAGGCCGGGACGAAGCGCTCGTCGACCAGTGTCACGATCACTTTGTCCCAGGCGATCGGCGACCCTGAAAGTGCCGCGAGGAATCTCGCCGGCGTCGTGCCGCCGGAAACCGCCAGCAGCGCCGTGCCGCGCTCGGCTATCGCCTTGGCCAGACGGCCCGAGACTTCCGCGGCCAGCGCGGCCGCCAATTCCGGGCGATCGGAAAAGGCGTTCCATCCATAGCTGGCGCTGTTCAATTGCTCTCGTGCCATGTCCGCCCGTCACGTTCGATCAGTGCTATGGAAGCCGAGGGTCCCCAAGTGCCCGCGGTATAGCCCTGTGCCTCCTGCCGGGCACTCTCCCAGGCGTTCTGGATCGGGTCGATCCATTTCCATGCCGCCTCGACCTCGTCACGGCGCATGAACAGGGTCTGGTTGCCACGGATGACGTCCATGATCAGCCGTTCATAGGCGTCGGGCGCGCGGCCGTCGAAGGACTGCGCGAAACTCATGTCGAGCGAGATCTGGCGCAGCCGCATGCCGCCGGGACCCGGATCCTTGATCATGATGAACTGCTTGACGCCTTCGTCGGGCTGCAGCCGGATGACCAGCTGGTTGGCGAAGATCGGCCCGGCGCTGTCGCCGAAGATCGAATGCGGGATCGGCTTGAATTCGATGACGATTTCCGAAACCCGCGTCGCCAGCCGCTTGCCGGTCCTCAGGTAGAACGGCACGCCCGACCAGCGCCAGTTGCCGATCTCGGCCTTGATGGCGACGAAGGTCTCGGTATTGCTGTCCTTGCCGAGTTCCTCGACATAGCCTTTCACCGGCCCGCCGGCCGAGGCACCGGCGCGGTACTGGCCTCGCACGGTGTGCTTCGGTGCCTCGTTGCCGTTGACGCGCTTCAGCGCCCGCAGCACCTTCAGCTTCTCGTCGCGCACGGCGTCGGCGTCCATCGACGACGGCGCTTCCATGGCGACGAGGCAGAGCAGCTGCAACATATGGTTCTGCACCATGTCGCGCAGCGCGCCGGCCTTGTCGTAATAGGTAACGCGGTCTTCCAGGCCGACGGTTTCGGCGACCGTGATCTGCACATGGTCGATATGGGCGGAGTTCCACAGCGGCTCGTAAAGCGCGTTGGCAAAGCGCAGCGCCATCAGGTTCTGCACCGT
Organism: Mesorhizobium sp. M0587; assembly: GCF_040320945.1. Classification (NCBI taxonomy): domain Bacteria; kingdom Pseudomonadati; phylum Pseudomonadota; class Alphaproteobacteria; order Hyphomicrobiales; family Phyllobacteriaceae; genus Mesorhizobium; species Mesorhizobium sp. M0587. The sequence continues at coordinate 62,417 of NZ_JAMYQP010000001.1, forward strand.
TTCCTTGCCGAGATAATGGTCGATGCGGAAGATCTGGCTTTCGTGGAAATCGTCGCCGACCAGATCGTTGAGCGTCTGGGCCGAGGCCAGGTCGCGGCCGATCGGCTTCTCCAGCACGATGCGCGAATTCGGCGTGATCAGATTGTGCTCTTTCAGCTTGTGCGAGATATCGCCGAACAGCGCCGGCGCGACCGCCAGGTAGAAGGCGCGGATGCGGTCGCTGTCGCCGATCGCCTTCTTGAGCTTGTCGAAGCCAGCACCGGTCGTCGCATCGGCCGACACGTAGGACAGCCGTGCCAGGAAGGTCGTCAGTTCCTTGGCGTCGATGTCGGCCGGCTTGACGTGGTCGGAGATCGCCTGTTTGGCAAAGGACTGGAATTCCTCATCGCTCATCTTCGAACGAGACGTGCCGATGATGCGCGTCGGCTCGGAGAATTGATGGTCGCGCTGGCGGTAGTAGAGCGAAGGCAGAAGCTTGCGTTCCGACAGATCGCCGGTGCCACCGAAAATGATGAAATCGAAAGGCTCGACGGGGATGATCTGGCTGGTCATGGTCTGTCCGCTTTGACGCCGGTCGCTAGTACGCGGCTGATATAATCTAATCGATTTAAATTTTCCAGTGCCATGGTGTCACATCGAGGACCAATCGCTGCATACTGGTTCGGTCCACATGTGCGCTTGACACCGGCGTCCCCCGGAGGCTTGTCGCTAGGCGACGACTCCCGAAAGCGTTCGCAGTTGCAGCATAGAACGTGAATGTGACGAAAGCTAAGGGAGAAATCGGCGCGGCCGTCGCGGCATGCGTCATGACGATGGGGCCTGTTATGCCAGTTGTGGGATGATCTCAATGAGCGGGAAAACCATGCGTCTCGAAAACAAGGTCGCCATTGTCACGGGCGCGGCGTCAGGCTTCGGCGAAGGCATGGCGAAGCGCTTCGCGCAAGAGGGCGCGCGGGTGCTCGTCGCCGACCTCAACGCCAAGGGGGCCGAGCGCGTGGCCAACGAGATCGGCGAAAGCGCGATCTGGACGCAGACCGATGTTTCGCTGCGCTCCGAATTCGACGAGATGGTCCATGCCGCCAAAAGCGCCTTCGGCCGCATCGACATCATGGTCAACAATGCCGGGTTTACCCATCGCAATGGCGACATGCTCGAGGTCGACGAGAAAACTTTCGACCTGATCACCGCCGTCAACATGAAGGCGATCTATCACGCGGCACTTGCCGTGGTGCCGGTCATGGAGCGGCAAGGCGGCGGCGTCATCCTCACCACCGCTTCCACGGCGGGTCTCAGGCCCCGGCCGGGCCTCACCTGGTACAATGCGTCGAAGGGCTGGGCGATCACCGCCACCAAATCGATGGCGGTGGAACTCGCGCCCAAGAACATCCGCGTCAATTGCCTTTGTCCGGTCGCTGGCGAAACCGGCATGCTGGAGAAGTTCATGGGCGCCGACACGCCTGAAATCCGCGAGAAGTTCCGGGCATCGATCCCGCTCGGCCGGCTTTCGACACCGCTCGACATCGCCAACGCGGCACTTTGGCTGGCATCCGACGAAGCCGCATTCATCACCGGTGTGGCGCTCGAGGTCGACGGCGGACGCTGCATCTGAGGCGCATCGCGATTGCAAGTTTCGGAGCAGGCATTGCCTTGCCACCGGGTTTGACTTGACTCGAAGTTGCCCGAAGCGATTCCGGGAAAAGTGCGAAACGGGTTTGTCCGGAATTGCCTAAAAAAGATGGTTAGCGCAGTAGGTATCAGGCGCCGGTCTTGATGTAGCTCTTGTAGATCCAGCCAGTCTTGCCGTTGTAGACGACTTGGCACCATTGCTTGCAACTCATCACCTGCACCGAGCTTTTGGCGGGCACCGTGCCGATGACTGCTGCATTCTTCTTCGGACCGGTGCGCATGGTCACGGCCCTGAGAGTCCGGCCCGACCCGGCAGCGGCCACTTTCCGTGGCTCTTCCTTGGCCTGGCTGCCGTCGCCTTCAACCGCTACGGCCTGCGGAGCCGGCACGTGCGGCTGCGCCTCCGGGATGGCGGCGGCCGGGATGGCGGCGGTTTGTGCGCCATCGGGATTGCTGCCCGTGGCCGGAGTGGGCGCGGCGACCTTCGCAAGTTCGGTGCTGGCATCGGTATGGGCTGCCGGCTGCGTGAATGCCGCCGCTTTGTTCAGGGCCTGTTGAGCCTGTTTCGCCACCTGATCGGAAGAAGTCGGAGCGGGAGCGGACACGGCCTTCGGCTGTGCGCCCGTCCAACGCGGATCATTGGCCGAGAGTGCCGGAATGGCGGCTTCAGCGACAGCCACGGTTGGTGAAACCTGGTCGGACTTGCGCGCCGCCTGCGGCGCGGCTGCCGCGGTCACCGTGGTCCCCGGAGCGGCGATCTTGGTCGTTTTGACCGGGACAGCCGGAATGGTCTGCTCGGTGCTAGCAGCAGCTTGCCTCTCGCTCGCCGGCAATGCCAGCCAGAGCGCCACCGCCGCCACGCCAAGCAGCGCGGCAGTGCCGACCGCGGCAATCACCAGATGGGAATTGGAACGAACTTCCTGCCAAAATGACGGGCGCATGTCATAGCCGAATTGCATGGCAAAGCGCCGACGTTCCGGAGCACCGAAACCGAAGGGCTCTCTCACTCTTGCAACCTCCATAAGCGGGCCGGTGTTCTTACGATCAAATACCGCAAATCGTGCATTCGATCAGCATCGGTCCCAAATCAAAAGCGGGCGAGCCCGCATAAGTCCCCGTATAGAAGCCCATATCAGGCATCTTTTACCCGTGATTGTGGCATCAGTGCGCCATTGCGGAGGATTCTGCGCTATTGCCGGGGATTCCGCAACGCACGGCCTGGGCAAGAAATATTACAACAATATTACAATGAGCGGATCGATCTAGATCCTGTCCCGCAGCGCGAACCAGTTGAGTGCGAGGAAAAGCAGCGGCGCGCGAAAGCGCCGGCCGCCTGGGAACGGCGGAATTTTCAAATCCTCGATCAGCTTGAGCCGGTCGCGGTTGCCGGCAACGGTCTCGGCATAGAGCTTGCCGAAGAAGTTCGACAGCATGATGCCATGGCCGGAATAGCCGCCGGCCGAGATCACGTTCGGCATCACTTCGCGCACGAACGGTTTTCTCGGCACCGTGATGCCGACATAGCCGCCCCAGCCATGCGTGATCTCGACATCCTTCAGCGCCGGGTAGAGTTCCGCGATCTGGCGGCGGATGTGGATGTGGATATCCCTAGGATCGTTGACGCCATATACCTCGCGTCCGCCGAACAGCAGCCGTCCGTCCCCGGATCTGCGGAAATAACGCACCACGAAGCGGGAATCGTCGACCGACTCGCCGCCCGGAAGCACGTTCGAATCCGCTCCAAGCGGCACGGTCGCGCCGATGAACGAACCGATCGGCATGATGTGCGAGGCACTCACCGGCTCGATCGTGCCGCCATAGGCATTGACCGCGACCAGGCATTTCTGCGCCGTGACCGTCCCTTTGGCTGTCGAAACCTTCACCATGCCGCCGCTCGAAACAATGCCGGTCGACGGCGTCCCCTCGAACAATTGTGCGCCGGCCTGTGCCGCCACCCGCGCCGTGCCGATCACCAGTTTCATCGGATGGATGTGGCCGGTGCCGGTGTCGCGCGTGCCGCCGAAATAGGCGGTCGAGCCCAGCCGCTGCGCAGTTTCCGTCGCATCCATGAAAGAAATATGCGGATAGGAAAAACGGCCGGCCATGATCTCGGCATGCGCCTTGTACTCGTCGACATAGCGCGGCTTGTGCGCAACCGAGAGCTGGCCCGGCATGTAGTCGATATCGATCTGGTTGGCGGCGGCGAATTCGAGGAGATGCGCCTTCGCCTCCTCGGCGAGATCGAACAGTGCCTTGGCACGGGAAAATCCGTATTCCGCCTCCAAGTCTTCGACCCAGGCCCGCTGTCCGGTGCCAAGCTGGCCGCCATTGCGCCCAGACGCGCCATCACCGAAGCGATGCGCCTCGATCAACACGACATTGGTTCCCGCCTTGGCAAGATGGGCGGCCGCCGACAGCCCGGTGAACCCGCCTCCAATGATGACGACGTCGCAATTCCGGTCGCCGTCGCGCGCCGGATACCCGGGCCGTGGGCCGGCCGTGTCCTCATACCAGGACCGGCCAGGGGAGATTGGGGATTGGTAGGGCATGATGCTCGACAAGGGAGGGGAGTAGGGCAGTAGGGGGGACTATTCAGGTGACAATTTGCGGATCAGAAGCCGCAACAGCGTTCCCACGCTCTCGCTGGAGGTCATCAACGGGTCGATTGCCTCGTTCGAGGCGATTCCGACGCGCTGCGCAATCAGCAGATGCGTCTCCGACTCCTTGAGGGATCCCTGCGCGATCCTCAGAAATTGCTGATAGGAAGCTCGGCTTTCTCGTCCATAGCCCTCAGCGATGTTGGCGGGCACGGAAGTTGCTGCGCGCCGTAGCTGACTTGTCAGTCCATAAAGCTCTTCTTTCGGCCAGGCTCTTGTCGTCTTGTAGATTGATACCGCCAAGTCCATTGCCTGCTGCCAGACGATCAGATCCCTGTACGAATCTATCTTCACCATCGTCTGTGGCCCCCTACTGCCCTACTGCCTTACTCCCCTACTCCCTTACTCCCCTAGACATTCAGCAACAAATACTCCCTCTCCCACGGGCTGATCACTTCCATGAAGGTCTCGAATTCCGCCCGCTTGATCGCCGCATAGGTCGCGGCGAAGGACTTGCCCAGCAGCGCACAGAGTTCCTCATCGCCCTCGAACAGGTCGACGGCCTCCAGCAGGCTGCGCGGCAGGTCGATCTCGTCGGCATTGGCCGTCGTCAGCACCGGAGGCTCGGCCTTGATCTTGTTGGTGATGCCGATCAGCCCGCAGGCGAGCGAAGCGGCGAGTGCCAGGTAGGGATTGGCGTCGGAGGAAGGGATGCGGTTTTCGACGCGCCGCGCCGCCGGATCCGAACGCGGCACGCGAAACGCGGTGGTGCGGTTGTCGTAGCCCCATTTGTTGTTGACCGGAGCCGAGGCCGCCTGTGTCAGTCGGCGGTAGGAATTGACATAGGGCGCGAACATCACGAGCGCGTTCGGCACATGCTTCTGCATGCCGCCGATGAAATGGAAGAAATCCTCCGTTTCCGAGCCGTCCTCGGCCGAAAAAATGTTGCGTCCGGTCTTCTTGTCGATGATCGACTGATGGATATGCATGGCCGAGCCCGGCTGGCCCTGGATCGGCTTGGCCATGAAGGTGGCATAGATCTCGTGCTTGAGCGCCGCCTCGCGAATGGTGCGCTTGAACATGAACACCTGGTCGGCCAGCTCGATCGGGTCGCCATGGCGCAGGTTGATCTCGAGCTGGCCGGCGCCTTCCTCATGAATGAGCGTGTCGATCTCCAGGCCCTGGCTTTCGGAGAAATGATAGATGTCGTCGATGAGCTCGTCGAATTCGTTGACGCCGGCGATCGAATAGCCGGCGCCGCCGCCGATCGCTCGCCCCGAACGGCCGACGGGCGGTGTCAGCGGATAATCCGGATCCGGGTTCTTGCGCACCAGATAGAATTCGATCTCGGGCGCCACCACCGGTTTCAGCCCGCGCCTGTCATAGGCGGCTAGAACGCGCTTCAAGACGTTGCGCGGCGTGAATTCCACCGAGCGGCCATCCTGGTGGACGAGGTCGCAGATGACCGCGGCCGTCGGGTCTTCCTCCCAGGGCACCACCGTCAGCGTCGACAGGTCCGGCATCAGCTTGAGGTCGCCGTCGTCTTCGGGGTAGTGGAAACCGTTGCCGTCCTCGGGATAGCCGCCGGAAATAGTGGTCATGAACACCGCCGAAGGCAGCGCGAGCGAAGTGTTGGAGGTGAATTTCTTCGACGGCATCATCTTGCCGCGCGCAACGCCGGCCTGGTCAGGGGTGATGCATTCGATATCCTCGATGCCGCGCCATTCCAGCCAGGCGCTGACTTCCTTCCAGTTCTTGACGCCGCGTTGGTTCTTCACGAAGGCAGGGGTACGGGCTCGTCCTCCGCGGCTCGACGGACGGACTTCCTTTTTTGCAGGCGGCATCATTCACCAGATTGGATTGCGGATTTCCGAGTATAGCCGTGCCCCACTGTGGAAGGAAAGGGGAGCCGAGACCGGCATTCGCCGTTGCGGTTGAAAATCGCGCCGTTCGGCTTAGGTTCGGGCGCTTCCAACCCAGAAGGGTGACCCAAAAAAGGCCGTCGATGCCAAACAACAGCGAACTGACCACCATCGGCTTCGATGCCGACGACACGCTCTGGCAGAACGAGCAGTTCTTCCGCATGACGGAGAAACGCTTCGCCGCCATGCTTGCCGATCATGGCGAGGAGAAGCAGATCTCGGCTCGCTTGCTCGAGGCCGAAAGGCGCAACCTTGCCGTCTACGGCTTCGGCATCAAGGGGTTCACGCTGTCGATGATCGAAACGGCCATCGAGGTCACGGAAGGCCGCGTGCCGGCCCCGGTCATATCCGAGATTCTCGGTGCCGGCCGTGAGATGCTGAGCCATCCGATCGAGGTCTTGCCGCATGTGCGCGAAACTGTCGAGAAGCTTGCCGGCGCGTTCCGCCTTGTGCTCATCACCAAGGGCGATCTCTTCGACCAGGAGCGCAAACTGGCCGGGTCTGGCCTCGGTGACCTGTTCGACGCGGTCGAGATCGTCAGCGACAAGAATGCCGCCACCTATGCCCGCCTGTTCGACCGCCACGGCGATGGTCCAGCGAAAAGCATGATGGTCGGAAATTCATTGAAGTCGGACGTGGTGCCGGCCATCGAGGCCGGCGGTTGGGGTGTCCATGTGCCGCACGAACTGACCTGGGTGCTGGAGCATGTCGAAGCGCCCGTTGCCGAACCGCGCTTCCGTCAGATATCTGATCTCGGACAATTGCCCGAACTGATCGAAAGCATCACGAAACCAGGTTGATCGAAGCGGGCGGGAAATCGTTACACGTCGCCTGGAATAGCGCTACCGCTTGATCAGGCAATCGATCACCGGTTGCAGCCGTTCGGGTGTGATCGGCTTGGCCACGATCGCGTCGATGATATCAGACAGGCCCAGGCCCTCCGGCGTGCTGTTCTTGGTGGAGAGCAGGATCACAGAAGGCAACGATTTGCCCGAGGCCCGCCGCAGCGTCTCGATACTGGACATCAGATTGTCGCAGTCCCTGTTGTCGGGGCCGCCATCGAGGACAACCACGCCGGGGATGAGCGAGCGCAATATCCTCGCCGCCGTGTCCGGCGATTCCGAGATTGGCTTGAGCCCGGACCGTTCGACGATCTTCGACACCACTACGCGATTGATCGGCGATTTTCCGACGACAAGCACCTGCGAGGCGTCGCGGATCGTCTCGGTATCTGGATCCCGGGATGCCGGATTCCGATATCTCGCATTCTCGCCCTCGCGATTCATTGGGAACCCAAATCGGCCAAGCAGCTCGCCCCGTTTCAATGCAGAGTTGAAATTTCGGGACAATTGGCGTGAGATCGCCGCCCATGTCAAGTTGAAATAAAAGGGTCGTGAAACACCTCCGGCAGCAGTGGATTCAAGCAACGGTACTGTACTGCCCTGTCCACGGTTTAGTCACATGAAAATAAAATTCACCTGCGCATAAATTGCGCAGGTGAAGGTTCGGTTGCGAAATCGATCAGCCGTGGCTCTGCTGCGTGACGATCACCGGGATCAGCAGATCGCCCCAATTGCCGTCGCCGCCGTGATGCCGTGCCGAGCGCACCAACTCCACCGAAACACCGGCCTCGACCGCCTTCATCACGGACTGGTTGAGTCTGTGCAGATCGTTGGCCAGCATCCGGATCGTCGCCTGCTGGTCGACGCTCATCGTGGTCGATTGCTCTTCTGCCCGTTCCTTGACGCGGCTTATCGATGCCATTGGACTTCTCCTGTATATTGAGCCCTCGCGGGCGTTTCCTCGGTGTTCTGTGGTCTGCTATTCCGCGGCCGGCTTGAACTGCGCATGCTCGGTCGATTCATGCATAGCGGTGGTCGATGACTGGCCGCCGGTAATCGCCATCGACACGGCGTCGAAATATCCAGTGCCGACCTCGCGCTGGTGCTTGGTCGCGGTATAGCCGTTGGCTTCCGCCGCGAACTCCGCTTCCTGCAATTCCGAATAAGCCGCCATCTGGCGCGCCTTGTAGCCGCGGGCCAGTTCGAACATGCCGTAGTTGAGCTGGTGAAAGCCGGCGAGCGTGATGAACTGGAACTTGTAGCCCATGGCGCCAAGCTCCCTCTGGAACTTGGCGATCGTCGCGTCGTCGAGGTTCTTCTTCCAGTTGAAGGACGGCGAGCAATTGTAGGCAAGCAGCTTGTCCGGGTGATGCCTGCGCACCGCCTCGGCGAATTTTCTGGCCTGCGCCAGGTCCGGTTTCGACGTCTCGCACCAGATCAGGTCGGCGTGAGGCGCGTAGGCAACGGCGCGGGCGATACAGGGTTCGATGCCGTTCCTGACATGGTAGAAACCTTCAACCGTGCGCCCTGCATCGTAGTCGACGAAGGGCTGGTCGCGTTCGTCGATATCGGACGTCAGAAGCTTTGCCGCCTCGGCATCGGTGCGCGCGACGACCAGGGTCGGCGTGCCCATCACATCAGCAGCCAGTCGCGCGGCATCGAGGTTGCGGATGTGGGCAGCGGTCGGGATCAGCACCTTGCCGCCGAGATGGCCGCATTTCTTCTCCGATGCCAGCTGGTCTTCGTAATGGACGCCAGCCGCACCTGCCTCGATGAACGCCTTCATGATCTCGAAGGCGTTGAGCGGTCCGCCGAAGCCGGCTTCGGCATCGGCGACAACAGGCGCGAACCAGGTCTCGACCGACAGCCCGTTGCCTTCGGAGGTCTCGATCTGGTCGGCGCGCTGCAAGGTGCGGTTGATGCGCTTGACCAGTTCGGGCGCGGCGTTGGCCGGATAAAGCGACTGGTCGGGATACATCGCCGAGGCGGTGTTGGCATCGGCGGCGACCTGCCAGCCCGACAGGTAGATCGCTTTCAGCCCGGCGCGCACCTGCTGCATGGCCTGGTTGCCGGACATGGCGCCGAGCGCGTTGACGAAGTCCTCTTCGTGGATGAGCTTCCACAGCCGGTTGGCGCCCATTTCGGCCAGGCTCTGGCGAATCTGCACCGAGCCGCGCAGCCGCTTCACATCCTGTGGCGAATAGGGACGTTCGATGCCGTCGAAGCGACCTTCAGGCGCCGAGGGAACAAGGTTGTAAAAATCGGTCATTGGTCACTCCGAAGGATTTCTGTTTGATATCCAGTCGCCATCTGCTTCGGCGCTGGAACGTGACTGAATTTACATTTCGGCGCAAAACGAGCCAGGGAAATCAACAAACCTGCATGGAGATAAGGGAAAACCTGTGTTGTGTTTGACAGAGAGGTGCGGTAAATTTGTCATGATTGTCAAAGGCGGGATCATCTGCACTGTCGGAGTGGCAATGTAAATTTCTGTCAAGGACCGGCATCAAGGATCACCCCATGGCTGACCAGAAGATTTTTGCCGGGCCACGCATCCGCCGCATCCGCAATGCCAAGGGCTTGACCCAGACGGCTATGGCCGAGGGGCTTGGCATCTCGCCGTCCTACCTCAACCTGATCGAGCGCAACCAGCGGCCGCTGACGGTGCAGCTGATCCTCAGGCTGGCGTCCGTCTACAAGGTCGATCCGCACGAGCTGCACGGAGAGGCAAGGGGGTCCGTCGCCGCCTTGAAGGAAGTGTTCACCGACCCGCTGCTGGTGGGCGAATTGCCGGGAGATCAGGAACTGATCGAGCTTGCCGAGGCGGCGCCCAATGCATCGGCGGCGGTGATAAAGCTGTTCCGCGCCTACCGCGAGCAGGCCGAGCGCCTGTCCGACCTCAACGAGCTTCTGGCTCGTGAAGGGCGGGCGACGGCGCTTTCCGGCGCTCGCCTGCCGATCGATGAAATGCACGAGACTTTCGAGCGGCGGCCAAATTATTTTGCCGCACTCGAGGAAGAGGCCGAGGCTTTCACGTCGGTGCTTGATCCGGGCGACGACCTGTTCGGCGCGCTGAAGGCCTGGCTGAAGCGCGAATACGGCATCGTCGTCAAGGTGCTGCCGGTCGCCACCATGCCGAACTGGCGCCGCCGCTACGATCGCCATTCGCAGCGCCTGTTCCTGTCCGAACGCCTGTCGCCGTTCGATCAGTTGCGCGAGGTGGCGATGGAGGCCTGCCTGATCCGCATGACGGTTGCGGTCGCCGCAGAGATCCAGGCGCTCAGGCTGACCACCGACGAGGCCCGCCGCCTCGCCCGCTTCGAGCTTGGCCGCTATGCCGCGCATGCGCTGATGATGCCCTATCAGATCTTTCATGCGGCAGCCGTTCGCGCACGCTATGATATCGACGTGCTGCGTTCGCGCTTCGGCGTCTCCTTCGAACAGGCTGCGAACCGCCTGACCATGCTGCAGCGGCAGGGTGCCCTCGGCGTGCCGTTTTTCATGCTGGAGGTCGACAATGCCGGCAACCGTTTTCGCAAGGCCGGCAGCCAGGGCTTTCCGCAGAGCCGCTTCGGCGGTGGCTGTCCCAAGCTCCCCGTGCATGTCGCCTTCTCTCAGCCCGGTCAGATCTTCATCGAGGCGGTGGAAATGCCCGACGGCGCCGAATTCCTGTGCATCGCCCGCACGCTGGAAGGACCGCAAGGCGCGTTCTCGGAGCGTCCGCGCCGCACCGCCCTGCTGCTCGGTTGCGATATCGGCTTTCGCGACGACATCGTCTATGGCGCGGCACTTCCCGGCGCGGCAGCCGGCGCAAAGACGGGGCCGGTCACGGCGACCCCGGTCGGGCCCGCCTGCCGGCTTTGCGAGCGCGTCGGCTGTCTGGCGCGCGCCGAGCCGCCGGTGACACGTCCGCTCGGCCTCGACGAAATGGTGACGGGCCTGAGCGCGTTCGACTTCCAGTGACGCTGCCGCAACTTGCCGGCAATCAGATTGTGCAGGCTGGCCTGCTGGTGGTAGCGCTCGTCGTACTGATCCTGCTGATTCCGTTGGCCGGGCTTTGGCGGCTCGTTCGACGCAACAAAGGCTCCTCCTCCTAGGTCGGGATACAGGCGTCTCGCCGGTGCGCCAAAGAGAACGTGCAGCTGGATCACGCCCGATCGCCGCCGATGCGTTAGGCGAAAATAGCACGTTTCTGTCGCCCACTGCGCATCGTGCAGCGCCGGAAACGCCGACAGTGGCAGCCATGAACAACATCGCGTCGCCAGCCATCTCGCCACGCGAGGAACGCGTCGGCATGCTTTTGGTCTTCCTGTCGGCGCTGATGTGGAGTTTCGGCGGCACCATCGCCCGCTTCATCGCCGCCGGCGACAGCTGGACGATTGTTTTCTGGCGTTCTGTTTGGGCAGCGGCTTTCCTGATCTGCTTCATGATCTGGCGCGACGGCTGGCGCGGCATGTCGAAAATGTTCCGCGGCATGGGCCTGCCGGGCCTTGCCGTCGGCTTCTGCTTCGCCACCGCATCCACCGCGTTCGTCGTGGCGCTTGCCTATACAACCGTCGCCAATATCCTGCTGATGCAGGCCGGCGTGCCGCTTCTGGCGGCGCTGTTTGCCTGGGCGCTGTTTCGCGAAAGAGTGGCTGTCGCGACCTGGGTGGCGATCGCCGCCGTCATCACCGGCGTTGCCATCATGGTCTCGGAATCGCTCGATGGCGCCGTCTCGCCGATAGGCGACGGGCTGGCGCTGCTGATCGCGGTCATGTTCTCGATCGCCACCGTCATCACCCGGCGGTTCTCCAGCGTGCGCATGACGCCGGCGACCTGTCTCGGCACGATCCTGGCGGCCGGCTTTGCCGCTTCGCAGACCTCAACCTTCGCCGTATCGACCAGCGACATGGGCTTTCTCTTCGCTTTCGGCGTGGTCAATCTCGGCATTGGCCTGGTCTTCTTCGCCACCGGCGCGCGCCTGATCCCGGCGGCTGTCGCGGCACTGCTCGGCACGTTCGAACCGGTCCTCGGACCCGTATGGGTCTGGCTCATCCATTCAGAGGTGCCGTCCGGGCGCACCATTATCGGAGGCGCGGTGGTGGTGGCGGCGCTGCTGGTCCATATCGGGCTCGAGTTCAAGCGCCAGGCGCGGCCGCAGCGTGCAGGGGTCACCGGCGTGCCTTCGCCCAATTGATTTGGCGCGCTCAAGCTTTGCCATTGACAATGTTGCTGCCGCCCGGGCAGGCTGGCAATACGGCAACAACAAGACAGGCCCATCTTGCCAAGTTCCCCCGGCGGCTCGATCGAGACCGGATCACATTCCTGTATTTCTGTCCGCGCGGCGGCGAAAGCTTCTGGCGGCGCCGTCATCTCTTCCAGCCCGGGACAATCGGGGATGAGTATCGCTTGCGGCCGCGTTTTGCGCGGCAATTGGCGCTTGTCGCCCCTTGGAAAGCTCAATAGTCTCAAAGCAAATGCCCGGCCGCGCGAGAATGCCGCGACGAGCCGGCGATGGAACACTCACCAAAGGAGAATAGCATGATCCGCAAAGCGCTCTGGCTTTCGGCGACTTCGGCATTTCTGGCGCTTTTCACGCTCGGCGGTCACGCCGAGGATCGCGTCGTCAACGTCTTCAACTGGTCGGATTACATCGACAGTTCGATCATCGACGATTTCACCAAGGCAACCGGCATCAAGGTCGTCTACGACACATTCGATTCCAACGAAATCCTTGAAACCAAGCTGCTTGCAGGCGGCAGCGGCTACGACGTCGTCGTGCCCAGCGGCCACTTCCTCGCGCGCCAGATCCAGGCCGGCGTGTTCCAGAAGCTCGACAAGTCGAAGCTGCCGAACATTTCCAACATGTGGGACACGGTTTCGGAAACAACCGCGAAGTACGATCCCGGCAACGAGTATTCGGTCAACTACATGTGGGGTACGGTCGGCATCGGCTATAACATCAAGAAGGTGCAGGCAGCGCTCGGCACCGACAAGATCGACAGCTGGGATGTGTTCTTTAATCCCGAGAGCCTCGCTAAGTTGAAGGATTGCGGCGTCTACGTGCTGGATTCGCCCTCCGACATCATCCCGGCGGCATTGAAATATGTCGGCCTCGATCCGAACAGCACCTCGCCCGACGACATCGCAAAGGCCGAGGAGGCGCTGATGAAGGTTCGGCCCTTTATCAGGAAATTCCACTCCTCCGAGTACATCAACGCCCTCGCCAATGGCGACATCTGCCTGGCGGTCGGTTGGTCGGGTGACGTGTTCCAGGCTCGCAACCGTGCGGTCGAGGCCAAGCAAGGCGTGGAAATCGGCTATTCCGTGCCGAAGGAAGGCGCCCAGATGTGGTTCGATCAGATGGCGATCCCCGCCGATGCGCCGCACGTCGCAGAGGCACTCGAATTCATCAACTACATGATGAAGCCTGAGGTGATCGCCAAATCGTCGAACTATGTGCTCTACGCCAACGGCAACAAGGCGTCGCAGCAATTCGTCGACAAGGCATTGTTGGATGATCCTTCCGTCTATCCCGATGCCGAGACGATCAAGAAGCTCTATACGGTCTCGCCATACGATCCGAAGACCCAGCGCGTCATCACGCGCACCTGGACCAAGATCGTCACCGGCCAGTAAGCAATGGATATGACCCCGGCAGCGTCTGCCGGGGTCGATTTCTCTCGGGGCAAGAAGCAAGAAACAGGACGGAGTGGGGATATGAAATCGCTTGGCAGCATCCGCAGGGATTTTGCGCCATGGAACGACCCGAAAGCCAAGCCATATATCCAGTTCGAAAACGTCACCAAGAAGTTCGGTGACTTCATCGCCGTCAACAATCTGTCGCTGACCATATTCGAGCGCGAGTTCTTCGCCCTGCTCGGCGCCTCCGGCTGTGGAAAGTCGACGCTGCTCAGAATGCTCGCCGGCTTCGAGGAACCGACGGCCGGCCGTATCCTGCTCGACGGCCAGGACCTGCGCGGCATTCCGCCCCACCGCCGGCCGGTCAACATGATGTTCCAGTCCTATGCGCTGTTCCCGCATATGACGGTGGAGAAGAACATCGCCTTCGGCCTCAAGCAGGAAGGCATGCCCAAACCCGATATCGAAAAACGCGTTGCAGACATGCTGAAGCTGGTCAAGCTCGAGCAGTTCGCCAAGCGCAAGCCGCACCAGCTCTCCGGCGGCCAGCGCCAGCGCGTCGCGCTGGCGCGCTCGGTCGCCAAGCGGCCGAAGGTGCTGCTGCTCGACGAGCCGCTTGGCGCGCTCGACAAGAAGCTGCGCGAGGAAACGCAGTTCGAACTGATGGACTTGCAGCAGGAGCTTGGCCTTACCTTCGTCGTCGTCACCCACGACCAGGAAGAGGCGATGACCATGGCTGACCGCATCGCCATCATGGAGAAGGGCGAGGTCATGCAGGTTGCGACGCCGGCGGAAGTCTATGAAGCCCCGGCGTCGCGCTTCGTGGCGCATTTCGTCGGCAACGTGAACATGTTCGAGGGTAAAATTGCCGAGCGCTCGGCGAACACGACGCGCATCACCGGAGCCAGCGGAGCCCAGATCCTTGTCGAAAATGGCGGCTCCGCCGCCGCCAATGCCGACATCGTCTTCGCCATCAGGCCGGAGAAGATCAAGGTGACGTCGAAAAAGCCGGCCGATGCCGTCAATGCGCTGGAGGGCGAAGTCTATGATATCGCCTATCTCGGCGACATGACCGTCTATCACGTCAGGCTGGACGATGGGCAGATCGTGCGGGCTAGCGCCTTGAACGCGGCACGCGTGAGCGAGGATCCGCTGACCTGGAACGACCGCGCCTGGGTGTCCTTCCGGCCGGACGCCGGCGTCGTGCTGGCACGATAAGGGGCCGATATGTCCAACATCGCTGCCACCGATGCCGCCGCTCTACCAGCCGTCGCCAAACCGTTCCTGGCGCGGCTGGGCGCCGGTTTCACCAGCCGCCTCGTCATCCTAGTCCCTTATCTCTGGCTGCTGTTCTTCTTCCTCGTCCCCTTCATCATCGTCTTCAAGATTTCGCTGTCGCAGACGGCGATCGCCATGCCGCCCTACACGCCGGTGCTCGATTTCAAGGACGGCATAGCCGGTTTCTTCGCCGGGTTCCGCGACCTCAATTTCGACAACTACGCCTGGCTGACGCAGGACGCGCTCTATTTCAACGCCTATATCACCAGCCTGATTATCGCGGCGATCTCGACCGTGCTGACGCTGATCGTCGGCTATCCCATAGCCTACGGCATGGCGCGCGCGCCGGCGACGATCCGCCCGACATTGCTGATGCTGGTCATCCTGCCGTTCTGGACGTCGTTTCTGATCCGGGTCTATGCCTGGATAGGCATCCTGAAGCCGGAAGGCTTGCTCAACCAGCTGCTGCTGTCGCTGCATCTGATCGACCAGCCGCTGGTGATCCTCAACACCTATACGGCGATCTTCATAGGCATCGTCTACTCCTACCTGCCCTTCATGGTGCTGCCGCTCTATTCGTCGCTGGAAAAGATGGACTATTCGCTGATCGAGGCGGCCAAGGATCTCGGCTGCCCGCCGACCGCCGCCTTCTGGAAGATCACCTTTCCGCTGTCGCTGCCAGGCGTTATTGCCGGCTGCCTGCTGGTTTTCATTCCCGCCGTCGGCGAGTTCGTGATCCCCGATCTGCTCGGCGGCTCGCAGACTCTGATGATCGGCAAAACCTTGTGGAACGAGTTTTTCGCCAACCGGGACTGGCCGGTCTCGTCCGCGGTTGCCGTCATCCTGCTGCTCCTGTTGACCGTGCCGATCATGCTCTTCCAGCAGGCACAGGCGCGCGCCCAGGAGCAGGACAAATGAACACCACCTGGAGCCGCTTCAACGTCACCTCGATCGTGCTGGGTTTTGCCTTCCTGTATCTGCCTATCGTCCTGCTCATCGTCTTCTCTTTCAACGAGTCCAAGCTCGTCACCGTCTGGGGCGGCTTCTCGACCAAATGGTACGTGTCGCTATTCCACAATCAGGGCCTGATGGACGCCACCTGGGTCACGGCGCGAGTCGGCGTCATTTCGGCCACGGTGGCGACCGTGCTCGGCACGCTGGCGGCGCTCACCTTGACGCGTTACACGCGCTTCCGGGGCAGGATGCTGTTTTCCGGCATGGTGTTCGCGCCGCTGGTCATGCCGGAAGTCATCACCGGCCTGTCGCTGCTTCTGCTCTTCGTCGCCATCGGCCTCGACCGCGGCTTCCTAACCGTGACGCTCGCCCACATCACGCTCACAATGTGCTTCGTGGCGGTCGTCGTGCAGTCGCGCCTGGTCTCCTTCGACCGTTCGCTGGAGGAGGCGGCTATGGACCTAGGCGCTACGCCGGTGAAGACCTTCTTCCAGATCACGCTGCCGGTCATTCTGCCGGCGATCGTGTCTGGCTGGATGCTGGCCTTCACCCTGTCGCTCGACGACCTGGTCATCGCCAGCTTCACTTCGGGGCCGGGAGCAACCACGCTGCCGATGAAAATCTACAGTCAGGTCCGCCTCGGCGTGACGCCGGAGATCAACGCCGCCTGCACCATCCTGATCGCCGTCGTCGCGGTCGGCGTCATCCTCGCTTCGATCGCCAACAAGCGGCGTGAGGTGCAGCGCCAGCTCGATGAACAGGTCGCGCAGCGCGGGTAGGGTCAGGAGCAGCGGCGGCCTATTCGCCCGAGACGCCGCGGCTTATCGGCGAAATGAACGGCGTGCTCCACGTCCCGCCGACGAAGAAGGCCGACTGGCTGGGGCCTTGCTGGGCGTTTGCCTGCGTCGCTGCCTGGTCCGGCTGGATGACGCCGCCGGACAGCGCTAGTCCGCGCCCGGCATAGGACGCGATCCCAGACAGCCAGATCTTGTATTGCGCCGAATTAGCCTCGGCCTTGTCCAGCCTCGCCACGCCTTTCGAGATGGTTGCCTTCAACTCGGCGCCGTCGATCGGCAATGTCCCGTCCGAGACATCGTCGAGCGCGAAGAAGCCGCCTTGCTGCGTATGCTTGAGAAAGGCTGGCAGGTTGAGTTTGCTGAGCGCGCCGGGCCCGAATGTAGCCGACGCCGAACCGTCGGCGTTTTCAAAGATCGAATCCCAGGTCCTGCCCGGCCCCTTGAGGATCACCGAAACGGTCCCCGTGCCGACCGGCACCAGCCGGGTCATCCCGGCGGCGGTGCCGAAAGCGCCTCCGTCGATATCGGAGGCCAGCAGCCGGATCTCGACTTGGGTGCCCTCGGGCTTGCGGTCGAAACGAAGGCTGGTCTGGATATTGCCGCCGAAGGCCGAGGCGTCCGAGATATCGAAAACCGAAAGACCGTCCTTGACCTGGGCGGTGGCGGCGACATCGGCAAGTTGGATGCTGCCCGCAGTCGCGTGTGCCGCCGACAATCTGAGATCGAGATTGATTCGGTCGGCGAAACTTGGGTCGACTTCGCTCGGTTCCGCCCCACTTCCCGGCCCGAGCGGCGTGAAGGCCGACAGAAACGATCTGAGGTCGAGCGTATCGAAGGCGAGCGTGCCCGAGATCACCGGCCGTGCATCGCCAAGCGACAGGTCCAGCGCGCCCATTCCCGGATTGTTGTCCAGCGCCAGCGCGGTGTTCTCGAACTTGATCCGTCCGGTCGTTGCCGTGACCTTGCTCGAGATACTGACCGAGCCGATCGCGGCGCCCGGCGCGATGCCGGCCTGCGACCATTCCAGCACGCGGCGCAGCGAGGGCGCCGAAAACTTCGCCTGACCGTCGAAATAGGCGTTTTCGGACATGCTGGCCATGCCGTCGAAAGAGAAGGTTGCGGGTGCTGCCTTAAAAGACAGGATAAGCGGCGCCATGCCCCCGGCGAACAGCACCAGCGGCTTCGCCGAAGCGATATCGAGGGCGACGCTCTCGCCACGCCAGATCCCGGTTGCCGACAAGGTGGCATTGCTGTTCATCGCCGCCCAGGTCGCCTGGCCGCTGAGACTGCTCAGGACCTCGACGTCCTTGCCGTTGACGGAGGCCACCATGCGGCCGTCCCTGAACTCCACCGTGCCGAAAGTGTCGGCGGGCAGCTTGTCGAGATCGGGCTTGGCGGGATCGGCGCTGACCACGCCGCGCGCCGCATCGATGGAGCGGGCGATACGGCCGCCGGTCGGTACGGTGGGCAGGAACAAGCCGTTTGCCGTGCGCTGGACCCGGATCGTCGGCCGCACCAGCCTCGCCGTGGAAAACACCACGTCGCCCCGCAATGCAGCCATGGCCGACAGATCGACTTCGACCCGTTCGGCCTCGACGACGGGCGGCGCGTCGACGTCAGTCCACTTCGACAGTGTCACGTCGGTCAGAATTGCGCGGAATTTCGGCCAGACCTCGATGCGAGGAGAGCCCTCTATGGCGACCCGGAAGCCGCTCCATGCGCTCATCTCCCAGGCGATGCGGTCGCGCACGATACGGGTCGAGGCGATCAGCGGCAGGGCGGCGACCACCAGCGCGATGACGATCACGGCAGCGCCGATCGCCCATATTCCGCGGCGGATCAAGGATGATGGCATATGCCCCGTGTCTTCCATTCCGACAAGAATCGTCCGACGGGTGTAACCCCAGTCGTCACTACGACTTAGGGCTGAGGCATTTCAAGTCTTTATGGCCCGGCGATGGCATTTGCACACACCTGGCGGCTTCGACCGAACAAAATCTTGCTCTGCTGCGCGGCGATATGCATAAGCGATGGCGACCGTGGGAGGATCGATCATGGCTGCCGAAGTACCGCTCTGGACCCCGACGCAGGACCAGATTGACGCCTCGCCGTTGACTGCTTTCATGAAGGCCGCGGCCGCGAAAACCGGCGTTGCGCTCTCCTCCTATGCCGACCTGCACCGCTGGTCGGTCGCGGATCGCGAGGCGTTCTGGAGCCTCGTCTGGGACTTCTGCGGGATCGTTGGCGACAAGGGCGAGACCGTGCTGGTTGATGGCGACAGGATGCCCGGCGCATCGTTCTTTCCTGACGCCACCCTGAACTTCGCCGAGAACCTCTTGAAGAAGACCGGCGCGGGCGAGGCCATCGTCTTTCGCGGCGAGGACAAGGTCGAGCGGCGGCTGTCCTGGAACGAGCTCGAGGGCCTGGTCTCGCGCCTGCAGCAGCTTTTCCTGTCACTCAAGGTGAAGAAGGGCGACCGCATTGCCGCGATGATGCCCAACATGCCCGAGACCGTCGCCGCCATGCTGGCCGCCGCCTCGATTGGCGCGGTGTGGTCTTCCTGTTCCCCCGATTTCGGCGAACAAGGCGTGCTCGACCGGTTCGGCCAGATCGAGCCCGTCGTCTTCATCGCGCCCGATGGCTATTGGTACAACGGCAAGGCGATCGAGATCGCCGACAAGATCGCCGCTGTCGCGGCCAAGCTCGGCACCGTTCGCAAGGTCCTGGTCGTCGATTATCTCGGCACTTCGGCCGACATTGCCGATACGATCGACAAGGCCGTGGCGATGGAGGAGGCGCTGTCGCCCTTTGGCCCGAAGCAGCTGACCTTCGAGCGGTTGCCGTTCGCGCATCCGCTCTACATCCTGTTTTCGTCGGGAACCACCGGCATTCCCAAATGCATCGTCCATTCGGCCGGAGGGACCCTGATCCAGCATGTCAAGGAGCACCGTCTGCATGCCGGTCTGGTCGACGGCGACCGCTTTTTCTACTTCACCACCTGCGGCTGGATGATGTGGAACTGGCTGGTGTCCGGCCTCGCTTCCGGCGCGAGCCTGCTGCTTTACGACGGGTCGCCCTTCTACCCCGACGGTAATGTGCTGTTCGATTTCGCCGATGCCGAGAAGATGACTTTCTTCGGCACGTCGGCCAAATTCATCGATTCCGTGCGCAAGGCCGGTCTCAAGCCGATCCGCAGTCATGATCTGTCGACCGTGCACGCGATCTCCTCCACCGGGTCGCCGCTATCGCCCGAGGATTTCCGCTTCGTCTATGACGGCGTCAAGAAGGACGTCCATCTGGCCTCGGTTTCCGGCGGCACCGATATCGTCTCCTGCTTCGTGCTCGGCGTGCCGATCGAACCGGTCTGGACCGGCGAGATCCAGGGACCTGGCCTCGGCCTTGCCGTCGATGTCTGGGATGACGAAGGCAAGCCGGTCCAGCAGGAGAAAGGCGAACTGGTCTGCGCCAAGGCGTTTCCGTCAATGCCGATCGGCTTCTGGAACGACCCCGACGGCAAGAAATACCACGCGGCCTATTTCGAGCGTTTCGACAATGTCTGGTGCCATGGCGACTTCGCCGAATGGACCGCCCATGGCGGCATGATCATTCACGGTCGTTCCGATGCAACGCTCAACCCAGGTGGCGTGAGGATCGGCACGGCGGAGATCTACAACCAGGTCGAACAGATGCCCGAGATCCTCGAGGCGCTGTGCATCGGCCAGGATTTCGACAATGACGTGCGCGTCGTTCTGTTCGTACGGCTGGCTGCTGGCGTTGAGCTGGACGAGGACCTCGAAAAACGCATTCGCGCCAAGATCCGCAGCGGAGCAAGCCCCCGACACGTGCCGGCAAGGATCGTCGCCGTCACCGATATCCCGCGCACCAAGTCCGGCAAGATCACCGAGCTTGCCGTACGCGACGTGGTGCATGGCCGCGCCATCAAGAACAAGGAGGCGCTCGCCAACCCGGAAGCGCTGGAGCTGTTTCGCAACCTGCCGCAGCTTGCCGAATAGGGCCCGTCCGCCATGGTTAACGAAATATCTCGCTCGAATTTACCTAGATTTCACGAGTGGTACACATTCGTAAATTTTTCGCGGCGCCGGTAAGGACTTGTTAAGTCCCGGCGTCGATAGTCGTGCGTAACTTGAGGGAGAAATCCCGTTCCTCAGCCCCCGGAGGATCTGAATTCGCTCAAGCCCCCGTTGTGACAGCAATCTCATTTCTAAGGCGTCCTCCCGGGCGCCTTTTTTCTTGTGTGGGCGCAATTCCAGAGTGTGGAACCGTCCGCAATTGCGCCAAAACAAGGAGATCGCCGGGGCGAGATCTATTCCGCCAGCACCCTGGTGGACGGGAAGGCGACTTCCACCAAGGTTCCCTCGCCAGGCGTCGAATTGATGGTGAACCGCGCGCGGTTGGCCTCCACCATCGCCTTGGTCAACGGCAGACCAAGGCCTGTTCCGTCACCGCGCCCGCGCTTCAGCGCATTGATCTGCTTGAATGGTTTCAGCGCTTGCTCGATCTCGGCCGGGCTCATGCCGATGCCGGTATCGCGAACGCGCATGACCACGTCGCCTGAAGTCTCGTAGGCGGTCGAAACGATCACCTGGCCGCCGGCTTGCGTGTAACGGATGGCGTTGGACAGGATGTTGAGCGCGATCTGGCGCACGCTGCGCAGGTCGGCCACCACTTCGGGCAGCCGCGACGCAAAGCTGGAGCGGATGATGACGCGCTCGCGGTTGGCCTGCGGCTGCATCATCGCCACGGTCTCGGCCAGCGTGTCATTGAGCGACACCGCCTCATACGCCATCTCCTGCTGGCCGGCCTCGATCTTCGAGATGTCGAGCAGGTCGTTGACAAGATCGAGCACGTGGTTGCCGGAACGGTTGATGTCGCGCAGGTAGTCGCGGTAGCGGTCGTTGGCGACCGGCCCGAACTTCTCGTCGACCATCAGTTCGGAAAAGCCGATGATGGCGTTGAGCGGCGTGCGGATCTCATGGCTGATGCGGGCGAGGAAATCGGTCTTTTGCGAGGAGGCGCGTTCGGCTACCGCGCGCGCTTGCGTCAGGTCCTCTTCAGCCCGCTTCCACTGCGTGATGTCGCGCACGACGGCACAGAAGCCGCTGTCGTTGGGGAGCCGGCCAATGGTCATGAACAGCGGGATGAAGCGCCCCTGCGCCTCGCGCCCGATCACCTCGCGGCCATCGTTCATCACGCTCGCCACGCCTGGCTCGGACAGGCCTGTGAGATAGTCGCGCGCCGCGCGCTGGCTTTCAATGGCAAACAGCGAGGCGAATGGCTTGCCGGTCACGTCGTCGCTGTCGAAACCGAACAGCGCTTCGGCCGGGCGGCTGATCGAGCGGATGGTGCCGTCATTGCCGATCAGCACGACGCCGTCGGTTGCCGTGTCGATGATGGTGCGCATCTCGGCGATGCGTGCCTTGAGCTCTGGAATATCCGGCTGTGTCTGCTCCTCGCCGATCGCGTGCAGGGCCGCCGGCACGTCTTCCTCGCCGGAGCGGCGCACGACCAGCATCAGCGCCTTACCGTCGCGCCAGGGCACCGACCGCAGAATGGCCTCGATCGGGAATTCCTGTCCGCCCTGCGTCTTCAGCCGCAGCGGCCGGTCGCCGCCATCGGAGGCTCCGTCATCGGCGTACGGATCGGCAAACAGCGCGCCCAGACCGCCGGCGCCGGCCAGATCGTCGAGCGTCGCGTATCCGGTCAGGTCCAGGAACTCCTGGTTCGCGTAGTGCAGCTGATCGCCCGAATGAATGAGCAGCGGCACCGGCAGTTTTCCCAGCAACGTGGTATCCGGAGCCCTGTGCTCGTCTCCGGCCGAAAAGGCCGACGGCACGAACCCTTCCGCCTTGAGCGGCGGCACCTGCAGGCGTGGCCGCTCGACGGGCGTCTCCGCAGGGCTGCCCGCGCTGGCGGTTTCTTCGGCGGATGTCCGCTCATCGGCCGCGGCGGCTTCGTCGCCGTCGGCCCAGTCCTCGCTGTCCTCGGCATCGCGGAAATCGGCCGATGTCATGCTGTCATCGTCGCCTATGCCGTCATGCTCCGCCGCGATCGGCTCCGAAGCCGGTGGCTCGTCGCTCTTTTCAGTAATCGAACCGGGCTGGTCATTCCGGTCGGCATAGTCGAGCAGCGAGCCGGTGACATTTGATGTGGCTTCGGCGGGTTCTTCTCGATCCGCTTCGTCCGGGTGACCGCCATCAAGCCGGGCAAGGTCGTCTACGGCCTCGGCATCGGTATCGCTCTCGGATGGCTCGGCCGGCACAGCTTCGCCATCCGGCGCCGACGGAATCTCATCGGCATCTGTCGCTGCCTCGGGCGGCGCCGTATCGGAGGGCGATGAACCCATTCCGGCAGCTTCGTCCGGAGCTTCGGTCTTGGCCGTCGGTGTCTCTGCTGTTCCCGCCGCAGGCGTCTTTTCGATCACCTGCTCCGCGGCGGTGTCGATGCCGGACTTTCCGGCCTCCGGCGGCTCGGCCGGCGAACTGTCCTTCTTCAGCCGTTCGCCGATCTCGCGGAATGCACTGCGTTCCAGGGTCGACAGGCCCTTGTCGTTGGCCGGCTGCCGGTGTTCGGCCAGCCGGATCACCTTGTCGGCAAAGCGGCGCTCCGGTTTCGGCACGATGGTCAGCGCCGGCACTTCGCCCTTGAACGGATCGGATGCCCCGGATTCCTGGCCCTCCGGCACCTCGACCTTCGGCACCTCGGCCTTGGGCTCTTCGCCCTTCGCCTGTTCGGCTATGGGCTCGATGGCCTCCCGTGCCGGTGTCGCCGGAGCCCGGCCATTGGGCATCAGTGCCATGCCGATTGCTTCCGGGTCGATGACCGCATCGCCGGTTCGGGCGACGCCGAAGCCGCGGAAACCTTCGAAGGCACGGCTGCGGCCATAGACAGGCAGCGCCGCCAAGTCGACTGGGATCTTCAGGTCGGTGCCGACGACCGGCCACAGCACGGAGCGGCCGGACCAGGTGTCGCGCCGTTCCAGCAGACCGGCGATCTCGCCGGACGCATCGAGGCCGAAGGCCGCCGCGACATCCCTGAACCGGCGGCCGATCACGTCGGCCGCCGGCTTGCCGACAATATCGGCGAATTCCGGCGACAGCATGCTGAACTTGCCTTCGGCATCGGTGCGCCAGACAAACCGCATCGGGGCGGCTGTGCGGTCTATCATCCGGACGGCTGGCGTTTCGGCCGGAGCCGGCGAGGTGGGCTCGACGTCGTCCTGCCCGGCACTTTCCGCGGGCCTTTCGCCGTGGGTTTGGCCAGCTCTGGTTTCAGCGCCCGGCTCGGGCGGCGCTGGTCGCCCGTCATTCTCGCCGGCGTTGAAGTACCAATGGTCGTGCTGCGATGGTGCGCCACCCATCGGTGGCTGGTCATTGTCTGCCGATGTCTGCCCGGCAACCGTCTCCGTCCGCGAAACATCAACTGCCGGCTTGTTGTCCGGTTCGGGCTGGAACCGCGCGGTGCCGCTGTCGGCCGCTATTGCCGCACCGGCATCGGTTTCATAGGCGGGACGTTCCGTCGCCGCGGAAGGGTCGCGCGCCGGAGTTCCGTCCGCGTCCCCGATCTTGTCCTCGTCGATCACGACCAGGAGATGCCGCTCCGGCGTCAGCCGGGCGAGGCCGGCCGGGTAGGAGGTGTTGCCGCCCGGAACGAGGCGCTTGACGATGCGGTCGCCCTCGGCAGCCACATCGGCCACCAGTGCCGCCAGCGTCGCGGGCTCGATGCCCAGTGCCGAAAACCCCTCGGAAGCGGCCTCGACATTGCCCTTGGCATCGATGAAGGCGATGAAATGACCGTCCTCGGTAAAGCCGCCGATCGCCCGGCTGGCGATCTCGGCGGCACTTCGCGAGCCTGTCTGCGCCGCAGGCACCGTCAGCATGATCGCATTCTCGCCATCGGGCAGCGTCACCGCGCTGGCAAGGAAGCCGACCGCGCGACTGGTCATGCCGGTCGCCAACCTGAGCGTGACGGCGCGGTCGCTGCCGATCTCCGGAAAGCCGCTGGTCGCCATGATCTGGCGGCGGGCGATCAAAGGCAGCCGCGCCGAGGCGCCGATGATTGCCTCGATATAGGGATAGCCGAATACCGCGGCTCCTGGCCCATTGGCCCAGATCACCTGTTCCAGGTCCGCCGACAGGATCGCGATCGCGTCGCCGGCGGCAAACCGCTGGCGGACCGCGTCGAGCACGGCGACATCGAGAAAGGAATAATCGGACGGCATGCGCTTGGCGGACCTCGGGGCGGCGAATTTGCGGTTAACGCTTTGTTAATAAAAGCCGACGGCGCGAAGGTCCACAAGCCAGAACGTGCAAAGGATGGAATCTAGCCGTTTGGTTAACGGCGCGGGGAAATTTATGGTGCAGTGCAACAAGGATATTGCATTGCACAAAATTTGCCTTTATATTGCCATCATAGATGAATGAGACGGCTTTCTGTCAAAGCCGCTGAAAGGATGGAAAATGTCCAGGACCAAGACCGCTGCCGAGACGATCGAAAACGTCGAATTTCCGAGCTTCGACGCTTCCAAGGCCACCGACCAGATCCGCGCTTTCGCCGAGAAGGGCGTTGAGCAGTCGAAGGAAGCCTACGCCAAGCTCAAGACCGGCGCCGAGGAGACCCAGAAGGCTCTGGAGTCCACCTACGAGACCGCCAAGACCGTTTCCAGCGATCTGTCGCTGAAGAGCATCGCGGCACTGCGCGCCAACGCCGAAGCCGGCTTCTCGCATCTCGAAGCCCTGATCGGCGCCAAGTCGCTGTCGGAAGTCGTCGAATTGCAGACCGCCTTCCTGCGCAAGCGCGTCGAGATGAGCGTTGAGCAGGCCAAGGACTTCCAGACCGTCGCCTCCAAGGCGGCCGAGGACGTTTCCAAGCCGATCAAGGCCGCCTTCGAGAAGGCGATGAAGGACATTAAGGTTGCCTAATATTTACGCATGATCGGAAGATGCAGCAAAAGGTCGCATTTTCTTAAAACCGATCACGCGTATGATGGCAGCCATCAGCGAATACCCGGCGGGTGGAACCTCCTCCCTCTGCTCCCGGGGTGACCAGCCAGCACCTCCTCCCGCTGGCTCGTAACAGGAAAAGGCCGGCACCTCCTCCCGCCGGCCTTTTTCTTATGTCTGGTGTTCTTTTCGTTGCCGATGAATCTCGCACCGATGTGGGCGACCGATCTTTGCTTTCCAAAAGCCTTGAATTAAAATCCATAAGCCCGTAAGGACGCATCGCCGAACGACAGAGCGGGGAACAGGTTTCTGCCTCGACCTCGCCCAGGCAGTGTGCCGTTGTAGCTCAGCTGGTTAGAGCGCCGGATTGTGGATCCGGAGGTCGCTGGTTCAATCCCAGCCAACGGTACCATAATTTCTTCCAAGCTATTGTCAGGCGGGCTCGGTCATGACGCCGATCCGCCGGTAGACGAAAGGTTCATCCTTCGAAGGAACCGCCGCGGTACGCTGGGCTTGGTCGATCAGCGTCGCCATGCGGGCATGGATCGGCGATTTCGCGCAGGCCGGGTCCGTTGCAGCGGCATCGCCGGCAATCGCCATCGCCTGGCAGCGGCAACCGCCCCAGTCGATCTCACGCCGCTCGCAGCTGCGGCAGGGCTGCTGCATCCAGTCGGTGCCGCGAAAGGCATTGAATGCCGGTGAATCGGTCCAGATCTCGGCCAGGTTGCGCTGTCCGAAACGCTCAAATCTCAGCGACGGGATTGTCTGTGCGGCGTGGCACGGCAGCACGGTGCCGTCCGGCGTCACCATGAAGGCGTCGCGCGCCCAGCCGCCCATGCACGGCTTGGGATAGATGGCGAAATAATCCGGCGGGACGTAATCGATGTTCATGATGCCGGCGAGCCGTTCGCGCGCCGCCGCGACGATCTCCGCCTGCCGGTCGACCGCGGCACGCTCGGGCATCAGTTGATCGCGATTGGTCAGCGCCCAGCCGGCGTACTGCACATTGGCGATCTCGAGCCGCTCCGCGTCCAGCGAGAGGGCGAGCTCGATGAACTCCGGCACTTCCTCGATGTTGTGGCGATGGATCGGCGCATTGATGGTGAGCGGCAGGCCGGCCGCGCGGGCGCGGCGTGCCGTCTCCAGTTTCTTCTCGTGGCCGCCTTTGTGGTTGCCGATGCGGTCGGTGGTCGCCGGCTGTGCGCCTTGAAAGCTCAGCTGCAGATGGTCGAGCCCGGCTTCGGCAAACGCCTCGATGCGGCCTTCGGCAATGCCGACGCCGGCGGTGATCAGGTTCGTGTAGACACCCCGCGCCGAAAGCCCTGCGATCAATTGCTCGAGGTCGCGGCGTAGCGTCGGTTCACCGCCGGACAGATGCACCTGGAGAACACCGAGATCGGCGGCCTGCGAGAACAGGTCGAGCCAGGTCCGGGTATCGAGTTCGCGATTGGCCTTCAGCAATTCGAGCGGATTGGAGCAATAAGGGCACTGCAGCGGACAGCGATGCGTCAATTCCGCCAGCATGCCGATCGGAGGGAGAAGGGGTTCGCTCATAGTTTCACCAACAGCTTGTCCGACCATTCCTGAAGAAAGGCGATGACGTCGGCCGCCACGGCCTCCCGTTCGGCGTCATAATCCGCGGCAAGGCCGGCAATGATGTGGGCGACCGTGGACCGTCCATCGCAGCGGCGCAATATGTCGAGGCTGATGTCGTTCGGCCAGAATATCTTTTCCGGCGAAAGCACGGCGAACGCCTGCCGCACGGGATCGTACTGTATGCGCACGTGCTTCGGCAGCGATGGCGCCGATCGCGGCGACACCAGGGCTCTTTCGCGCAGCGCCATCATCGCGCTGCCTCCGGACGGAAGGCGCCGGGCGGTATGTTTCCCGGCTCGCCATAGGCGTGCTGAAGCGCGTCGAGCATGGCCCAGAGTATATCGCATTTGAACACCAGCGCATCGATCGCCTGCTGCTGGCGTTCCGCCGTGTCGGCATGGCCGAGCACATAGGCGAGGGCGAAGTCGGCGTCGCGCGATGCCTGTTCGGGCCGTCGGCTGAAATAGGCCAGCGTATCCTCCGTGATGTAATCGTATTTGGCCAGCATCGCCGGCACCCGCTCGCCGATGATGAGCGGCGAGAACATCTCGGTCAGCGACGACGCGACCGCCTCGAACAGCGTCCGGTTCGTGCAGAAGGAGAGGTAAGCGCCGACCGCGAAGCGTGTCGCCGGCAGCGCCAGCCTTTCGCTCTTCACCGCATCGGCACCGAGACCGAGCGACGTCGCCAGATGCAGCCAGCGCGCAATACCGCCGCTCCAGCCGTCCTCGCCGTCATGGTCCTCGATGCGTTTGCGCCAGGCGGCGCGAAACGCCGGGTCCTCGGCTTGGGCGAGGATCATGGCATCCTTGCGCGGAATGACAGCCTGGTAGCAATAGCGGTTCAGCGCCCAGGCCTGCATCTCGGTCCTCGACAGCGCACCGCTGGTCATCCTGTGGTGGAAAGGATGGCGGTTATGATAGCGCTCGGCACCGACCTGCCGCAGCACGGCTTCGAGTTCGCTGGAGGACAGGCCGTCTCTGGCCGCGTCGTGGAAATTACTCAAAATTCCATCTCCATCCCGTCGCGGGCGACTTCCCAGCCGGCCGCTTTGACCGCTGCGTGTTCGGTGGAATCCTCGTCCAGAACAGGGTTGGTGTTGTTGATGTGGACGAAGACGCGGCGGCCGATCCTCACATCGGCCAGCCCGGCGATGGAACCCGTTTCTCCCGACATTGCCAGATGCCCCATGCGCGCACCGGTTTTTTGGCCGACGCCGGCGGCAATCATCTCGTCGTCGGCGTAGACCGTGCCGTCGAACAGAAGGCAGGCGGCATCGGCCAGACGCGCGCGCAAGGTCGCATCGATGCGTGCACAGCCCGGGATATAGAAGACCGAGCCGCGACTGCCGGCACCGGCGATACGGACGCCGATCGTGTCGCCGGTGTCGGAGCTGAAATTGGCGTCTGGCTGGCTTCTTTCCTCGAGATAGAGGGCTATCTTGCCGGGCACGGGAAAGCTCTCGACGGTCACGCCGGTGTTGTGGCCGTCCGCATCGCAGATCGCAAGTTCTTCCGCCGGCGGCAAGGGGCGTCGCGGCACGAGTGCCGGATCGAGAACATTGAAAATCGAATTCGCCTCCAGCGTCGCCAGAACCTGCGTCGTTGCATAGATAGCGAAAGGCTGCCGCTCGCGCAGGCTGAGCAGGCCGGCGACATGATCGACATCCGCATTGGTCAGCACCACCGCGCGGATAGGCGTCGAACGCAGCGGCGCATCGTGCGCGGGCTGCAACTCAGGCGTTGCCGCGATCTGCTGGCGAATGTCGGGCGAGGCGTTGAAAAGAACCCAGCCGGCTCCATTCGCCGATGCGGCGACACTTGATTGGGTTCGCGAATGCACGCCAGCCATCCCGGCGCGAGCGGCACGGCTCAGGCGATAGTTGCAGTTCCATTGCGGAAAACCGCCGCCCGCCGCCGATCCGATGATCTTCAAGCGCATGGCCAAGCCCACTCTGCGGCTTGTTCAATCAGCAGGAAACTTGCGGTCGTAAACGACTTCATCACCAGATCGCGTGCGTCAAAGCCTCCCGCGAAGACCGCGTGCGGCAAGGGGATGCGTGCCCCTGTTGCCAGGGACACGCACCTCTGCGGCCTACTTCTTGGGAGTAATTTCAGCAGGCAGATACCGCGAAATTTCAAAGCCCGCAGCAACCTGACACATGGTCGGTTTCTTCCAGCTCTTCTTCATGACATTTCTCCTCTTATACCAGCCCGAAGGGGCCGATCCTGTCGTTAGCCAGCCATTGCAGGGCACCGAAGCAATGGCTCGTCCATCAAATCTCAAAATGGACAAATGAAACGGTAGGTTTTGAAAACCGAAAAACAAACTGTCGAACGTGATCCTCCTTCAATTGTCCATCGCGTAGGGCCTTTTCTCCTCCAGCGGGAGATTTGCACTTTCCCATCCATCAGCGCCGAGCGGATACCAGATCACTGAGCTGTAGCCCCACTCGACCGCCCGCTTCGCGGCATTCCAGGACATCCAGCAATTTGTCATGCAATAGAACAGAATCGCGCGTGTTTTGTCGGTGCCAGCCGCAGCCGCGAGGCCCTGGCGAAAATAGCTGGCTGTCTCCTCCGAAATTGCGCCGTATCCCACGTTGGCCAGCCATATGCTGCCAGGAATGTCCTTTCTGACCTTGTCTCTCCATATCGTTCCTGCCGGCAAATTGGTCGGCTTCGGCGTGTTCGGCATTACGTCGAAGAAGACTGCCTTTTTCGCTCGCCACAGCGCTTCCGCCTCCTCCGTTGTCGCCACCGTGGCGCCTCGCAGCGTGTCCGGCACCGGCGCCCGGTATTCGTCCAGCCGGTAGCCTGCGGGTTCATCAACCCCGCCCGCCCATGCCGGCTCCATAAGGCCCAGCACACCTGCCGCCATCAGAAAAACCGCTTCCTTTCCTTTCATCGCCTGCCACATTCTTGCCGGCTCATCCTAGCTATTGCGTGATCGGATTGTCGTGTTCGTCGATCAGCGGCACGTTGTAACTCAGCAGGATCTTGGTGATCTCCGCCTGGTTTTCCTTGATCACCCGGTTGAGCGTCCGCTTCCATTCCTGGTCGGACGGACGTACGCCCATGGTGATGCGGTAGGACATGCGCGACCCGGTCTTTTCCTTCACCAGCGGAATGATCGCAACATCGGTGCCGAGTTCCTTGGCATAGTAGCCTGCCATCGGACCCCACAGGACCGCTGCGTCGATCTTGCCGGCGAGCATGTCCTTGATCATGACCTCCCCCATCGACGGGGTGACCCGCGTATCGACGGCCAGCGGATAGATTTTCGCTGTTCGCAAGAGCTTGTTTGCGGCCATGTTGGCGGTTGGCGGCGTGCTTTCGACGACGCCGATTCTCTTGCCGGAGAGTTTCGGATCTTCGATCGTTTCGACGCCTTCCATGCCATTGCCTCTCGGGTGCACCAGCACATAGGAGGAGCGATAGTAGGCGTTGGTGTTCTGCACCAGTTCATCGCCCTGGGCATAGCCCATGATGATGTCGCATCGGTTGGCTCCAAGCGTGTTGCGCACGAAGCCGGTGACAGTGGGAAACCATGTGTAAGCGACTGATTTCCGCCCCGTCTTCTTGGCAACCAGTTCGGCCAGCTTGTTTTCGAAGCCTTGGCCGTTCTTGTCGGTGAAGGGCATGTTCGAGGGATCGGCGCAGACGCGCAGGATATCGGGATCGACCAGTTCTCCCGCGGCGCCAAGGCCGGCGTTTTGCGCCAGCGCGTTCGACGGCAGCAAGGCGATCGCGCCGAGGATCGGCAGGACGATGCGCAGCTTCGATTCAACGCAGCCGGTCATATCATCCCCCCATGCAGGATGCTTCGGCATCCTTGGCTGCCTGGGCTTTGTCTTCGTGCTTGGGCGGCCTGCCGCGGGGCGCCGCGCCATCGGCGCGCGCGCGCAGATAGACGTAGAGATCGTCCAGGTAGCAATAGACGTTCTTGTTGTCGCCAAACGCAGGCATGACGTTTTCCTTGCCGCCGCCGACATTCTTGCGGCCCTCGGCGACGATCGAGAGGAACGTCCCGTAATCCATGGTTTTCAGACTGTTGACCAATGCCGGCGCATAGCTCGAACCTGTCGCGTCCTGTCCGTGACAGACATGGCAATCGGAGTGATACCGGCGGTATCCGCTGAACGTGTACCAATCGACGGTTCCGTTCTCGATCTTGTAGGTAGGATTTCCGTCCGCGTCCAAATACTTGCCACCTTCTTCCTTCACCGCCTTGGCTTTTTCCATGCTGTCGTCGGCCTGCGCGGGACCTGGGCCTGCCAGAGGCAGAAGAACCAGAGCGAGGGCCGAAATTGCAATGCGAACAAACATTCAAACTCTTCCTTTGGTTCGCCATGGACGCGGTTTTGCAGTCGCCAAGCGGCATTGATCGATGTTTTGGTGCGCAACGAAAGAGAGAGCCCCGTCCTCGGTTCCAATGAGCCGGGGCTCTCTTTCTCAACCCTTCAATCCCTTCAAGGACCTCGGGCATGCTTTATGGTTCCCGCGTGTCAGTCCGGGAGGCCGAAGACGGTGAGCTGACCGCCCAGTGTCGTGTAGTCGGCAAGTGCCGCGTAGCCGCCGACTGCACCCAGACCAGCGGTTCCAACGACCGCGGCTTGGTCGCCTTGCGCACGGCCCTGATCGACGGCGCCATGCCAGGCAGCGGCGTTATCGGGCGAAAGCAGGCCACCTGCCAGACCGATACCAGCCCATCCACCGACGCCGGACAGAACGGCGATGTACTGCTTGCCGTCATGCTCGTAGGTCGTGATGTTGCCGATGATCCCGGACGGGGTCTTGAACTTGTAAAGTTCCTTGCCGTCCTTATCGACCGCCTTGATGTAACCTTCGAGCGTACCGTAGAAGACGACGTCGCCATCAGTCGCCAATGCGCCCGACCATACCGAGAATTGCTCGGGCTTCGACCAGACGATCTCACCCTTGGCTGCATCCCAGGCAATGAAGTTGCCCATGTTGCCGTCACCGCCAGGCGCCGGATACATCGACACGGTGGCGCCCACATAGGGCTGACCGGCGGTGTAGCTCACTTTGTAAGGCTCATAGTCCATGCAGACATGGTTGGTCGGCACGTAGAACAGCCCGGTCTTCGGCGAGTAGGCCGCCGGCTGCTGGTCCTTCGTTCCAAGCGCGGCCGGACAGATGCCGGTCGAGTTGGTGTCTTCGCCGTTCTGCTGGGTCGAGTATTTGGCCACGACCTGCGGGCGGCCATACTGGTCGCTCTTGGGATCCATGTTGACTTCCGTCGCCCAGTTCACCGCCGGATCGTATTTTTTGGCGACGAGAAGTTCGCCGGTGGCGCGGTCCATGGTGTAGGCAAAGCCGTTGCGGTCGAAATGCACCAGCACGTCGTGCTTGGCGCCGTTGACTTCCATGCCATCCACGAGAATCATCTCGTTGATGCCGTCGAAGTCCCATTCGTCGTGCGGGGTCATCTGGTAGAGCCATTTGGCAACGCCAGTATCGACATCGCGAGCCATGATCGTCATGGACCAGCGATTGTCGCCGGGGCGCTGGACCGGGTTCCACGTCGAGGGATTGCCGGTACCGTAATAGACGAGGTTCAGCTTGGGATCATAGGAATACCATCCCCATGTCGTGCCGCCGCCTGTCTTCCACTGTTCGCCCTCCCAGGTGTTCGTACCGGAATCCTTTCCGACAGGCTTGCCGAGATGGGTGGTCTTCTCGGGATCGAGCAGGGTGTCTGCGTCCGGACCTTCCGAATAGGCCTTCCAGGCGAGCTTGCCGTCACTCAGATTGTAAGCGGCTATCCAGCCGCGAACGCCGAATTCGGCGCCGGAGACACCGACGAGCACCTTGTCCTTGATGACGACGGGTGCCGATGTGCCTGATTCGCCCTTGCCGCCGTTGGTTTGGTCGCCGTTCTTGACCGACCAGACGACCTTACCGGTCTTGGCGTCGAGCGCGACGACGGTGGTGTCGGCCTGGTTGAGAATGATCTTGCCGTCACCATAGGCGACACCGCGATTGACCGTGTCGCAGCACATGATCGGTATGACGTTCGGATCCTGCTTGGGTTCGTATTTCCAGAGGATCTTCCCGTCGTTGTTGAGGTCAAGGGCAAAGACGTTGTTGGGGAAAGGCGTGTGGACATACATCACATCGCCGATGATCAGCGGCCCACCTTCGTGACCGCGCAGCACGCCGGTGGAAAAGCTCCATTTGACCTGCAGGTTTTTCACATTGTCCGCGGTGATCTGGTCGAGCTTGGAATAGCGGGTGTTGGCGTAGTCACCCGTCTGCATCGCCCAGTTCTTCGCATCCGATGCGAGCTTTGCAAGGTCTTCGTTGGCCGAAGCCGCATAGGCCGCGCCGAGCGACAGAAACGCGGCGGTCGTCAGTATGTAAGTAGTTTTCGCAAGTGCACGCATCCGAAATCCTCCCGGGTTCACAGTGGAGAATCGATCGTCAAGCCCCAAGGGCTTGCCCAAGCGATCCATGTGGGAAGTATTTCCGGCAGCTGTCACGACCTACCCCGACAAGCAGAGGGCACCGTTACTGCCCGCCCCACTTGGCCTTCGCAAGACTGCCGCCGCTCCCTAATGACGATGGCGCTTTTGAAGCCGGAAACAGGGAAAAAGCTATGTCATTGCAAAACGCCAGGCAAGCAAAAACCCATGCTGCGCTCTTGCGGTGCAACATAAATTATGATGCGTTGCAATATGAAGAAACAAGTAAGATGAGAATCTGCCAGTAAACTATTGAACGGATTGGCGCCTGCCGCAATTTATATAGTGGTCCTATTATGACGGTATTCTCCATGCGGTGCCTATTCGAACTTATTTAGATATAGTTCTCCAACTACGTTGGGTTAAGTATGTGTGCGTCTTGTTGGACGCCGATAGTGAGCAAGGCGGGAAATGAACGCTGGAACCGGGGCACGGAGCGGATCATGAAGCTGTCATGGAGGGCTCTTGTCGGCGGATGGGACATTCCTCCTTTGGTCCTATACGGAGGCCACGGGAGCTTGACTGGATTTGCGGTGCGTCGCCAATTGGCACGATGTCCCGTCTGGATGCGTCGTATCCAGGCCAACCGGAGGTTCCTTCATGATCGGATATGTTGGATTTTCTACTTTGCCGCTGGTCTTTACGGCGACGCTGGCCTTCGCAAATCCAGCCGGCGCCGCGGGAGATTACCCGACGGTAGCGGTTGCCGACTACGTGCTCGGCTGCATGCAGACAAATGGCCAGACACGTCAGGCGCTTGAAAGCTGTTCCTGCTCGATCGACGTTATCGCCTCCATCCTTCCCTACGATCACTATGAGAGGGCGGAGACCTTCAAAAGCATGTCGCTGACGACAGGGGAGGCCGCAGGGTTGTTTCGCGAAAGCGCGCCGGCGAAAGCGGCGCGCACAGAACTGAAACGCGCGCAAGCGGAAGCCGACATACGTTGCTTTTAGAGCATGATGCCGAAAAGTGTGAAGCGGTTTTCGGACGACATCATGCTTCATCTCTTTGATCTAGAGGCGGATTCAGATTTCAGGTCGACTTGACCTGAAATCATCCGGCTCTAGTCAGGCGGAGCAGGCGCGCGCGACGGTGCCTTACAGTCCGGCCGCTTCCATCGGCCAATGGCCGCGAAACACCTCGCCATCCGTGTCTGTCGCCTCGACACGGATTTCGCCATTGCCGTGCGCCGTGAAATCGAACCGGAAATTGGGATCCTCCGAAATCGATATTCCGCCCTCCATCGAGAGAATCGGCTTGTCGGCCTGAGAGATCGACAATTCGTGGATGAAGTGCGCGGGGATGAAATACTGGGTCAGCGGGTCCCGCTGCAGGCCCGAATTGTTCGGGTGCCGGATCATCAACTGCAGCTCCTGCACCTTCGTCATCGTCTCTTGAGGCGGGAACTGGCGCAGTTTCATCTGTCCCGTCGTCGCCATCGCCTCGTCCATGTTCTTGACCGCGGGAGCCGAACAGCCGCCTGACGCCTTGACGAAGGTCTTGGCCATGTGGAGTTCCCCGCCTTGCGTCTCGGCGATGGCGCGCAGATAGGAATAATCATTGACGCGTACGCGTGTCGACAGATGTGTCACGCCGGCGTCCTTGCCGATCTGGAACGTCGCCGCCACCGGTGCCGGATTGACGTCGATGATCAAGGTGATGGATTTGATGCCGTCGGGCGCCTTGGCGGGATCGATATAGATGTCGACGGGTACGATGGCGGCATCTTGTGCCCGCTTCGGCGCCTCGATCCTGACGACGCCGGTATCGACCAGCATCGCCCGATCGCCGAACACGTCGCCCTTCAAATCCTGCCAGATCCGGTCTGAATAAACGCTTGTCTGCTGTGCTGTGGCGGTTCCGGAGGAACCGAAGAGCGTGCCGATGGTCAAGATGCTCACGGCCAAGATGGTTGCGAGCGGCAAGGCGAGCTGCCGGTTGTGGTAAGTGTGTTCTTGCATGTCGATGCCTCCACCGATGTCAGAGAGGTGGTGCCCAGGCTGGCGCCAAGGGTAGGCCTTTGACGATGCGTTGGCAAATCGATCCATTTCACCGCCTGCGGCGCTGTCGGTGTGGTCTATTCCCATTCCAGCTCGGCGAAGGCTGCTGTTGCATTGCGTTCATTGTAGTCGTCGAACAGGTGCCAATTGCCCCGTTCGCTTCGGCCGGCGGTTTTGACTGCCGCGCCGAGCGGCGTCCCGTCGGCGATCGCCTTGCGAATATCGTAGGCCAGAACCTCGAAATAGCGCCGCTCTCCCGTCAGCGCTTCCGGCCAGTCGGTCGGTGCCGGACCATGACCCGGCACGACGCGCGCAGCGCCGATCGCGGCGAGTGCGTCCATCTGGCGGAGCCAGCCGAGCAGCGATCCGTCGAGCGTCGGCAAAGAACCCATGAACACGAGGTCGCCGGCAAAAAGGGTGCTGGTCGCGGTGTCGAAAACAGTCAGGTCGTTGTCGGTGTGCGCCGGCTTCCAGGCCTGCAATTCGAGCGTGCGGCCGCCGAGGTCGAGTCGCATGCGATCGTCGACCAGCATTGTCGGCGGCACGATCTCGACCCCCTTCATAAGCGCGTCGCCGACCTGTCCGCGATAGTTGTGCAGGTAGAACGCGCCGCGCGCCTCGAGGGCGCGGGGCAGATTGTGATG
This sequence comes from Mesorhizobium sp. M0587, assembly GCF_040320945.1. Lineage (NCBI taxonomy): Bacteria > Pseudomonadati > Pseudomonadota > Alphaproteobacteria > Hyphomicrobiales > Phyllobacteriaceae > Mesorhizobium > Mesorhizobium sp. M0587. The sequence continues at coordinate 98,745 of NZ_JAMYQP010000001.1, forward strand.
GCCGACGATGGTCGCACCGATCTCTCGGAATGCGGCGTTGCCGAAGATGTGGTCGGGGTGCATGTGGGTGTTGACCAGGAAGCGGATCGGCTTGGCGGTTATCTTTCCGATCGCGGCAATGAAGGCATGCGCTTCTACCAGGCTGCCGCCACTGTCGATGACGGCAACGGCATCGGTGCCGACGACGACGCCCAGATTGCAGATCGCGCCCTCATTGGCGGCCGTCATCAATTCATCTGCGCCCTGGAAGGCGAAAACGCCGTCCGCGATTTGCCTGACCGACAACTGCAGGCCGCCGGCAGCGGCCAGAACGGCCCGTCCAAAGCAGCATGGCAGCATCGCGGCGCTGGCGCCGACGCAGGCGAAACCACCCACAAATCTGCGCCGGACCTCGTCGATAGGCATGGAATCTCCGCTAAGCATCTGGCCGTCGCGACGATCAGGTCACGCCCGGAAATTTTCGATGGAACGACCGCAACAGATCGCTCATCACCCGTGGATTGCGATGTTGCCGCGGCAGCCGCACATCGAACATGCCCAGCACATGGCTCGGTTGCGGCGCGAGCACGATGATGCGGTCCGAGAGCATCAGCGCTTCACGCAGATTGTGCGTTACCATCAAGGCGGTCGTTGGCCGCGCCGACCACACCGACAGAAGCAGGTGACGAAGCCGCAAGGCAGTCCGCTCATCGAGTGAGGCGAAGGGTTCGTCCAGGAAAAGCACCGCCGGCTCGTTGGCGAAGGCCCTGGCAAGTGCTGCCCTGCGCGCGAGGCCGAGCGAGAGTTCCGTCGGATAGAGCGAGCGCATGCCGGTGAGGCCGAGACTGTCGAACAGTTCGTCGAGATTTTTCGCCCTCAGGCCTTTCGGCAGCGCCAGTCTGACATTCTGCTCGACCGTCCGCCATGGCAGCAAAGTAGGCTCTTGGAACACAGCGGCGATGCGATTCGAGCCGCCTTGCGGCAATTGGAAGGAGCCGGAAAAGTCTTTGTCCAATCCAAGCAAGATACGCAACGTCGTGGTCTTGCCGCAGCCCGACGGCCCGAGCAGACAGGCGAATTCGCCCTGCCGGACCTCGAAGGACAGACCCCGAAGCGCCGGCACCGAGACACCTCGCGCGGATCTGAAGGTCTTTTCGGCGATATCGACCTTAAGCGGGACGACGGCGCCAACGGGTTGCATGTCGTTCAACGGGCTGCACCAGGAGAAGTTCGATGACAAGCATCACCGCCACGAAAGCCAGCGTGTAGGCAAGAATGGCGGCGACGTCGAAGAGTTGGAAATAAAGATAGATCTGGAAGCCGACGCCATTGGAACGTCCGAGCAGTTCAACCACCAGGACGATCTTCCAGATGAGAGCGATGCCGGATCGCGAAGCCGCGGCAAAATAGGGCTGCAGTTGCGGCAGCAGGACATGGCGGATGCGGTCGAGGGGGCCGAAGCGGTAGACTGCGGCCATTTCGGCATAAATTGGGTCAAGCGCCCTGGCGCCCTCGCGCATGGTCACCACGACATTCGGGATCTTGTTCACGGCGACGGCGCCTATCGCCGCCGCCTCGTTGAGGCCGAACCAGATATAGGCGAGCACGATGATCACCAGCGCGGGAATGTTGAGAAACAGGATCAGCCAGGGATTGAAGAACCGGTCCGCACCGCGATAGCTGCCGAGAACGACGCCGATGACCGATCCAATGATCATTGCGACGACGTATGCCGCGGCAACCCGGCCGAGCGACACGCCAAGATGATAAAAAAGATCGCCGCTCGCCGCCTCCCTGAGCAGTTCCTGCCAAACCTGCCCTGGCGAGGGGAAGGCACGGCTTTGCCATAGATGGGCCGCGAGGCTCCACAGCAGGCAAAGTCCGAGCAGCGAAACCGCCACCGTCAGCGTTGGCATCAGTGCCGTCGCCAAACCGGATCGACCGGACATATCCGTCGCCGCGCCGTTTGTGCCGTCGCCGGTTTCGGGTGCGGTCATTTCGCCAGTTCCGGCCAGAACGTGCCGGGCGCCATCTCCGGCGCCCTGCCAACCAGCTTCTCGCCGCCTATTGCAGCCAGCACGTGATAGAGCCTGCCCGCGTCAGCCGCTTCCTCGGAGACTGGCCGTCTGGGAATGCCCTGGCGATAGCGGTCGCGCAGTTTTTCCAGCTCCTTGCCTTCCGCGCGAATCAGTGGCGCCAGACGCAGCCATTCATCGTCGGATCTGGCCAGCAAGTCCTTTGCCTGCTTGGAGGCCTTGACGAAGCCCCGGGCGGAATCCGGATTCTCGTTCGCCCATTGTTCGTGGAAGACGTAGCCGAGCGCCGACACGGCGCCCGAGGCTCCGAGCGCTTTGGCCGCATCATCCGCTCCGATCAACCGACGAAAGCCGTTGGCCTCGAGCCGGGCGCAGAAATGCCAGAAATTGAGTACCGCATCGAGTTCGCCCTGCATCGCCTTTTCCGAAATCAGCGGCGGTGCGCCAAAGACGACGTCACTGGTTGACGGCAGGTCTATGCCGTGATCGCGCCTGGCCAGCGCCTGGATCAGTAGCCAGCTCTTGTCGAGCGGTCCGCCGGCGACACCGATCTTCTTGTCCTTGAGGTCGGCGATCGTCCGGATCGGCGATTTCTCCTTCACCATGATTGCGCCCACGGCGGTCGAATAGGGAACCATTGTAAGGTCGCCGCCCTCGGAGCGCTGGCGCGAGACCCACAGCCAGTCGGTCACGATCATGTCGATGGCGCCGGCCAGCATCGCGACGTTGGTCGCATCCTCGCCGGCGAAGTAGACGATTTCCAGATCGATCCTGTTGGCCTCGTCGAGCTTGTGTTGTTTCAGCGTATCGAGCTCCCAGCTCACGGTGCCGAACTTCAGGACACCAATTCGGATCTTGGCTGCTGCAAAGACTGCAACCGGCCTTAAGGCGAGGATGGCGGCTGTCCCAAGAGATGCCAGACGCAGCGTTTCGCGCCGCGAAATCATCTTGCAGTCTCCTTTTTCTCAGCCGCCGATGAACTAGGGATGTCGATCAAATCGCTCGTTCCTTACTCGGAAAGGCACATTTCCAGCGCACGATCTTGAGCCCCGGATGTTCCTGAGACCATTTTGCAATCTCGCTGGGCGCCAGGACCATGCATTGGAACAGAGAGCCACGGCTCTCGAAATAGAGATGCTCGTCTCGGCAATTGCCCGGATTGGCACTCAGGCACACCGTCAATATGAGATCGACCGTATCCATTTGGCACCTATCGTCGCCTGCGCGGCGATCTCTCCAGAGACCGTGCTTTGGAGTCGCATCGTATTTCCTGAAGGTGCCGAACAGGAAACCGGTTGAAGTCAGGCTACGCGTTCGGCCAATACGCGTCAACAATGTGAACCGTATGCCGCCAAGCACTTTCACTTGCGCAGTCGGGAAACGAAACAGGACCTTTGTACGATTGACTTCCCTCAGCGGCAGTCTAGCTTTTCGAGGCGTGCAGGTGCTGCCATTCCAGAGGAGGGCGGATAGTCCCGCGTAAAACCGGATGCCGGCGGTCAAGGCATCGACGCGCACAAACCATCCACGGCACGCAGACGATCAACGAGGAAACACCATGCGCGCAATTGCATTTTTCGCCGTCGTATCCGTTGTGGCCTTCACGAACCAATCCCAGGCACAGGATGCCGCGGCGGGCGAGAAAGTCTTTACCAAATGCAAGGTCTGCCACATCGCCGACCAGGACAAGAACAAGATCGGCCCGTCGCTGAACGGCGTCGTCGGCCGGACGGCAGGCACGCATCCGGGTTTCAGCTATTCTCAAGCGATGGTCGCAGCCGGCAAATCCGGCGTCAAATGGGACGAAGCCACGCTGGCGACCTACCTTCACGATCCCAAGGCCATGGTCAAAGGGACGAAAATGGCGTTTGCCGGTCTCAAGCAGGACGAAGACGTCGCCAATGTCATCGCCTATCTGAAGCAATTCTCCAAATAACCCGGTTCTTCCACTGGAAGTAACCCGGTTCTTCCGCAGGAAGTAACCCCGGTTCTTCCGCAGGAAGTGGCCCAGTTCTTCCGGCCGTTCGAAACTCCGTTCGGCGCCCACCCTGGCGCCGCCGGTCAAGCGGCGTCTTGCAGCCTCTGCATCGTGGAAGGCAGGTCGAGCAGGCTGTCGCAAACGAGGTCGGCGCCAAGCTCTTCAACGGGAATTTGGGTGTAGCCGCCACGCAGCAGAATGACGGGGATACCGGCGGCGCGCGCGGCGACCACGTCGGCGCTGCTGTCTCCGACCATCAGCGTGTCGCGAGGTTCGATCTGAAGCTGGTCGAGCGCCAGCAGCAAGGCATCGGGCGCCGGCTTGGGATTTGTCACCGCGTCTCCGCCGACGATCGCGCCGAAATATTCCGTCAGGCCGAAATGCAGCAGGATTTCGCGGGTCGCCAACTGCGGCTTGTTGGTGGCCACGCCCATGGCTATCCCACTCAGGTGGAAATGGGTGAGAACCTCCCTGATGCCAGGCGTCAGCTTTGTCAGGCCGGTCAGATGTCGGCGATAGATCGGCGCCATGACGCGGTTGGCCTCATCGAGCGCGCTGCCGAGAAGCGGTGCCCCGGAAGCCGCGAAGGCTCGCTCGACCAGTTTCCTGACGCCGCCGCCGATCATCGCCTTGACCTGTTCCAGGCGCAGCGGCGGCAGATCGCGGCCAGCCAGCAACTCGTTGACGGCGGCCGTTATGTCAGGCGCTGAATCGATCAGCGTGCCGTCGAGATCAAACAGGATCGCCTTCCGCGATCGGAATGGCCTGCCTGCGCCGACGTTCATGCGGCCTCCTTCCACTTGATCGAGCAGCCGATCGAAGCGATCTGTTGCAGCGGTCCATCGCCGGTTCGGGCAACCTGCTTCATCGCCTCGAACAGGTCGCGCCTCAGTCCGGGCGGTCCGGCGTCGCGTCGCGACGCGTCCAGCCGGCCGCGATATTGCAGCGTCAACTCGCTGTTGAGCCCGAAGAAATCCGGGGTGCAAACGGCTCCATAGGCACGCGCCACCGTCTGGCGCTCGTCGTGGAGGTAGGGGAAGGTGAAGCCGCTCGTCCTGGCGAAGAGCTTCATGTTGTCGAAGGAATCATCCGGATAGGCGTCGGCATCGTTGGAGTTGATCGCGACAAAGCCGATGCCTTCGGCCTTGAGGTCGTCGGCGTCGCGGACGATGCGTGAAATCACTGCCTTCACATAGGGGCAGTGATTGCAGATGAAGGCCACGACCAGCCCGTTCGGGCCGGCGTGGCTGAAGATCGAATGCGATTTGCCGTCGACGCCGGGCAAAACGGCATCGACGGCTTGCCAGCCGAAGTCGCAGACAGGTGGGATTGCCGCCAAGATTTCCTCCGATGAAAATGCTTGCCGATGAAGCGGTTTATGCGGCTTGCCGGATCGCCCCGTCGGCCGCCTGTCTGATGGCGCCGATATTGGCGCGATAGGCAACTTCGGTGCCGCCCTTGAAGATGGCCGAGCCTGCAACCAGCACATTGGCGCCGGCCGCGGTGACCAGCGGAGCGGTCTCGGGCGTGACGCCGCCGTCGATCTCGATATCGATCGGGCGGTTGCCGATCAGCGCCTTGATTCGCCTGACCTTGTCGACGACAGCCGAAATGAAAGCCTGGCCGCCGAAACCTGGGTTGACTGTCATCAGGAGCACCAGATCGAGCCGGTCGAGCACATATTCGATGACGCTTTCCGGCGTCGACGGATTCAGCGACACGCCGGCTTTCTTGCCGAGATTCCTGATCGCCTGCAGCGAACGGTCGAGATGCGGCCCGGCCTCGGCATGCACCGTAATGATGTCGCAACCGGCATCGGCGAAGGCGGCGAGATAGGGATCGGCCGGCGCGATCATCAGATGGCAATCGAAGACCTTGTCCGTTCGATCGCGGATCGTCTTGATCACCGGCGGACCGAAGGTGATGTTGGGCACGAAATGGCCGTCCATTACGTCGAGATGGATCCAGTCGGCACCCGCCCTGACGACGGCTTCGACCTCGTCGCCGAGCCGGGAGAAGTCCGCGGAAAGCACCGAGGGCGCGATGATTGTCTTGGTACCCATGGTCGTCGGCTCCCACTCTGTCTTCCATTTTCCGGTCGCTTCACACCAACCGGCGTCTCTTGTCAGCGCGCCTTCGTCTCCGGTTCGCCTTCGAGCTTACCTTCCGCGAACACGCGGCTGCCGCGAATATCGGATTCCTCAATGGTGATAAGGTCGGTCTTCGTCAACGCCCGGTCGCGCGACGCGAAGAGCCGGTTGGCCTGGCGAAGCCGCGCCCGGTCGAGCCCATTGCGGACCGACCGCGCGTTGGAGAAATGCGGCAGCCGCATACGGATCGGGAGATACTCTTCGAGCGCCTTGGCCGCCGCTTCGCTGAGACGGTAATTCTGTTCCGCCAGCATGATCTCGGCGATCGACTTGAGTTCGCCGACGCCGTAGTCGGGAAAATCGAGGTGATGGGCGATGCGCGAGCGCATGCCGGGATTGCTGTCGAAGAAGCGGTCCATCTTGTTCTTGTAGCCTGCAAGAATCACAACCAGATCGTCTCGATTGTTTTCCATGCATTGCAGCAGGATTTCGATCGATTCCTGGCCGTAGTCGCGTTCGTTTTCGGGCTTGTAGAGGTAGTAGGCTTCGTCGATGAAAAGCACGCCGCCCATGGCGCGCTTGATCACTTCGCGGGTCTTGGGCGCGGTGTGGCCCACATACTGACCGACGAGATCGTCTCGCGTCACCGCGACTATGTGGCCTTCGCGGACATAGCCGAGGCGATGCAGGATTTCGGCCATCCTCAGCGCCACGGTGGTCTTTCCGGTACCGGGATTTCCCGTAAAGTTCATGTGCAGCGTCGGTGCGCCCGAGGTCAGCCCGAACTTGCGGCGAAGCCGGTCGACCAGGAGCAGCGCAGCGATCTCGCGGATGCGGTTCTTGATGGGCTTCAGGCCAACGAGTTCGCGGTCGAGCTTGTCCATCACCTCGTCGATGTTAGAGGCCTCGAACTCGGCCTGCAGATCAACCGATTCGTCCTGCGCGGCAGCGCCCTTTGCTATCGCGTTCAGCATGGTTGGCTAGCTCCGCTCGCCTTCGGGCCTGTCGGTCGCATAAGGCACGATCGAATAACCCTGGCTGCGGCCGTCGCGCTCCTGGCGCAGTAGCCGGAACCCGGGTTCGTTGGGCGGCCGGTTGACGATGAACGACATGCGCGGCGCTTCCCAACCCTTGGTCGAATCGAAGGCGGTGACCCGGACATACATGTTGGGCATGGTTTTCCGGCAATTGTTGACTTCAAGCAGGATGCCCGCCGGGTCCCTCAGGTCGAACATCGGGTTGCCGTACATTTCCCAATAGGTATTTCGCGGATGCGGATCGTCCGTGTACTCGACGCTGACCGCCCAATGGTTTTTCAGCGCGTATTTGATCTGCGCCGAAATCTGCTCATCGGTCAGGTCGGGCAAGAACGAAAACTGTCCTTGCGTGACCTTGTTTCCCGGATTGGTCATCATGGCGACGGTTCCTTCTTCTAGAAGCTGGGCGTTGCGGTTGGCACGAAGTCGGCCGTGTCGGTCGATTCGTAATTGAAGGTGACGTCCTTCCAGGTCTCCAGGGCCGCCTTCAGCGGCGTGCACCATCTGGCCGCCTGTTCGAGTATTTTGGTCCCTTCGCGCAGATAGTCGCGGCCCTCGTTGCGGGCGAGGATCATAGCCTCCAACGCGACGCGATTGGCCGTCGCGCCGGCCTGGATGCCGTCCGGATGGCCGATCGTGCCGCCGCCGAACTGCAGGATGACGTCCTCGCCGAGATAATGGATCAACTGGTGCATCTGGCCGGCATGGATGCCGCCCGAGGCGACGGGCATCACCTTGTTGAGCGAGGCCCACTCCTGATCGAAGAACAGCCCGGTTTCGAGGTTCTGCGGCGTGCGTTCCTCGCGCAGCGTGTCATAAAACCCCCTGATCATCAGCGGGTCGCCTTCCAGTTTGCCGACCACCGTGCCGGCATGGATGTGATCGACGCCGGCCATCCGCATCCATTTGCAGATGACGCGAAAATTCATGCCGTGGTTCTTCTGGCGCGAATAAGTCGAGTTGCCGGCGCGGTGCAGGTGCAGGATCATGTCATTGCGGCGTGCCCACTTGGCCATCGACTGGATCGCCGTGTAGCCAATGACGAGGTCGATCATGACGATGCAGGAGCCAAGCTGTTTTGCGAATTCGGCGCGCTCGTACATCTCCTCCATCGTGCCGGCGGTGACGTTGAGATAATGGCCCTTGACCTCGCCGGTGGCGGCCGACGCCTTGTTCACAGCCTCCATGCAGTAGAGAAAGCGGTCGCGCCAGTGCATGAAGGGCTGCGAGTTGATGTTCTCGTCGTCCTTGACGAAGTCGAGGCCACCCTTCAGCGCCTCGTAGACGACACGGCCGTAGTTGCGGCCTGACAGGCCAAGCTTCGGCTTCGTCGTCGCGCCGAGCAGCGGCCGGCCAAATTTGTCGAGCCGCTCACGTTCGACCACTATGCCGGTCGCCGGTCCCTGGAAGGTTTTGAGGTAAGCCACCGGGATGCGCATGTCCTCGAGGCGCAAGGCCTTGACTGCCTTGAAGCCGAACACGTTGCCGATGATCGATGCAGTCAGGTTGGCGATTGAGCCCGGCTCGAACAGGTCGAGGTCGTAAGCGATATAGGCGAAGTACTGTTGCTCAGTCCTGGTGCCGGGACCTGTGTTCGGCACCGGCTCGGATCTGAACGCCTTGGCGCGGTACAGCTCGCAGGCGGTCAGCCTGTCGGTCCACACCACGGTCCATGTCGCGGTGGAGGATTCACCGGCAATGGCGGCCGCTGCCTCCTCGTGGTCGACACCGGGTTGCGGTGTGATCCGAAACATGGCGATCAGGTCGGTCTCCTTGGGCCGGTAGTCCGGCTCCCAGTAGCCCATCTTCTTGTAGGGGATGACCCCTGACTTGTAGCGCTCCTTGCCTTCCTTGAGCGTGCCTGGCGACGGCATGTCGATCTTGTTCATGACAGGTCTCCTGTTGCCGCTCAGGCGGCTTTCGCGGTTGCGACATGCGGGTCGAGTTTTCCCGTGGCGTAACGTTTGGCCATCTCGTCCATGGCGATAACCCTGATTTTCGAGGCGTTGCCCGCGGTGCCGAAGCGTTCGAAGCGATCGCGGCAAAGGTCGCGCAAGGCATCCATGGCGGGCTTGAGGAATTTGCGCGGATCGAACTCGCGCGGGTCCTCCGTCGCGACGCGACGGAACTGCCCGGCCATGGCCATGCGGCAATCGGTGTCGATGTTGACCTTGCGCACGCCGTAGCGGATGCCGCGCTCGATCTCCCCGACCGGAACGCCAAAGGTCTGGGGCATCTCGCCGCCATATTTGTTGATGATGTCCTGCAGTTCCTGCGGCACGGAGGAAGAGCCATGCATGACCAGATGTGTGTTGGGCAGCTTTTCGTGGATCGCCTCGATCACTTGCATGGCGAGGATGCCGCCGTCGGGCTTGCGGCTGAACTTGTAGGCGCCGTGCGAGGTGCCGCAGGCGATCGCCAGCGCGTCCACCTGGGTTGCGGTCACGAAGTCGACCGCCTGATCGGGATCGGTCAAAAGCTGGTCGTGGGAAAGCGCGCCTTCGGCGCCGTGCCCGTCCTCGGCTTCGCCCTGGCCGGTTTCCAGCGACCCCAGCACGCCAAGCTCGCCTTCGACCGAAGCGCCGACCCAATGCGCCATGCGTGCGACACGTTCGGTGATGGCGACGTTGTAATCGTAGCTCGCCGGCGTCTTGGCGTCCGCCATCAATGACCCGTCCATCATCACCGAGGTGAAGCCGTGGCGGATCGCCGAAAGACAGGTGGCTTCGTTGTTGCCGTGATCCTGATGGACGCATAGCGGAATGGCCGGATGGATTTCGGTCAACGCCTCCATCATCTTGGCCAGCATGATGTCGTTGGCATAGGAGCGCGCACCGCGCGAGGCCTGGATGATGACCGGCGCGTCGCAGGCCTTGGCCGCCTCCATGATGGCGAGGCCTTGTTCCATGTTGTTGATGTTGAATGCCGGAACGCCGTAGCCGTGCTCGGCGGCATGGTCGAGAAGCTGGCGAAGGGTGATGCGGGCCATTTGTCGGGTCCTCCTAGATGATGAGCTTCAGCGCCGCTGCCGCGATGGCTTCGGGCGTGATGTCGAAATGCCGGTAGAGATCCGGGGCAGGGGCGCTGGCGCCGAAACCAGCCATGCCGACGAAAGCGCCGGTGTCGCCGATCCAGCGGTCCCAGCCGAGACGGGCGGCTGCCTCCATGGCAACGCGCGGCGCTGAACCGAGGACGGACTTTCGGTAGTCCGCATCCTGTTCCTCGAAAAGCTCCCAGCACGGCATCGAGACGACCGCGGCGGCGATGCCGTGCTCGGCTTCCAGCCGTCCCGCGGCGGCAACGGCAATCTCGACCTCCGAGCCGGTGGCGATCAGCGTCACGGCGCGGTGCTCGGCTGGCTCGCGCAGGATGTAAGCGCCCTGGCTCGACCGGTTCTCCTCGCTGTGTGACTCGTTGCTGTGTGCTTGGCGCAGCATCGGCAGGTTCTGGCGCGAGAGCACCAGCACGCTCGGCCGGCTCTCGCTCTTCAGCGCCAGTTCCCAGCACTCGGCTGTTTCGATGATGTCGGCCGGACGGAAGACGTTGAGGTTGGGCGTCGCCCGCAGCATCGCCAGGTGCTCGACCGGCTGGTGCGTCGGACCATCCTCGCCGAGGCCGATGGAATCATGCGTCATCACGTAGATGACGCGCTGGCCCATAAGCGCCGAGAGCCGCATCGCGCCGCGCGCATAGTCGGCGAAACACAGGAACGTACCACCATAAGGCACGAACCCGCCATGCAGCGCGATTCCGTTCATGGCCGCGGCCATGCCGTGCTCGCGGATGCCGTAATGGATGTAGCGGCCGGCATAGTCATCAGGCGCTATGCGATCCATGCCCTTGGTGATCGTCAGGTTCGAATGCGTCAGATCGGCGGAACCGCCGACGGTCAGCTCGGTAGCAGCGTTGATCACACCGAGCGCCATTTCGGAGGCTTTGCGCGTTGCGACCTTGGTCGCCTTCTCGACATGCTCCTTGCGGAAGGCGCCCAGGGCCTCGAAGACCGCGTCGGGCAAGTTGCCGGCGATCACGCTCGCAAAGGCCTCGCGCTGCGGCGAGGCAGCAAGCCGCTGCTCCCAGGCGAGCCGCGCCGCTTGCCCGCGCTCGGCAATTTCACGCCAGGCGAAAACGATGTCGTCCGGCACCTCGAACGGCGCGTGGGCCCAGCCGATGTTTTCGCGCGTCGCGGCGATCTCTGCATCGCCGAGCGGCGCGCCATGCGTCTTCTCGGAACCGCCGAGATTGGGCGCGCCCTTGCCGATCACCGTGCGGCAGGCGATCAAGGACGGCCGATCCGACTGCTGCGCAGCTTCGATTGCCGCAGCGACGGCGTCCATATCGTGGCCGTCCACCGATTGGACGTGCCATCCAGCGGCTTTGAATCGTGCCGGCTGGTCCATCGATGTCGACAGCGAAGTCGGTCCGTCGATCGAGATCGCATTGTCGTCCCAGAAGACGATCATCCTTGAGAGCTTCAGGTGACCGGCAAGATCGATCGCCTCATGGCTGATGCCTTCCTGCAGGCAACCGTCGCCGGCGATCACGTAGGTGAAATGATCGACGAGATCGGCGCCGTGGCGGGCAGCAAGCATGCGCTCCGCCAGCGCCATGCCGACGGCGGTCGAAATACCTTGTCCGAGCGGACCGGTCGTCGTCTCGATGCCAAGCGCATGGCCATGTTCCGGATGTCCGGCGGTGCGGCTGCCCAGCTGGCGAAACCGCTGCAATTCCTCGATCGGCATGTCTGCGTAGCCGAGCAGGTAGTGCAGCGCATATTGCAGCATCGACCCATGCCCGGCCGAAAGCACGAAGCGGTCGCGATCGGGCCAGTTGGGCGCCAACGGATCGATGTTGATGAAGCGGCCGAACAGCACCGTCGCGACGTCGGCCATCCCCATCGGCATGCCCGGATGACCGGAATTGGCCTTTTGGACGCTGTCCATCGCCAGTGCGCGAATCGCGTTCGCCATGTCGCGCTCCGAGACGGCGGCGACGGGCTTCAATGCGGCTTGGCTGTTCATGGCGTCCTCCTCACGACACACGGTTCTTGCGTTCGATCAATTGCAGGATGAGCGGCGTCAGGATGAGCTGCATGGCGAGGTCGAGCTTGTTGCCTGGAACCACTATGGAATTCGGCCGCGACATGAAGGAGTCGTGGATCATTGAGAGCAGGTAAGGGAAATCGATGCCGCGGGGATTGGCAAAGCGGATGACCAGCATCGATTCGTCGGGCGTCGGGATCCAGCGCGCGATAAACGGGTTGGACGTGTCGACGATCGGCACGCGCTGGAAATTGATGGCGGTCTGCGAGAATTGCGGGACGATGTAGCGGACATAGTCCGGCATGCGGCGCAGGATCACGTCCATCACCGCCTCGGTGGAATAGCCGCGCGTTGCGCGATCGCGATGGATCTTCTGGATCCATTCGAGATTTATGACCGGCACCACGCCGATCTTGAGGTCCGCGTGCCTAGCCAGGTTGATCTTGTCGGTGACGACGCAGCCATGCAGGCCCTCGTAGAAGAGCAGGTCGCTCGGAGCGAATTCGCGCCATTCGGTAAAATGTCCCGGCGGCGTGCCGTACTGCTTCTCCTCGTCCTCGTCATGGATGTAGGTGCGGGTCTTTCCGGTTCCCCGGCGGCCATATTCCTCAAACACTTCTTCGAGGATTGCGAGCTCGTTGGCTTCGGCATTGAAGTGGGTGAAGTTCGGATTGCCAACCTTCTCTTCCTCGGCCACCTTTGTCTTCATCGTGGCCCGGTCGTAGCGGTGAAAGGCATCGCCCTCGATGAAGGCGGCCTCGATGTTCTCGCGCCGGAAGATCAGATCGAAGATGCGCTTGACCGAGGTGGTGCCTGCGCCAGACGATCCGGTGATGGTGATGATGGGGTGCTTTGCCGACATGGTACTCAGGCCCTGAAAAGGCCGCGGCGGCTGAACAGCGGCGCACGCTCGCCGATCGCACTGGGCTCGGTGTGGTAGCGGGTGATGCGCGCGACTTCCCGCGCCGATCCGAACACCATGGGGACGCGCTGGTGCAGGCTCTCGGGTTCGATTTCGAGAATGCGGGTGATCGTATCGGTGGCGGCACCGGCCGCCTGTTCGATGAGATAGGCGATCGGGTTGGCCTCATAGACGAGGCGCAGCCGCCCCTGGCGGTAACCCTTGCGCGTGTCGCCTGGATACAGGAATACGCCGCCGCGCATCAATATGCGGTAGCAGTCGGCGACCAGGGAAGCGATCCAGCGCATGTTGAAATCCTTCTCGCGTGGGCCTTCGGTGCCTTCCAGGCAGTCGTCGATATAGAGCCGCACCGCCTCATCCCAGTGCCGGTAGTTGGCGGCGTTGATGGCGAACTCCTGGGTGCGTTGCGGAATGATCCGGCTCTCATAGGCCTGGACGAAGGTGCCGAGCCTGGTCGAGAGGACGAAGACATGCGTGCCGCTGCCGAGCGACAGAACCAGCGCCAGTTGCGGCCCGTAGATGAAAAAGCCGGCGGCGAGCTGGTTCACGCCTGCCTGCAAAAAAGAGGCGGCCGGATTCCCGTCCGGCGCGCCAGTTGCAGGGAGGAGCGAGAAAATCGTTCCAATCGACACGTTGGTGTCGATGTTGGACGAACCGTCGAGCGGGTCGATGGCGATGGCGAGAGGCGCTTGCCTGTCGAGCAGGACCGGCTGCTCCAGTTCCTCGGAGGCGTAGAGCGCGACCGGAGCGTGGCGCATGGCGTCGAGGAAGATGTCGTCGGCGAAGATGTCGAGATCCTTCTGGACATCGCCATCGGCATTGGCGCCGCGGGTCCCGGCAAAGGCCGCGCCGAGCACCCCTTGATTGATGGTATTGCGGATCTTGGTGGCGGCCTGCGTCAGCTGACGGACAGTGGCTACGACCGCGGAGCGCAACTCGTCCGGCGGGCCGAGATAGGAATTCAGAAAAGCGTCGAGCGTTGCCGCTGGCATCGTAACCTCCCGATCCAGCCGCATCTCCTCGGGGTCGGCCGGATTGGGGAATGAAAGCAAACGAAATAGGATAAGTAAAATTTAATAACTTTACTTCAACGGTAAAAAAATTTTAGTATGCCATATGAAAAACCTCACGCTCAGGCAATTCAAGACCGTTCAGGCGATCATCAGTCACGGAAAAATTGTCAGTGCGGCCAAGGTGTTGGGTCTGTCTCCTCCTGCGGTGACGATCCAACTGCGACAAGTGGAAGAGGAGTTCCAACTGGCCTTGTTCGACCGGACGTCGGACGGCATGCGTCCCACTGCCGCAGGTCTGGCCTTCGTGGAGGCGGCGCAGGCCATCGAGGAGCGGCTGCGTCTGCTCGAAGACACGATGGATGCGATCAAGGGCGTGCGCACCGGCAGTCTGAGGCTCGGCGTCGTTTCCACCGCCAAATATTTCGCGCCGCGGCTCATGGCCGGCTTCATGAAGGAACATCCCGACATCGATATGCGGCTTGCCATCGGCAACCGTGCCGAAACGATCGATAGTCTGAAGAACCACGATATCGACATCGCGCTGATGGGGCGCCCGGCCAAGGAGGTCCCGGTGCGTGCTTCGGTCTTCGGCGATCACCCGCTGGTCATCATCGCGCCGCCCGAACACCCGCTGGCGTCGGTACGCGACATTTCAAAGGAACGGATCGCCGAAGAGCATTTCCTCATTCGCGAGCCCGGCTCCGGCACGCGCATCTCGCTGGAAATATTCCTGAGTGACGTGCCCGGCCGGATCGACGATCTCGGCGTCGAGATGGGCTCGAACGAGACGATCAAGCAGGCGGTGATGGCCGGTCTCGGCATCGCCTTCATTTCTGCCCACACCGTTGCCGCAGAAACCGAAGCCGGCCGGCTGGTCATCCTCGACGTCGTCGGCATGCCGATCCGCCGGCAATGGTTTTCGGTGATGCGCACCGATCACGCGATCTCGCCGGCCATGGCGACGTTCCACGATTTCCTGATGCGCAAGGGCGCGATGTACCTGCCCCTGTTCGGCAAGCTCTATCCGCACACCAGACAGGGATGATGTTGGACTGGTGCGCCGACCGGAACGGCCGACCTATCCAAGGCTAGAAATCGAGAAAGCTTCGAGAAGGGAGTGGAGAACGCCCGGCGATTGTTGGCGTTAGATAAGCTGTATGTTATGTTGCAGTGCGAAAGAGCGGGGGCCACGTCCTTTCACACCCGTAAGCGATCTGTATGTGCGATCCCCGCAGACTGGTCTGTATCTCGGAAACCGCCCGGGCATGGGGTTCGGGAATCGATGGGGAAAAGGGGCAATGCTTTATACACTCGTTATGATGGTCTGCCTGACGAATGTGCCGCAGGACTGTGAGCAGCGCGAACAGATGGTGGACGGCCTGGCCATGAATCCCGGCACCGCCTTCATGCAGGCGCAGCCGCTGGTGGCCAACTGGATCGAGACACATCCCGGATATTTCGTGCGGCGCTGGCGCGTGCTGCCGGGCCGGGGATCGTGAGATCCGCCGCGAAGAGCGAATGAGGTTCTACTTCTTCGCGGCGAGCGTTTCCGAGACGACCTTGGACAATTGATAAAGCCGCTGCTCGATTATCGTCGGCACATCGCAGACATATGTCAGCGATTGGACGCGTTCATTGAAAATTCGCGTTGCGAATTTCAGCTGTTCGGTTCGCCGCTCGATCTCGTCCGGATCCGCATCGGGCTTTGCCCGCAACGCATCGACGTCGGATGCTTCCTTGCGCAAGGCGGCCGCCATTTCGAGTTGTTTGTGGGCATAACGGGAAATGCCCGAAATCACGTGAGAGCGCTCGGCGTCCATGTGATCGAACATCCCCTGCACCAGCATCGCCATTTTCGGCGCAAGCTGCCCGGCCGGCAACGAAGCGGCAAAATCCTTGATCTCCTTTTGGGCGTCGGCAATCGGTATCCGCCGTGCCGCCACGTCCTCGACCAGGGCGGAGACGGCAGTATCCTTGGACCAGTCCCTGGCCGACGGCGGGAGGTCCGGTCCGTTCCATACCTGACCGAGTGACAGTTGCGGCACCTTGCGCTGCATGCAAGGCCAGTCGGGATCGGCGGTCGCCGCATTGGCGTTCGCGAGCGGGGCAAAACTGGCGACCAGAACCAGGCAGCGAACAAGACCCATGCTTGCCATCAGGCATTTCCTCCCATGTCCTGTTTGCGAGTGATCAGGCCGCGCGAGGGATTGTAGGCGATGATGGCGGCGGCCAGAAACAGCAGCGTGCAGCCGGTGACGACGCCCAGCGACACCCAGTCGACCTGTCCATAGAAAGCGAAGCGGATCAGTTCGACGGCATAGGTGAACGGATTGGCGAGGCAGATCTTGTAGAGCAGGGGACTGGCCTCCTGGATGCGCCACAAGGGATAGAGTGCCGGAGACGCAAAATAGCCGGGAAAGATGACGAAGTTCATGATGCCGGCAAAGTTTTCGAGCTGTTTGATCATCGAGGACAAAAGCATGCCGAGGGCGCAAAGCATCATGCCCGACAGGAACAGCGCCGGCAGCACCATGAGATAGCCGAGCAGCGGAGCCTTGACGCCCCAGAACCAGGCAACGATCAAAAATGCATAGACCTGCGCGATCGATACCGCGACGCCGGCAAGCATTTTCGACACCAGCAGGAACCAGCGCGGGAAGGGGCTAACCAGCAGGGTGCGCATGTTGCCCATCTCGCGGTCATAAACCATCGACAGCGAGGACTGCATTCCACTGAACAGCAGGATCATGCCGCATAGTCCGGGCGTGATATAGACCTCGTAGAGCACGTAAGTCTTGTAAGGAGGGATGATCGAGACGCCGAGCACCTGCCGGAAGCCGGCAGCGAAGATGAACAGCCAGACGAGCGGCCGGACCAGCGAGGAAATGAAACGCTCGCGCTGGTGCAGGAAGCGCAGGCACTCGCGCAGGACGACGCCCTTGAGGCAAATGAGATAATGGCGGAGGCCAAAACTTTCTGACCGCACCGGCACGATGACGGCTTGACCGGGGACCGCGGGAGCGCTCATGGGGGCATCTCCGCCTTGCCTGCCGTGTCAATGCGGCTGAGCTTCGAGAAGGCGTCGCGGATCGAATTTGCGCCGCTCGCCTGGACGACATCGGACACCTTGCCGCTGGCCACCAACTCGCCCTGCCGCAGAACGACGACATCGTCGCCATCGTCAACTTCGTCGATCAGATGCGTGGCCCACAGCACGCCAATGCCCTCGGTTTCGACGAGCTTGCGGATGGTGGCCAGAATGCCCGCACGCGACTGGATATCGAGACCGACCGTCGCCTCGTCGAGCAGGAGCAGGGATGGGCGGTGGAGCAGCGCCCGTGCGATCTCGACGCGCCGCATCTGGCCGCCGGAAAGGCTGCGTGCCTTGTCATGCTGGCGGCCCGGCATGTCGACAATATCGAGCAATGCGGCAATGCGCTGCCGGGCCTCGCGTCCGCCAATGCCGTGCAGCGAAGCGTGGTAGGAGAGGTTCTGGTGGACGCTCAGGTCGAGGTCGAGCGTACGTGCCTGGAACACGATGCCGACACGCCTGAGCGCCTCGCCGGAAGCGCGGCTGACGTCGTGGCCGAAGATGCGGATCGATCCGCGGCGCGTGTCGTAGAGATGGCTGATCAGCGAGAACAAAGTAGTCTTGCCGGCTCCGTTGAGGCCGAGCAGAACGGTGAAAGTCGCCGGCGCGATCGAGAAGGAGACGTCGTTGAGCGCCGGCTTCGGTCCATAGGAATGGCTGACGGCTCCGACATCGAGCGCCGCCACCCCGTCTCCTGGTCCGCTTGTCTTCACATGCTGCACGCCCGGTCGCTCCTCCGATCGCCGCTGGCTATTTGATCGTGATCTTACCCTTCAGGCCCTTGTCGGCAAGGTCGGAACCGACCAGGTGTATTCGCCCGGCCGGACGGTGTGGAACTGCACCTGGATCATTCCAGCGTCATCGAATTCCAGCCAGGCCGGCCCGCCGTCCATGTGCACCCTTGCTCCAGCCGGAGCAAGGGCAGGTCCGGCGAGCGCGGCGAAGACCAACGTGCGGCAAAATTTCATGTCCTCAGCTCCCGATGATCAACCTCTGCTATTTGGGTGAAATGACCACACCCCAGGGCTGCTGGCCCACGGTGAGCGATTGGACCGGCTCGTCGGTCGCCGTATCGATAAACGTGATGTCGTTCGAATTGCCGTTCGTGGTGATCAGCGTCTTCTGGTCGGGAGTGAAGGCCAGATGCCAGACGCGCTGGCCGACGAGGATGTATTTTTCCACTTCGTAGGTTTCGGCGTTGACCACAGCCACATGATTTGCCGGGCCGAGGGCGACATAGGCCTTCTTGCCATCGGCGCTGATGGCGATGCCTACCGGCTGGATGGTTTCGGCCCGCAATCCCTGAATCGCGAACTGGATCTTCTTCACCACTTCGCGTTTGGCGTTATCGATGACGCTGACGGTGCCTCCGACCTCGGCGCTGACCCAGACCTGCGAGCCGTCGGGCTTGAATTCGGCAAAGCGCGGGCGTGTGTCGACCAGCACATTGTCGGTTACCTCATGCGTGCCGGTGTCGATGAAATGCGCCATGCTGGTGGTTTCGGAGGTGTTGACCATGGTTTTGCCGTCGGGGCTGACACCCATGCCTTCCGGTTCCACGCCGACTGGAATCTCGGCCAGGATCTGCCTGCTTTCGACGTCGATAGCGGTGACGAGATTGTCGTCCTCGTTGGCGACATAGAGCGTCTTGCCGTCGGGCGAGAGCACGAACAATTCGGGATCGGGGCCGGACGGCAGCGTGCCGACGATCTCAAGTGTCGCGGTGTCGATGATTTCGATCGTGTCGTCGTCACTGGCGCACAGATAGACGAATTTCCCGTCATGCGAGAGGGTGATGCCGCGTGGTCTCTGGCCGACTTCGACGGTCTTCACCACCTGCATGGTGGCGGTGTCGACGACGGTCATCGTATTGTCCTTCTCGTTGGAAACATAGGCCGTGTAGGCCGACGCCGGACCGGCCATGACGCCGGTCGCGAGAATGGCGAATGCGCAAGCTCGTCTCTGCACGGAAATTCCTCCCCGATTGCTTTCTACTTAAGGACGCATCTCGTCTCCGGCTGGTCGACACCGAGCGTATCGAGCTCGGAGACCTGATGAAGATAACCTTCCTGCGGCGATGTAGAGACGACCGACTTGGCGTCGCCAAGCAGGATCGGCTGGCGCAGCTGAAGGTTCCATTTGCGGAAGGTCAGCTTCTGCCCCTTGAAAGCAGCGACCGAGAAATCATCCGAGCGGATGTAGTCGCTGATCTTTTTCTCATCGTCGCCATTGATGCGCGTGGTGGCTTCGCCGACGGCCCGCACCGCCGTCCAGGCTGACATGTCCTTGGAAAGCATCCGCCGGCCCGTCGTTTTCAGGAAGCGGCTCTGCATTTGGATGCCGCCCCATTGTTCGCTGGCGGGATGCCACGACGATGCAACAAGCCCGGCGGTGCCGGCGACCGGCCGCGGCGCCCAGGTGCGGTAGGACACGTAGGTCCCGAACACCTCGCTTTCGTCGGCGACAAGCACAATGTCGTGCTCCGGCAAGTCCTGCGTGAATACGGAAATCTGCTGCTGTATCTGCGTGGCGCCGGTATCCGTACGCCTGGCTGTGCCGGTGTCCTTGAATTCCTTCTCGGCGACGATCTGGGCGCCGAAACGGGCTGCCGCGCGGCGCAACGCGTCGGCGTAGAGATGATCCTGCTCATGCGAGCCATAGAGCAGCACCCAATTCGGCCACTTCTTCACCATGAGATACTGCGCCAGCGCGTCGGCAAGCATGCTGCGCGTTGGCGCGATATGGAAAACGTTGATGCGGCAGTCTTCTTCCCGCAGGCTATCGTCGGGGGCGCCGATGTTGAAGATCAGCACGCCTTTGTCACGGGCGATGTCGGCGATCGACAGCAATTGCCTGGCCGAAAGGTCTGCGACCACATAGCGGTCACCTTTGGCGATCAGGTCCTCGAATGCCTGAACCGCGTCGGCTTCGGGCTTTATCTCGGACACGTCGAGGCTGAATTTCTGGTTGGTGAACTTTCCGGTCGTATTGTTATCGCCGATTGCAACATCGGCGCCGGCGACACCTTCATCACGTGGCGGCAGATCGAGCATGGAAAGTGTCAATTGCGGCGCGTAGGCTCGCAAATAGCCTATCTTGATTTCGGCTATCTTTTTTCCCGGCCTATCCGTTGCAGCCGGTTGCTTGCCCGTCACGTCCTGGGCGATCGCGCCCGGAACGTTGAGGGTCAGGAAAAAAATAGGCAAAAAAGCTGCGAGAGTGCCTGGCACCGCTCTCATCATCGATAAAACTATCCGTTCTTGCACTAAAGTCCGATTGTTGCCGGACCTGCGCGAATTCAAGGTGCCCACAATGAGCTTAGCGGACCGACAAAATTTATCAAACCCCTGCAAGTGGACTTACATGCCTGCTTTAGTCCTATGCCATTTCTGGGATACGGCGGCGACTGAGCGGATCGCGATCGTCGACTTCGAGGTCATCGGCAACAATGTCGGAACGTGAAACTCTATCGATCGCCCTGGGAGGAACATCCTGATGAAAACCCGCGCCGCAGTCGCCTTCGCCGCCGGAAAGCCGCTGGAGATCGTGGAGGTCGACCTCGACGGCCCGCGCGAGGGCGAGGTGCTGGTCGAGATCAAGGCGACCGGCATTTGCCACACCGACGAGTTCACGCTGTCGGGCGCCGATCCCGAAGGCCTGTTTCCGGCCATCCTCGGCCATGAGGGCGCCGGTGTCGTGGTCGATGTCGGCAAGGGCGTCACTAGCGTCAAGAAGGGCGACCACGTCATCCCGCTCTATACGCCCGAATGCCGGCAATGCCCGTCCTGCCTGTCGAGAAAGACCAATCTGTGCACGGCCATCCGCGCCACGCAGGGCCAAGGGTTGATGCCGGACGGCACCTCGCGCTTCTCGATCGGCAAGGACAAGTTGTTTCACTATATGGGCTGCTCGACCTTTTCGAACTTCACCGTGCTGCCGGAGATCGCGGTGGCCAAGGTCAATCCGGACGCGCCCTTCGACAAGATCTGCTACATCGGCTGCGGGGTGACCACCGGCATCGGCGCGGTGATCAACACCGCCAAGGTGGAGCAAGGCGCAACGGCTGTCGTCTTCGGCCTCGGCGGCATTGGCCTCAACGTCATCCAGGGGCTGAAACTTGCCGGCGCCGACATGATCATCGGCGTCGACCTGAACAACGACAGACAGGCCTGGGGCGAAAAATTCGGCATGACGCATTTCGTCAATCCGAAGGAGATCGACGGCGACATCGTGCCTCACCTCGTCAACCTGACCAAGCGCGGCGCCGACCAGATCGGCGGCGCCGACTACACATTCGACTGCACCGGCAACACCAAGGTGATGCGCCAGGCGCTGGAGGCGTCGCATCGCGGCTGGGGCAAGTCGGTCGTCATCGGCGTCGCCGGTGCCGGCCAGGAGATTTCGACGCGGCCGTTCCAACTGGTCACCGGGCGGACCTGGATGGGCACCGCCTTCGGCGGCGCGCGCGGCCGCACCGATGTGCCCAAGATCGTCGACTGGTACATGGACGGCAAGATCCAGATCGACCCGATGATCACCCACACGCTCAAGCTCGAGGACATCAACAAGGGCTTCGACCTCATGCATGAGGGAAAGTCGATCCGAAGCGTCGTCGTTTACTGAGGAAAGCCACACGCCGCCGACCAGCAGGCCTGCGACCTCTGTGGTTCACAACATGGGAGGAATGAAATGGCGGAGAAACTGCATCCTAAGATCGACAATGGCTTGCCCAGGGAAAGCGCGAGCTTTGCCGGCGGCACGCTGGTCTGCGCCTGCACCAGCAATCCGGTCAAGGTTCGGGTCAAGGGCCAGATCGCCCACAACCATGCCTGCGGCTGCACCAAATGCTGGAAGCCGGAGGGCGCGATATTCTCGGTGGTTGCCGTGGCCGGCACCGGCGATGTCACCGTTGTCGAGAATGGCGACAAGCTCAAAGTGGTCGATCCCAGCGCGCTGATCCAGCGTCATGCCTGCACCGGCTGTGGCGTCCACATGCACGGACCGGTCGAACGCGACCATGCGTTCAAGGGCCTGTCCTTCAT
This sequence comes from Mesorhizobium sp. M0587, assembly GCF_040320945.1. Classification (NCBI taxonomy): domain Bacteria; kingdom Pseudomonadati; phylum Pseudomonadota; class Alphaproteobacteria; order Hyphomicrobiales; family Phyllobacteriaceae; genus Mesorhizobium; species Mesorhizobium sp. M0587. The sequence goes on from NZ_JAMYQP010000001.1 coordinate 120,975, forward strand.
CCATCCCGAGCGTTTCGTCGAGGACGGCTGGTCGCCCCCCGGCTTCACCGCCTTCGTCTCGTCGATTATCGAATCCGGTGTCGACCCGAGCCGCATGGACGGCATTCGTTCGCAGCTGAAGCAGATCGGGCTGGAGCCCTATGATTGCCTCAACCCCGGCCTGATGGATTTTATCGCCACCTGGACCGCGAAAAAGTCGGGCGCCTTGCCGGCTTAGCGACCGTTCAAATTATCGATGGAGCCGGGCGAAAATCGGCCGGCTCCATACGTTGGGAAGACGCAGGCGACCGCGTGGACGGTCGGAATCGAAGCCACCAGCGCTCCCGTGAGTACGATTCGGGCTGAGTCGCTGTCTTGCAAAGTCTGCGGTGCACTCATCACCGAATGGATCTCCTGCGTGTTACCGAGCACGGCCGAGACAGCAGGGAAAGAAGTGCGGGCTTGGTGAAACAAGAGGTGCCGGTGCGCCTCTCGTGGGAACGATGCCTGGACGAGCGTGCTCCATCTCCTTGGGTGTCAAATCCTGGCGATATGCTGGTCGGAGGCGCTGCGGATCGATCTCGACCAATTTCTCCCGCGGCAATCTTTGCCGTGTCGTCAGCGGGCTGCCGCTTTATCGACTGCCGGCTGAGTTCCGTTCATCAGAGCCTGTAAATCGGAGGCCAGCATGAAAGCGGGTTTCGAGAAGAAGCGGTCGAAAAGATGCTGATCCTCATAGGTTGGGGCGTAGCGCCCGGACATCGCCGCCACTTTGATCGTCGGCCTCTCGCGACGATGTAATCAGCCAATCCCAGGCCGTCGAGCTTGCCGGGCATTTCGATGTCGGTCAGCACCAAGTCGATCAGCATGGGGGTCTGGAGAAGCTCCACGGCCTCGTCCGCCGTCCCGGCCTCGTAAACCGTCCAGCCGGCTTCCCGTAGCTGATCGCCTACATCCATGCGGATGAAGAGATCGTCCTCTACCAAAAGCACGATGCCGGCGCGAGCTTGAGCGCCCCCAAGCCCTTCCGGTACAATTTCTGTTGGTTCGTTCGCCATTGGCTGCCCTTCGACGCCACCCAACGCTGCCCCGGCATAAAGGTTCCATATCCGAACGAGCCGGAATATTTGGTAGAAATCTCCGAGATGCGGATCGGATAAGCGGCTCGCGCGAAAGCCCCGTGCGCTCTGATGTGCCGACCCCGGTAGAAGCGCGATCAGCCATTGTGAAATCTGCTCCACGGCACCGACCCGCCGGCCGCGCACGCCGCCCCACAGTCCAGCGCGAGCAGGTCAAGTCAGCCTGAACCTTTTCTTCGGCCTTTGCGTTTCCCGGTCTGGGCGGCGCGATCCGCTGAGTCCGGCAGATCGCCGCTGACGCGGATGAAGCAGGAAATTGGGTACGACATGACCGAAAACCAAACGATACCGCCAGGCGAAGCCAGAGGCGTGGTGATCGCATGCTCGGCACCGGATTGCGAGCCCCTCTACGTTCACGAAAGGGCGGCAATCACGGCTGTCGCGCGCGCGATTGCCGACCTCAAGGGATTTGCTTTCCAGGATGGTTTCAGCAACAGCGGCGGGAATGGCGCATGCTCATATTTCGTGCCGGACGATTGCCTGGTCGCCGCGCATGCGGACCGACTGGGCATCAAGGGGCCGAGAGACCTCTTCGGGGGTGTGGTCCCCTGGCGGTTCGCAACCACCAAGGCACTCACTCACGAATTGGTGGACGCATCGGCCGAGCAGCCGGCGGGTTGGCCGCACGGCTTCGGCCGCGCCGTCAACGCGGCAGTGCTGCCCGGCTACAGCGCGTTTTCTCGACGCGATGCCTTGCAAGCAGCGGAACGGCTGTTGAAGTTCGGGGCGGTCCGGCTCAAGCCACCGCTCTCCTCGCGGGGGCGGGACCAGCACGTTGTACGCACAGTCGCGGACGTCGCAGGCTTTCTTGAGCAATATCGCTCCAGCGATATGCAGGAGTGCGGGCTAGTACTTGAAGCTGACCTTCACGACATCACGACGCTGAGCATCGGCGTGGCGACAATCGATGAAATTGCAGTTGCGTACTACGGCACTCAGAGGATGACGACGGACAATGCGGGAGAACCCGTCTATGGGGGATCCGATCTCGTCGTGATGCGCGGCGAATGGGAGGCGTTCGAAGCCTTGCAACTTCCTAGTGAGCTGCGTTTGGCCGTGGCGCAGGCGAGGGCCTATGACGCTGCAATGCGTAGCTGTCCCGGGTTCTTTGCCTCGCGGCGCAACTATGATGTTGGCCAAGGCATCGATTCATCGGGCACCTGGCGCTCGGGCGTGCTCGAAGCCGGCTGGCGGATTGGCGGCGGCAGCACGGCCGAACTGGCGGCAATGAACGCGATGAAGCGGGATGCCGGCCTCCAACTTGTCCGGGTATCCGCTGTCAAGGCATTTGGCGAGGCTGGTCGTCCGCCGGCAAATGCGGATCTGCATTTCCAAGGATACGATCCTGAAGAAGGCCCGATTACGCGTTACACCGTAGTCACGCAGGCGGCCTGAGCTTGAAGAAAGCGAAACCGGTTCTGGCGAGGTCGATGCCATGGGCTGTCGTGCTGCTACGCCGCGACCACCGGCAGGCCGCCGAAACTTCGCTCGAATTGCTCGCGCAATTCGGTTTCCCGCCCGAGGTAACGCGGCGAGAAATGCATCGGGAAGGCCGTGCGGACGCCGGCGGAGCGCGCGATCTCGCCGGCTTGGCGGGCCGTCAGGTGCTTCCTTGACGAGGCGAGCCGCAGATCGTCTTCCAGAAATCCACCCTCGATGAAGAGCTGGTCGGCGCCGTGCGCAAGTCGGCAAAGGCGGGCGATGTTTTCGGCATGATAGGCAAGATCGGTCGCATAGGCGATCCGCTGACCCGGCGCGCGTCTCAAGGCGCCGGCGTCCAAAAGCTCGTGCAGTGAAATTCGCCTCCCGGCGACAGGCGTGAATTCAGTGGCGGCATCGCCTCCGGTTCTCGCCGCCCGCTTCGCTTCGTTCAGCCATGGACCGACGGGCAGACCGAGTTCATCGAGCCGTGCCTTGTGCACATTGGTCCGGACCTTCTCCTGAAAGGCGAAGGCAAGGCAGGGAATGCCGTGATCGAGCGTTGCCGCCTCTATGTGGAATTCCGCCTCATCGAGGGGCAGCTTGTGACGTTCCAAGGGCTGGGGGCGGCGCGCGAAGGCCTCTCGCGCCCGAAACAGGCTGCGGGCGACAAATTCATCATCTCCCCAGTCCGAGGCGACGATCGAGAAGTCCTGCGATTGCTCGTCCAGAAGGTTCCAGGTGTAGGCCCGCAGCTTGGCTTCGACGGCATTCCCAAGTCCGGGCGGACCGACGATGTTCAGTTGCTTGTCCCTATAGAGGGAAAGCCGCAGCAGATGATCGAAGCCGATGAAATGATCCATGTGCATGTGCGACACGAAAACATGCGTGATGCGGAGGATTTCCCGCGGCGACAACGCCGACAGATCGCCGAGATCGAACAGGATCGCCCTGCCGCCAAAGCGGAAGTCGAGCAGCAAGCCGGCATCCGAGTAAACGTCGTTCACCAGGCGGGGCTGGACAAGGAGCGTCATCGGGCGAGGCCGATTTGAAGACGTATCATCTCCGATAAACCGTAGGCCCCCGACGAGGTTCCTTGTCGCACCGCATGCCGGCGGGCTTGTCGCGAAGCAGGCAAACGCGTCTCGGCGCGAAGAGGAGATTGCCGGGGGAAACCAGCCCCTGCTTTGATCCGCACCTGGCGTCTCCATCCAATATTTGGCGGCCTTGCTTCAGACGGCGGTCGCCTTCGCGGTAATCGCAAACCGGGACCACTTGCGGCAGAGACGTTTTCCCGGCCCCGCCGCGAAACCAAATCGATGCAGGAGCGTTCGCCCTCAGGAACCGGCGCATGGATACGGATCGCACGACACAGCATTTGAGCTTGCGCTTGCCGGGGAAGCCTGGGAGCTGCTGGACAGCGGGCGCTGGGTCGCGGGCTTTCTCGCAATTTGCCGGCTCGATCCACACCGAAACCGTCATTGTCGGTGGAGGAATAGTTGGCCTCACGGCCGCGCTTCGGCTGTGCGAATCGGGTCGTTCGGTCGTCGTCGTCGAAGGGCTGCGAATAGGCGGCCAGGTGACGGGCCGTTCGACAGCCAAGATCACGACCCAGCACGCCCTGATCTATCGGCATCTGATCGATACGCTCGGCCTCGAAGCAGCCCGCGCCTATGCCGAGGCCAACTCCGCAGGCGCCAAGCAGATTCATGATTGGGTTCGGCAACATGCCATCGAGTGCGAGCTCGAGAGCAAGCACGCGTACACCTACGCAACGGAGGCTGCGAGGCGCTCCGAGATCGAGGCGGAAGCGGATGCGGCGCGTCAGGTCGGGCTTGAAGCGGAGGTTCTTGACCGCGCTCCGCTCCCTTTCCGGACGGTCGGTGCGCTTCGTTTTCCGGACCAGGCGCAGTTCAATCCGGCCATGTATCTTGCCGGTCTGGCCGAAGCGGTGTGGGCCCTGGGCGGGCGGATTTTCGAGAACAGCCGTGCGCGGCTGATCGGTGAGGCGAGCCGCTGGCGCGTCGTCACAGACGGCGGCACGATCCATGCGGAAAATGTGGTGGTGGCCACCAACATGCCAGTCAAGAGTCCGGTTGGAATGGCTAACCGCACCCAGCCGCGCTGCCATTCGGCAATGGCCTTCCGCATCGATGACGCTGTCGCCATCGACGGCATGTTCATCGGCATCGACGATCCCACTCATTCGATTCGCACGGGCCGCGATCCGGAGGGGCCGGTGCTCGTCGTCCTCGGGCCGAAATTCAACACGGGCCAGGATGGAAACGTGGCCGCCCGCTTTGCCGAGCTCGACAAATGGGCAAGAGAGAATCTGCCGGTCGGGCACGTTGCCTGGCACTGGTGCAACGAGGACTACGACACGGCCGACCGCGTGGCCTATGTCGGCATGCCCGATCCGGAGAATGCGCCCGGTTTCCATATTGCCAGCGGTTTCAACGCCTGGGGCATCAGCAACGGAACCGCCGCGGGAATGATGATCGCCGATCTGATTTGTGGTCGATCCGGCCGCTGGACCGGCCTGTATGATCCTGCGCGGCCCTATCCGAAGAATTTTCACCGAGACGGCGACAGCCAGTCCGTCGTGGACAATGTCGAGGCGATTGCGCCGTTTGGAGGCGGCGTCATCATCAAGGGAGACGAAAAGATCGCGGCCTCGAGAGACGCCGAGGGCCAGTTGCACTGCGTTTCAGCGACATGCACCCATAAGGGCTGCACCGTGACCTGGAACAATGCGGATATGACCTGGGACTGCCCCTGCCATGGCTCGGTATTCGCCGCCGATGGTTCCGTCATCCATGGCCCGGCGCGAAAGCCGCTTGCCCCGGCGGTCCTATAAAGGTGACCCGCTAAGCAAGCCAGCTGCAGGAGGCCGTGTCCGGATCTGCAGGCCGAAGTATGAAGTCGGAGTTTGAAAATGGCGCTGCATGAAGTCGACTATGTGCTTGCGAAGCTCGATTGGATGCGCGCCGAACGCATCTGGCCGAACGGGCTGCGATATCTATGGACCGATGCTTTCGGGGTCGTTCTCTACCTGTCATTGTATGACGAGCTTGGCGAGGATCGATGGATCGGTCAGGCGGAGAAATTGGTGGCGGACGTAGAGCGCGTCCTTGGCCGGCCACGAGGACTCCGCATCGGCGAGGCCGAGGATCGCGACGGCCAGTACTTCCACTATCTGGCGATGTGGATGTTCGCTCTCGCCCGGCTTGGCGACGTGAAGCCTGAATACAAGGACCGCGGCGTGGCATTGGCGCGCGACGTCCACTCCGCCTTCGTGCTGCCCGGCCGCGGCGTGATCTGGAAGATGCAAGAGGACCTGAGCGGCCCTTACCCCGGTTTCGGATTAGGGTCCATGGACGCCTATGACGGCTATGTCGCATACAACGTGCTCGATCCGGATGCGCTGGCGCAAGAGATCGCCGAGATGCGGGACCTGATCGAAAGAGACTGGCGTCGGTTGGACATCGATCAGGATCTCGGCCTCGGCATGATGTTGTGGCTCGCTCATTTTTTTCCTGAGGAACCCTGGGCCATCGAGCAGGCCAGGCGCGCAGTCGTTGCGCTTGATGGGATGTGGATCGAACCGCCTGGGTATTTCTGCCGCGCACCGTGGCTGCGCGACACGAAGTTCGCTTTCACCAATTACGGCGTCTCATTGGGTCTCCAGGCCGCGAACCTTTGGCCTGAACGCGTGTCGCGCCTCAATGTCTTCTTCGAAAAATGGCGCGCCGGCGACGAGTACGATCGCGAGGCGATCACCTGGGTGATGGCCTGCACGTCCAGGCTTCCCGGAAAGTTTCTTGAAGCCAGGCAGTGAGATTCGAATTTCTGCTCCACATCGAACCAGTGCCGGCGGCGGCGATCAAGCAACTCGCCGTTCAGCGGGATCATCCGGGGCCCATCGCAAGCTGAGCGCCTGCGATCAACCCTGCTGCGGTTCCGCCACGCGCCTGATTTCCTCGGGCAGCGCCTCCCAGACCTTCGCCATCTGCCCGGCATCGACATGGCGATCCAGAACATCGCTGACCACCCTGAGAGCGTCGCCGGCGTCGACCGGGCGAACGGATTCCAACTGGTCCTTGATCCTGGCAAGGAACTCGTCGGGCGACCTGGTCCGGTCGGGTGCTGCCGACGGTCTGTACTGGTCGAAATAGATGCCCCGCACGAGGAGCGGCAATTGCGAGCCGAGATGGGCGGCAAGGTCCGGCGGCAAGCGATCCCTCACCGTGCGCAGCACCGCGCCGAGAATATGCCAGGCCATCTGTCGATCGGGACCCATCTCAGCCATGATTTCATCGAGCCAAATGTGCGTTGTCTGTAGCGTCTTGTCGAAGACGTCCAATCCTGTGGCGCTCATGACAATACAATCTCCCTAGCAATCTCCCTGCAAATTTTTGGACGGCTGTTGCCAACGGGTGCGAAAACCAATTGTTCCGCGCCGATCCGGTAATCTGCGACCGAGGTGCTCCGGTTGGAGCCGATCACAACATCACGCCATCACGAGGCGATCGCTGGCCGTTCGCGTCATCTTGGTGCTACGGACCTCCTGCCATGGAGCCGACCACCACCATGACGATTGCGTCGACGTCGATCTCGCCGTCGACGACTATTCTCTCGCCGTCTCTTCGAACCTTGAGCTTCGACGTGTCTTCGGCGGCTTGCCTTTCGAGTTCCTCGATCACGCCGGTGATCGCCTTCGCCTCGAGCGGCTGCTTGTTCATCTCGAGCGGCTGCTTGTTCATATTGCCGGCACCCATTTCCAGAACACTCCTTCTTTCCGCTCGGGATAGTGCTTGAACTCGCATTCGAAGCGACGACCGTAGGACGCCGCGGCGGCGAGTGCCACGCCGGACGGTGGGTTCATTCCGGTGCGCGGCGCGAACCAGTCCTCCAGGAGGTCATCGGGCACATAGGCGCCTATCCTGAGGGGCAGGTGTTGAAGCACCAAATCCATATCGCGCGGTATTGGCATCGCTCGGTCCGCGTCTCCGGAATCCCGTCGTTGTCGAGCCAAACCCCCGAACGCAAGGAGTGTTCCCGATCGATGTTGAATACCCCACCCGGGGAATGTCGGAAAACCTATTCCGACTCATCGTTGCCTAGGGCGGAACATCGAGGCGCCGCACGAGTTGGGGGCCAGGACCGATGTCTGCATCCGGTCCGCCAATCGACAGGAGCTGGAAATGAAAGTGAGCGAAGTGATGACGCGCGACGTCCGCGTCGCCAATCCGAACGAGACCATCCAGGAGGCAGCCCGCATCATGGCTGAAATAGACGCCGGTCTGGTTCCGGTCGGCGACAATGACCGGCTCGTCGGCATGCTGACCGATCGTGATATCGCGATCCGTGCGGTGGCGCAGGGCAAGGGCCCCGACACCAAGGTCGGCGATGTCATGACGAATGACGTGAAATACTGTTTCGACGACGAAGACACCGATGACGTATGCCGGAATCTCGGCGATCAGCAGATACGTCGCATTCCCGTGGTGAACCGGGACAAGCGGCTCGTCGGCATCGTCTCGCTGGGCGATCTCGCATTCGCGGACGGCAGCGGCGGCACCGGCGATACCTTGGCCGCCATCTCACGCCCCGGCGGGCAGCACACGCAAACCGGCGGCGTGCGGCATTAGCTGGAGCGTTGAAGCGCTGAAATTGCCCGGCGCTTCGAATGGAGGCCGTCCAGGTCCGCAGGGAACTGCCGCATCTTAGCCGCCACCTATCGGCGTCATCACCTTTCCGGTTCCTCCGCATTCGGGACAGGGTGCGCCGCCGACCTTGCCGGTCTCCGAGCAGCGGCGGCAAACGTTCTCGCCGGCACCCGGCGTACCTGGCGAAACTTCGTCAGGATTGCCTTGCGTCTCCTGGGAGTGACGGGATTCGCCCTGAAGCGAGTTTCTTAGCCGATCGACAGATCTCTCATCGAACTCAAGCGCCTTGCTGCTGTCGTCAGGCAAACCTTCGCCGGACTGGGCGATGGTTTCGTCGCGCGGCCGATCATTCAGGCCGGTAGTAATTTTCGGTTTCCGAGCCATTGCGGCATCCTCCGCGATCGCAGAACGGTGATCCTTGGCGAGGGCATGATCCTCGCCTGAACGTCAGCTTCGAAGAGCGTGCTGGAGTTGCCCTGGACATTTTCGGACGCCGAAATACCGCTGCGCCCGACCTCTTGCAGAGTTCGGCCCTTCCGGTGCCGTTGACCCTGAACGCCTCACCAGCGGATGACGATTACCTTGTCGCTCCCGCCGTCCAGTTGCACCGCCTCGGTGCCATCAGACTTCCGGCTGCCGATTCGAGCGTTATTGACGACCTCCACGCCAGCAGGATTCACGCCGAAGACTTCATCCACTTCGGCGGTGCAGACCAGTGTTTCGGGCGGTAAATTCTCGACCTGCTTCATTAGCTCGCGAAGCATCATGTCACACCCTTTCGCTTGGAACGATACGGCATATGCCCGCAAACCCGTTGGAGCGCGAAATGTTCCTCGCCAAGCAGCCGACCGCGGATGCCGGCAGCAGGCGGCGAATTTCCGCGCCAGCTTGGACACCAGAAAAGCCGAAGTGTCACGCCGCTGACCGCCGACCGAACATCTTCGGGCCTATAACGGCACGCCCGACGGATCGATTTCTTCCCGTCGGTATGCTGCGCGCCGGAGGCAGGTTGACCACCTCCGGCTGCTGAACGTCAGCTCTTGCCTTTGATCGCGATGCGTTTTGCCTGTGATCGCGCCTGCTCGGTCTTCGGTAGCGTGATTGTGAGGACGCCGTTGTTGAAACGAGCATCGACCTTGTCCTCGTCTATCTCATAGCCGAGTGGAATACGGCGCTCGAAGCGGCCGTAAAACCGCTCGGAGAACTGTCGGTCCTTGTCCTCCGTTTCGGAGCGCTTCTCACCTTTCAACGCGAGCACGCCATCATCGAGCAGAACCTCGATGTCCTTTTCCTCCATGCCGGGCACCTCGGCCGTGACACGGATCTCCTTCTCGCCATCGGAGATCTCGACGCTCGGCCAGCGCCCGCCGTCCGAGGAGAATGCCGGCAACGACGGCAGTCCGGAACCGAAACCTCGGAAGACGTCGTCGAACAGTCGGTTCACTTCACGGTGCAACGACAGGAACGGATCACGTTCGCCGTCGCGAAACACGCTGGGAACCTGGCCGCGTTCGCGGCCAAACGGAATGAGATCACGTACGCTCATTGTTTTTCTCCTCTCTTTATCTTGGTCTCCTCCAAGTCGCCTCAGAACCGGACGTACTCATCCGGCTGTGAGCTTAAAGTGGACCAGTCTCAGGCGGCCTGCTTTTTGGTCGCCTGGCTAGCAGTCCTGGACTCGATAGTGCGCTCTGTCCCGCCGCTGCCGATCTCAATCCGGCGCGGCTTCATCTCTTCGGGAATCTGGCGCTTGAGATCAATGGTCAGCAAGCCGTTGGCGAGGCCGGCGCCGGTAACCTTCACATGGTCAGCCAATTCGAAGCGACGCTCGAACGGTCGGGCCGCGATGCCGCGATGCAAGTAATCGCCATTGTCCTCTGCTGATCTTTCGCCAGCGACGACAAGCATATTGGGCTCATGTATGACGCTCAACTCATTTTGGCTGAAGCCTGCCACAGCCATGGTGATGCGGTAGGCGTCGTCGCCGGTCTTGGCGATGTCATAGGGCGGCCAATTGTCGACGCTTGTCGACCGGCTCGCATTCTCGAGCAGGTCGAAGACGCGGTCGAAACCGATGCTCGACCGATAGAGTGGGGAAAAGTCGAATGCGGTTCTCATAGCTACATCCTCCGTTGAGCAACATAGATACGAAGAGCGCCAGCACCGGCGCTTATAGCCGGCCCCGTTCGGCGACCGGCGATTTTGATTTGGTAGTTGTCTGTTTGAAATCAAGACCCAATTCTGTGTTGCTGCCGGATTCTGCCGACGAAGCCGCACACCCCATTCCGGCGCTGCTGGCACTCCCACGGAGGACATCATGACCATGACACGCGACGACATCATTTCGGTACTCGGACCCGTCGACGAGGCGGTCATCGCCGATATCGCCCTGACAGGAGCCACGATCGAGGAATTGCGCGAAGCCGTCGCCTGGATTGGGGCCGACGAGGCGCTGGTCAATGAGGGGCGTCCCCTGCCGGGCCCAAGGGTGGCGAAACTGATGGAGTTGCTCGAGACGCCGGAGGAGGAGGACTAACCGGCGTTGGCCGGTGGTCTTGAATCGCTCGGGCGAGTGAACCATGTGCTCCACCGGCGCCGATCCTAGAATCGGTCGCCGGCGTTGCTTGCTCGAAGAACAAAAAGACGGAGGAAGTGATGAACGACGTCCCGTTTACCCAGCCGATCACTCTTAGTTTTCAGTCCAGCAGAGAGCGCAAGGTCGCGAGCAGCTGGGAAGCGATCGAGTGCATGCGCTTTGAATGGCCCACACGAGCGCGCGGCCGTAGCTGGCGCGCAGCCTATCGGACTTGCCGCGACGCGCTCGACGGCTGGCGCACGGCGCGTGAGGCGCGCAAGGCGTTTTTGCACGCGGCCCGCACCGCCGGATTGCTTGCCGCAGCGCACAAGCCCGACGGATCGCCAGAATCGTAAGGGCAACGAGATCCTAGGGCAACGAGGCCGGCGTTAGTGCAGGACGCCGGCTTTACCGTATCACTGAAGGGCGATGATGCCGTCGACCGCCCGCCAGTCCGACGGCTGGATGAGGCGGTGGTGAGCGACACGGACCGAATGGAGCGGGCCATCGAGTTCGCGCTCCCAATAGCCGAGAAACTCCTTGAGTTCCGGAAAGTCCGGAGCGAGATCGTAGTCCTGCCAGATATAGAGCTGAAGCAGGCTCGGATGGTCCGGCAGATGATAGTGTATTTCGGCGGTGGTCAGGCCATAGCCATCCATTTGCAGGCGGAATTCGCTGCTGACGCTTTCAGCCATGCGTTTCTCCTTTCCTATATCTCCGTTCAGGCGTCGAGCCTGTCGAATTTGTGGGCCAGGTTGGAAATGATCGGCGAAAGGCTCTTTCGGTTCATCGATGTCCTCCGTCTGCAAATAACGCCTCGAGAAGGTCGGCGGTTCCGGCCGCCCCGGGGCAGCCGAGCCCGAATGGTCCTGTTGAATCGCGACGAAAATTCAAGTCGCAAGCCCTGGCACTCAAACCAAATAGCTTCGCGATAACAGGCTTTTGGCACTCGCCCCGGTCGTGTGCCAAAATTTTTTGGCCAGGCTCTTGAAACCGAAAAACAGCAAAACTAGCTCGATATGCGCCACGATAGTTGATGAAGGATCGCGGCGCCTGCACCGGCTCGATATTGCCGGTCCGGTGTGGAGGAGGCTCAAAACCTGCTTGTCCATGAGGAGAACGACATGACGTTTCGTCCATTGCACGACCGTATCCTGGTCCGCCGCGTCGAAGCCGAGGAAAAGTCGGCCGGCGGCATCATTATTCCCGACACTGCCAAGGAAAAGCCGCAGGAGGGCGAAGTACTCGCCGTCGGTCCCGGCGGGCGTGACGACAGCGGCAAGCTCACCGAGCTCGACGTGAAGATCGGCGACCGCATCCTGTTCGGCAAATGGTCCGGCACGGAGATCAGGCTCGATGGCGAGGACCTGCTCATCATGAAGGAAAGCGACGTGATGGGCGTAATCGAGCAGACCGCCGAAGTGAAGAAGGCCGCCTGATGGCTTCTTCGAATCCAACCAGTCAACGAATGCTGCCTGAATGAAGGAGTGATCCAATGGCTGCCAAAGATGTGAAATTCCATACCGAAGCGCGCGAGAAGATGCTGCGCGGCGTCGATATTCTTGCCAATGCGGTGAAGGTGACGCTCGGCCCCAAGGGCCGCAATGTCGTCATCGACAAGTCATTCGGTGCTCCGCGCATCACGAAGGACGGCGTCACCGTCGCCAAAGAGATCGAGCTTGAGGACAAGTTCGAGAACATGGGCGCGCAGATGGTGCGCGAAGTGGCTTCCAAGACCAGTGACCTTGCGGGCGACGGCACCACGACCGCGACCGTCCTCGCGCAGGCGATCGTCAAGGAAGGCGCCAAGGCTGTTGCATCGGGCATGAACCCGATGGATCTGAAGCGCGGCATCGACAAGGCGGTCGATGCGGTCGTCGCCGAACTAAAGGCCAATGCCCGCAAGGTGACAAAGAACGACGAGATCGTGCAAGTCGGCACCATTTCAGCCAATGGCGACGCCGAGATCGGCCGCTTCCTCGCCGAGGCGATGGAGAAGGTCGGCAATGAGGGCGTCATCACGGTCGAAGAGGCCAAGACCGCCGAGACGGAACTCGAAGTGGTCGAAGGCATGCAGTTCGACCGCGGTTATCTCTCTCCCTATTTCATCACCAATCAGGACAAGATGCGCGTCGAGCTCGACGAACCCTATGTGCTGATCCACGAGAAGAAGCTCGCCAATCTGCAAGCGATGCTTCCCGTCCTGGAAGCCGTGGTGCAGTCGGGCAAGCCGTTGTTGATCATCGCCGAGGATGTCGAGGGCGAGGCGCTCGCCACGCTGGTGGTCAACAAGCTGCGTGGCGGACTGAAGGTCGCGGCCGTCAAGGCGCCGGGCTTCGGCGACCGCCGCAAGGCCATGCTGGAGGACATCGCCATCCTCACCGGCGGCACCGCGATCTCGGAAGACCTTGGCATCAAGTTGGAAAACGTGACGCTGCAGATGCTGGGCCGTGCCAAGAAGGTGGTGATCGAGAAGGAGAACACTACCGTCGTCGACGGTGTCGGCCGCAAGGAAGAGATCCAGGGCCGCATCGCCCAGATCAAGGCCCAGATCGAGGAAACCACCTCCGACTATGATCGCGAGAAGCTGCAGGAGCGCCTGGCCAAGCTCGCCGGCGGTGTCGCGGTGATCCGGGTCGGCGGTTCGACCGAAGTCGAGGTCAAGGAACGTAAGGACCGCGTCGACGATGCCCTGCATGCGACGCGCGCGGCGGTCGAGGAGGGTGTGCTGCCGGGGGGCGGGGTCGCGTTGCTGAGGGCCGCCAAGGCACTCGATGCCGTCCTCGTCGACAATGCCGACCAGAAGACCGGCGTCGAAATCGTGCGCCGCGCGATCGAAACCCCGGTTCGTCAGATCGCCGAGAATGCCGGCGCCGAGGGCTCGATCATCGTTGGCAAGCTGCGGGAGAAGAGCGAGTTCGGTTGGGGCTGGAATGCCCAGACCGACGAGTTTGGCGACCTCTACGGCCAGGGCGTGATCGACCCGGCCAAGGTGGTGCGCACGGCTCTGCAGGATGCAGCCTCCGTCGCCGGCCTGTTGGTAACCACGGAGGCGATGGTGGCCGAGAAGCCGAAGAAGGAAACCCCGCCGGCCATGCCCGCCGGCGCCGGCATGGAGTTCTGAGGTGTGGCCAGTCCGCCCGCTCCCTGGCGGAGCGGGCACCGGTCGCAAGATAGCGGAGGAAAACATGGATATGACGGCTGGCCTCGGGCCCGTACCCCAGCCGACCCATTCGGCAAAGGATTTCCTGGCCTACGAGACCGAATGCAGGGCGGCGCTGAAGCCGCTGCTGACAGCACTGATCGACATGGCCGAAGCTGCCGGCTGGAGCCGGCGCACTTTGGCATCGACACTGATGTTTCTTGCCGCGCAGCACGTCTCGTCGGCCTCCGAGGAGGTCAAGACATGATTGCGGGCCGGTTGCGGGAATGCCTGAAAGCGCTGAGGTGGGAGGCAAGAGATCTTGCGGCCGAACTTGGCTGTCCGCAACGAGAGGTCGCGGCCTGGCTGGACGGCCGCAGCCCTTCTCCCCTTGCCGTCGGGGCCTGGCTCGAGGCGTTGGTCAAGGCGCACAAGGCCCTGCCGGCGCCGGGCCGGAGTACCCCGGTGCTTCAGCCGGACTCGGCCAAGATCGAACTGGCCGGAATCAGCATCACTGGACCGGCGGTCGCGTCCGCCATGCATGTAATCCCGACGCATTCGCCCTATCCGCGGCGGGCCGCGCTCTCAGGTGCCCGGCCCGTTGCAGGTCCTGCACAATCGAAAGGAGGCACAAGCCATGGATCGCGGGCAGTTTGAAGAACCGGTCACCCTTCTGGTGGGAATGGGTTTTCCGGTGAGAGTCGAGAATGTCATGCAAGCCTACGCCTTGCTTCAGGATTGGCCCGCCGCCAGACGCAACGGCGCCCACGCCGTCGCGCTCAATGCCTGCAAGGCCGGCATCGCCGGCGAGATAGATCCGCAGACCGTGCGGACAACGCTGGTCGCCTTTGGCCGCCGCAACGACATTCTGCTGCCGACCACCCACCCACGTCCGGTGCCGGCATCGCTCGGCAACGCTCTGCCTGCCGGGCGAGTTTGAAGGTCCTTGCGGGCGATTGGATCGGCAGGCCAACGCGCTGCGGCAAGTTTGTTCCAATGGCCGAACGTTTGACGATTTCCATGCAAATGCCCGCGTCCCTGCAGAAGGACGCGGGCAGATCGGGAGGGTTCCCGATCGGCAGCGGTTGAGGGGAAACTGCTGCAAAAGCAGAAACTTCGATCTCGACGAGACGTTCCAGCGAAATCGATAATTTTGCTGGGGCGGCCAGGATGCCATTGTGACGAGACACGATGTCTGCCCCTGGATTGTGCGCCATCGCCGCGGCGCCCTGACCGACAGTTTTCTCGACGACGCGAAGGAACAACTCCCGAGCAGCATTGTTAAAGCTGAGCGTGTCGCTCGATTCGCATTCCTCGATTGTCGGAGATGAAGATGGCCACGAAAAAGAGTTCGCAAAGCAATGCCAAAGGTCTCGAAGACCTGTTCTATGACGGACTGAAGGATATATACTACGCCGAACGCAAGATCCTGACTGCGTTGAAGAAGATGGCGAAGGGGGCCGAATCGTCGGAGTTGACCGCCGCATTTGAAAAGCACCGCGAGGAGACCGAAGACCAGGTCGAACGGCTGCAGCAGGTCTTCGAGATTTTCGGTAAGCGGGCGCAGGGAAAGACGTGCCCCGCCATTGACGGCATCATCGAGGAGGGCCAGGAGATACTGGAGGAGTTCGAAGAGGCGCCGGCGTTGGACGCTGGGCTCGTCGCTGCTGCCCAAGCCGTCGAGCACTATGAGATCGCCCGTTACGGGACACTGGTCACCTGGGCCGGGCTCCTCGGTCTGAAGGATGCGATTCCTCTGCTTGAGCAGACGCTCGAGGAAGAAAAGGCGACGGACGAAGCGCTGACGCAACTCGGAGAGACCGGCGTGAACGAAAGGGCAATGCAGCAAGCCGCATAGACCCGGCCCGCTGACGCCGAGCGAGAAAACCAACTGCCCTGAATCTCAGAGGAAACGTGCCGTCGATGGCGGCGCGTTTGGAGCCTTACTGCATCGGAGCAGGGCTCTTTGGGGACTTCTCAGCTGTCATGGCAGCGGCCATCGCCTCGCATCCGGAGGCCAGTTCGCATGTTTGTTCTTCGGCTGAGCCGACGAGGAACAATATCTCTTCTTGAAAGTTCGATCTGATCATCAAGGAGAAACGAAATGTCGGAATCGCATGAATGGCTTGTCCAATGGCTCAGGGATGCGCACGCCATGGAGGAGCGGGCCGAGACCATGCTGAACGGGCAGTTGAAGCGGATAGAGAGCTATCCGGAATTGAGTGGGCGGATCCGGCAGCACCTCGATGAAACCAGGCAGCAGGCCGCTCGGCTCAAGACCTGTCTCGACCGCATCGGGCAAGGGTCCTCCACGCTGAAGGATGCCGGCGGCAAGCTGACGGCAATGGCGCAGTCGCTGAGCGGCGTCTTCGCCGGGGACGAGGTGATGAAGGGATCGCTCGCTAGCTACACGTTCGAGCACATGGAGATCGCGTCCTACACCATCCTTATCGCCGCCGCCCGATCGCTAGGGGAAACCGAGGTCGCACAGGTCTGTGAGGAAAACCTTCGAGAAGAAGTCGCGATGGCCGACTGGTTGAAGGACCATCTCCCCGCCACGGCCGAGCAGTTCCTTGCGCGGGCCGATACGGACAGCGAGAGCGCCAAGCGTTGACCAGGCTCGTTCGGCAACGGAGCGCGAGCATAGGGGCCGTGCACCGAGGTGTTCGGGCGCCTCGACCGTATTGTCGAGGAGTTCTCGCCCGATTTTCCTACGACATAGACAACAGCTGTCGACGACTGGACGTCGTCCTGAGGAGCGCCCGTCGACTGAACGATAGCTCCGCGAAACTCGCCGCACATGCAAAGGCATTGTGGAATGCCGGTGCCGCTGGTCGATCCACAAGCTTGCCGCGGTCCCATTCAATGCCGTAGATACGCCGGTCGCGATTGATGGTTGGTGAGAGGAACACATGCCGGGAAAGATGAGGATCATCTCCGCCGCCAAATCTCATGGTGGCGTCCAGGGCGTCTATTCCCACGCTTCGGGTGTCTGCGCCTGCGAAATGACGTTTGCCGTTTTCGTGCCGCCGCAGGCCCGGGAAACGCCTTGCCCCGTGCTGTGGTATCTTTCCGGCCTGACCTGCACCCATGCGAATGTGATGGACAAGGGCGAGTACCGGCGCATGGCCGCGGAACTTGGCTTGATCGTCGTCTGTCCCGACACCAGTCCGCGTGGCGCCGATATTCCCGACGAGAAGGACAATTGGCAGTTTGGTTGCGGCGCCGGCTTCTACCTCGACGCGACGCGGGAGCCTTATGCGAAGAACTATCGCATGTACTCATACGTCACAGGGGAACTGCCGGCTCTGATCGCGCAGGAATTTCCGGTCGATATGACGCGGCAGGCGATCTTTGGCCACTCCATGGGCGGCCATGGCGCACTGACGATAGCGCTCAAAAATCCCGAGCGCTTCAAAAGCTGCTCGGCCTTTGCGCCGATCGTGCAGCCAAGCACCGCTGGCTGGTCGAAGCCGGCCTTCGAGAAATATCTCGGCACGGACGCGGCTTCATGGCGGAACTACGATACCACCTTGCTCATCGAAGATGGCCACCGGTTCCCGGAATTCTTGATCGATCAAGGTACGTCGGACGGATTTCTTGATGATGGGCTGAGACCCTGGCTTCTCGAAGCGGCCTGCGCCAAGGCCGGCATTCCCTTGGAACTGCGCATGCAGGAAGGATACGACCACTCGTATTTCTTCATTTCGACGTTCATGGACGATCATTTGAGATGGCATGCCCAAAGGCTGGCAGCTCCGAGATCCGGCGCATAGCCATTTGCCGGAGCCAGGTCGTCACAGCGGATCCATCTCGTCTCCGGCCACCGCGACGAAGAGCTCATTCTCGAACAAATGATACATTTCGGCGTTGCCGGCATAGGGGCGCGCCGATCTTGTGATGAGGGTTATACCACGATGTTCATGGAACGGGTGGTACGCGAAGGCCCCAAGGTCGGGGCGTTCTGGACCAAGGCGCGCATATAGCCCAATGCAAAAGCCTTGCCGGCGTGCCAGGGGGCGTCGCAGGACATTTCCGGCGTATGGTCGGGGATGATGACACCGTCATAGGCTTCGTCCCAAGACCGATCTTCATCGCTTATTTCACGCCGATGCCAGCGGTCAGGCCGCCGTCGATCTTGTAGTCCGCGCCGGTACAGAACCCGGCTTTGGACGAGCACAGGAACGCGATGAGCTCCGCCACTTCTTCCGGCTCGCCGATACGGCCAAGCGGATGGGCCGCGCCGAAGCGCCTATAGGCATCCTCGACATCGGCGTCGCTGCCATTGTCGCCGCGCGCGGCCTTTTCCAAGATGGGCGTGCGGATCGAGCCCGGGCTGACCGAATTGACCCGGATGCCGGCCGCCGCGTAATCGAGCGCCAATGAACGCGTCAGCGTGTGGATGGCGCCCTTGGTGGTGGCATAGGCAGCGACGTTCTGCTGGCAGGCGAAGCCTTGCACGGAAGCGACGTTGACGATGGCGCCGCCGCCTCGCTTGGCCATTTCAGGGATGCCGAAATGCGCGGTCAGGTAGATCGAGCCGACATTGACCGCCATCGCCTTGTTCCAGGTGTCGAAATCGGTACTGGTTGCGGTTCCGTAGGGATGGACCGCCGCCGAGTTGACGATGGCGTCGAGACCGCCGAACCGCTCGACACCGGCGGCGACCGCGTCGCGCACCTGATCCGGAACGGAGACGTCCGCGTCTATGACCAATGCCCCGCCCCCCGAGCGTTGCAGTTCCGCCTTCATCGCCGCGTTCGCGACACGGTCGATACCGCAGGCGATGATCGCCGCGCCGCCTGCCGCGAGGCGCCTGGCGGTCGCCAGGCCAATTCCGGTCGTCCCCGTCACCAAGGCCACCTTGCCGTCGAAATCCTTCATTGCGGGAACTCCTTCACTCACGATCGGAAGCCGGTTCTTCCGGCAGGAAACGCAGGGCGAAATCGAGATGACGGCTCACCAGATACGCATAAGCCAGCCTGTCGCGGGCGCGCAGCGCCGCGATGATCTCGCCATGCGCGGCCAGCGTGTCGGCCAGCACCGGGCGCCGTTCCTTTCCGATAGTCATGATCCGCAGGATCACAGGGGAAAGGAAGGAATACATGTCCGCCAGCATACGATTGTCCGACAGCCGGATCAGCGCCATGTGGAAATTGAAATCGTTTTCGGCGGCCTCTTCGATCGACTGGCTAGCGACGATCCGGGCGTTGATCCCGTCGAGTGCCTCGATCTGTTCGTTCGAGGCATGCAGCACGATGTGGTCGCCGATGCCGACTTCGATGATGCGTCTGTAGCCCTGGATATCGGCGAAGGACGAGCGCGATATATCCATATGCGCGGCGAAAAAATTCTGGATGGCGACGCTTTGCCCGTCGGCTAAAACGGCGCCGACCCGGGGTTTGGGTTGGATAAGGCCGTAGGTGCGGATGGTCCGCAACGCCTCGCGCACGGTGTTGCGGCTGGCGCCGGTGATCTCGCTCAGCTCACGTTCGGTCGGCAGCACGTCGCCGACATTCAATTGTCGCGCGCGGATCAGATCAAGAATTCGCCCGGCCGTCGTGTCGACCGCAGACCTGCCGGCGCGCCTCCCGGCGGCGTTCTCGCGCAAGGCCTTAGAGTTTCCCAAGAGCGAACCTTCCTGTAATTGTTGGACCACAATAACGCAGCATTTGCCGGAAACAATCGCTTCGATCGGATTTTGGGGTCCTAGCGCTGAAATTCAGAGCCTCGTCCCGCGCAAAAGAACTCGGAATTTTAGTTTGACTCTCATTGTGGTCCAACAATAAGTTGCCGTTCTCTCGCAGAAGGAAAGTCGCAATGGAACAGTGCTGGCGCTGGTATGGACCGGACGACCCGGTGACGCTCGATCATGTCAGGCAGGCAGGTGCGACGGGCGTGGTCTCGGCGTTGCATGACATTTATGACGGGCGCGCCTGGCCGATCGAGAGCATTCTGGAGCGCAAACGCATCATCGAGGCGGCGGGGCTGACCTGGTCGGTGGTCGAGAGTATTCCCGTCCACAACTCGATCAAGATCGGCTCGGCGGAAAGGCTCCGCTATGTCGGCTGGTACAAGGACACGATCCGTGCGCTAGCCAAGGCCGGTATCGCGACGATCTGCTACAATTTCATGCCTGTCGTCGACTGGACCCGCACGGATCTGGCCTACCGGCTGCCGACGACAGGCTATGCCTTGCGTTTTGACGCGATCGATTTCGCGGCTTACGACCTGTTCGTGCTGAAGCGCAGGAATGCCGAGGCCGGCTACAGCGCCGCCCGTATCGCCGAGGCCGAAGCGCGGCTCAGGGAGTTGAGCGACGAGAAGATCGACAGGATCGAGCGCAACCTCATCGCCGGCCTGCCGGCGACCGAGCGCAGCTATAACAGGGACAGTTTTCGCGAGGCCTTGGCGGAGTACGATGCGATCGGGCCGAAGGAGTTGCGCGACAACCTTGCCTGGTTTCTGCGCGAGATCATTCCGGTGGCCGACCAGGAAGGGGTGCGCATGTGCATCCATCCCGACGATCCGCCCTTCTCGCTCTACGGCCTGCCGCGCATCGTTTCGACCGCCGAGGATGCGCGTTTCATCCTCAACGCCGTCGACAGCCCTGCCAACGGCCTGACGTTCTGCACCGGCTCCTACGGCACGCGCGCCGACAACGATATCGTCGGCATGGTCAAGGAATTCGCCGACCGCATCCATTTCGTCCATCTGCGCAACATCACCATCGAGGATGACGGCTCGTTCTATGAAGCCGAGCATCTCGAAGGCGGGACGGACATGGCGCACGTCATCCTCGCTCTGATGCAGGAGGAGGCACGCCGCCGCCGGGAAGGCCGTGCCGACTGGCGCATTCCGATGCGGCCCGACCACGGTCACCTGCTCGCCGACGACATCGGCAAGACCAGGATCAATCCCGGATACTCGCTGATCGGCCGGCTGAAAGGCCTCGCCGAACTGCGCGGCATCATGCGCGCCGTGGAGCGGTTCGGGCTGGCTTGAGGAAATCACCAGGCTGTTGCGTATGTAAAAACTACTTGTTCAGGTGAAAAGCCGCTGCTCGACATGTCCGCCGCGCGTCTTCTTCGACGGCATCTTCACCAGCCCGCGCGTCGCGCATCCGGAGGGCGTGGCTGTCCACCGCGATGGTTCGATCTGGTGCGGCACCGAAACCGGCGATCTTCTGCGGCTGGCCGCCGATGGCGGCTCGGTCGAACGTATGGGCGGCACCGATGGGTTTCTGCTTGGCATCGCTTTGGACAGCGTGGACAACTGTTTTGCCTGCGATCTCAGGCATGCCGCGATCTTTCGCTGGGATGCCGCGACAGCCCATATGGAGCGCTTCGCTTCGTCCGGCATCCGCGTACCGAACTATCCGATCGTCGACGAGGCGAGAGGCTGGCTCTACGTGTCGGACAGCGTCGGCGAAGACAATCGCTCGGGCATTTTCCGCTACGACCTCCGGACCGGCGAGGGCAGCCCGTGGTCCCGGGAGGCCATGTCGTTTGCCAATGGGATGGCGATGGCGCCGGATGGCAACGGCCTCTATGTCGTGGAGAGCGACGCGGCCTGCATCAGCTATATACCGATCCTCGGCGACGGTGCGGCTGGGTCACGGCAGGTCGTCGTCGAAGGCGTGCGCAATGTCCCGGATGGCGTTGCCTTCGCGCCGGACGGCTCGCTCTTCATCTCATGCTACGAGCCGAGCCGGATCTATCGCTGGCGACAGGATCGAGGTCTCGAAGTGCTGATCGAGGATCCGGCGGCGACCACGCTGGCGCACCCCACCAACATCGCCTTCAAGGGCGACAAACTCTACACCGCAAATCTTGGCCGCTGGCACATCACCGAGATCGATCTGGCGAAATTGTTGGTGTGACATTCGCTGGACCCGGGTTGAACTTGCGTCGGACGTTTTCCAGATGCTCGCGCATCGCCTTGCCGGCCGCTTCGGGATCGTGCCGTTCGATGGCTTCGAACACGCTTTTGTGGCCGGCGAAGCTCCTGCGGTTCTCGACCTCGGTATTGGCCATGTGGATGCGCTGGTTGATCAGCCATTCCACCAGCGCTTCGTGCGCGGCGAGGAAGATCGGATTGCCGGGGATCGCGGTCAGCACGCGATGAAAGGCGACGTCGGTGACGGCGAATGCGCGGGCGCGGGGAATGGCGCGTTCGTTTTCGGCAAGCGCGGCGGCAAGCGCGTCGACCTGCTGACGACTCGCCATCTCGGCGGCATGGCGCGCAATAGAGACTTCCAGAAACAGCCGCAACTGCTCGAAATGGCCAATGCCGTCGGGCTGGTCCATCAACAGATGTGCCGTGCCGGTCAGCTGCTCCAGCATGTTGCGCGGCGTGGGCCGGGTGACTTTGGGTCGCTCGCCGCTGTTGATGCGCACCAGTCCCATCTTCTCCAGCGCAAACAGCGCCTCGCGCACCGAGGGACGGCCGACATCGAACATCGACATCAGGTCGCGCTCGGACGGCAGCGAAGCGCCGACCGGATAGACTTCGTCCCGGATCATCTCCTCCAGGCGGAGGCGGACTTCGTTGGACAATTTTTTTCGAATTGGCATATTGTGCATGGTCTACCTTTTAAGCTATTAGACCAGTCGCCGCAAGTGAGGACTTGCGGGACCGAAGGGTTGGAGGAGGCCACCGCGGGCTGATAGTGCGGTGGCCGGCGCGACAGGCGAGGCCTGGCGCGGGAGCAGGGCACGCCCCGATTTCGGCCGATGAAAACAACGGGAGGAGAATTCCATGAGACGACTGTTGATGAGCCTTGTGCCGGCGCTGGCGTTGATGTTTGCCGTCGTGGCCGCCAAGGCCGAAGGAGGCGGCACGTTCCGTTCCGCCATGCGCACCGGCTGTATCGAGATGGGCACGCTGCACACCACCTGCGGTCATCGGCTCGACGAGACGGTTCTGCAAGGGCTTGTCCACATCAAGTGGACGGGCGACGGCGTGCAACCGATGCTGGCCGAAAGCTGGAAGACGCCGGACGGCGGCAAGACCTACGTCTTCAACCTGCGCCACGGCGTCAAATGGCACGACGGCCAACCCTTTACCGCCAAGGACGTGGTGTTCAGCCTCAACCTCTACGCCAATCCGAAGGTCGGCTCGCCGTGGTCGCAGAAGCTTTCGGCCGTGGCCGGATACAAGGCGCTCCAGGACGGTTCGGCCAGCGCGCTTGCCGGGGTGAAGGCGCTTGACGACACCACCGTCCAGATCGAGCTCGACAGCGCAAAGCCGCTCTGGGTCGAGCTGCAGCTGATCGCGATCAGCATCTTTCCCGAACACATCCTGGGCAAGGTCGCGCCCGGCGATATCAAGGGCAATGCCTTCTGGGTCAACCGCGTCGGCACCGGCCCGTTCATCTGGAAGAAATATGAGAGCGATCAGTATGTCGAGGTCGACCGCAACCCTGACTATTTCCTCGGCGCGCCGAAGCTCGATCGTATCATCTACCAGATCTACAAGGATGTGCCGCCGATCATAGCCGCCCTGGAGACGCAGGAAGTCGACGCCATGTCCTATGAGGGCGGCGGCGTGCCGATCTCCGAGCTCGCCCGCTTGCAGAAGCTCGATTATCTGACGGTGCTGCCGAAATTCTCGGCCGGCCTGCCGACCTATCTGCAGTTCAACCTGGAGAACAAGCGCTTCGCCGACGTGCGCGTGCGCCAGGCGATGCTCTATGCCATCGATCGCAAGGCGATCATCGAGACGGTCAAGCAAGGCGCCGGCGAACTGTTGAACACGCTGTTCCCGCAGGACTGGGCGCGCGCCAAGGACCTCGAACAGTATGACTACAATCCCGACAAGGCCAAGCAGTTGCTCGCCGACGCCGGCTGGGACGCCGGCCAGCCGGTCGACTTCATCTACTACTATTCCGACCAGATGAACGTCGACACCGTAACCGCCATTCAGAGCTATCTGGCCGCAGTCGGCGTCAACATTCAGCCGCGGCTGCTCGATCCGGCGGCGATCAACCAGGTCTATGCCGACGGCAGCTTCCAGATGGGCTTCTTCGCCAATGGCGTGGGGCTTGATCCCTCGCTCGGCTCGCCGCTGGTCGTTTGCGGCGCCAAGCCTCTCGCCATGGGGTATTGCAATCCCAAGGTCGACGAACTCTTCAACAAGGGGCTGGAATCGAACGACCGCGCCGTGCGCGCCGCGAGCTATCAGGAAGCCTCGCGCATCCTCAACCAAGACCTGCCCAAGGCCTGGCTGTGGAACGAGGTGCGCCCACTCGCCTTCAACAATCGCATCGTCGGCCTGGCGCAACACTTCAAGGAGCAGCCGCTCGTGATCTTCAATCACCCGGTCTACAACGAAGTCGAGAAGTGGGAAGTGGCGAAATAGCCCCTGTGGAACGTCATCGCTTGCCGATCATGGGGTTCTGCCGGAGCCTCATGATCAGGCGCCTCAAGAGCCGCCTTCAGCCATAGGAGAGGCCGGTGCTCAGCTACCTCTTGCGCAAGCTGCTGCTCAGCATTCCCGTGCTGTTCGGTGTCACCGTGATCGTCTTCGCCATCGCGCACGCCATGCCGGGCGATGCCGTACTGGCGATGATCACGGCCGAGGCGCCGTCGAGCGATGAACTGATCGCGATGCGGCGCGGCGAGCTCGGCCTCGACCAGCCGCTCTATATCCAGTACCTCAACTGGATCGGCCAGATCCTGCACGGCAATCTCGGCCGCTCCTTCGTCAACGGCCGCGGTGTCGGCGAGATCATCGGCGAGCGCCTGCCGATGACGCTGGAGCTGATGGGCGTGGCGCTGCTCGTGGCCTTCGTCATCGGCGCCACGCTCGGGGTGGTCTCGGCGCTCAGGCAATACAAGTTCACCGACTATTCGCTGACGCTCGCCGGCTTTGTCGGCGTCTCAATCCCCGATTTCTTCATGGGGCTACTGCTCGTCTATGTGTTTGCGCTTGAGCTGCGCTGGCTGCCGTCCTCGGGCATTTCGACGGCCGGCGACAGCTTCTCGCTGCTCGACAATCTCAGGCATCTGATCCTGCCGGCGGCAGCCCTTGCGCTGTTCCGTGCCGCGATCTTCATGCGTTACGCCCGCGCCGGCATGCTGGAAGTGCTGAACCAGAGTTATATGCGCACCGCCAAGGCCAAGGGCCTGCGTCCCAGCACGATCACGCTACGCCACGGCTTGCGCAACGCGTTGATCCCGCTGGTCACCGTCTTCGGCCTTGCCTTGCCGACGCTGTTCGGCGGCTCGGTGGTGATCGAGACGATCTTCCAGTGGCCAGGCATCGGCCTGATGTTCATCGATTCCGTGGTGAACCGGGATAGTCCGGTCATCATGGGCTATGTGCTGATCACCGCCATCATCGTCATGCTGGCGAACCTAGCGACCGATCTTGCCTACAGCGTGCTCGACCCGCGGGTGAGCTATGACTGACGCCACCGCAGCCGATGTGACCATTGCCTCCGGCGTCTCGCGCGGCTTGTGGGGCGAAGCGGCGCGCCGCTTCCTGCAGCACCGCCTGGCGACGCTCGGCCTGGTCATGCTTGCCATCATCGTGCTGGCCTGCGTGCTGGCGCCGCTGATCGCCCATTACGGGCCAAACGACATCGACCTCAGGGGCCGCAACCAGCCGCCCGGCGGCGTCCATTGGCTGGGCACCGATGGCACCGGTCGCGATATCTTTGCCCGCATCCTCTATGGCGGCCGCATCTCGCTGACGGTCGGCTTTGTCGCCGTGGCGATCTCTGCGGCAATAGGTATCTTCGTCGGCTGCGTCGCCGGCTACTTTGGTGGCAAGGTCGACCTCTTGCTGATGGGCCTGATCGACATGGTGCTGACCTTTCCGCGCCTGGTCATCATCATCGCCTTCGTCGCTGTCGTCGGTCCGAGCATCTTCAACACGATGGTGGTCATCGGGCTGCTCAGCTGGCCGTCCATCGCCCGGCTGACGCGGGGCGAAATCCTGGCGTTGCGCAATCAGGAATTCGTCCTCGCCGCGCGCTCGCTTGGCACCTCGCCCTCCGTCATCATCTTCGAGCACATCCTGCCAAATGTGCTGAGCCCGATACTGGTGGCGATCACGCTGGACGTCGCGACCGTCATCCTGCTCGAGGCATCGCTGTCCTTCCTCGGCTTGGGCGCGCAGGCGCCGGCCGCGAGCTGGGGCAACATGCTGCGCAATGCGCGCACGCTGTCGATCCTGGAGAGCCAGCCCTGGATGTGGATCCCGCCCGGCGCGATGATCGCGATGGCCGTACTCAGCATCAACTTTGTCGGCGACGGCCTGCGCGACGCGCTCGACCCGCAGCACATTATGGGCGGGGGCGCAAAATGATGCGGCCGGACACGCTCGCCCATGATCGGCCTGCCGAATTGCCGGGGCAGGCCCCGGTGCTATCCGTGCAGGGGCTGAGCGTCGAATTCGGGCCGAGCGGCAATTCCGTCTATGCGGTCAACGACGTCTCTTTCGAGCTTACCGAAGGCGAGTCGCTGGCGATCGTCGGCGAGAGCGGCTCTGGCAAGTCGGTCACCGTGCAGACGCTGATGGGCCTGATCCGCAAGCCGCCCGGCCGGGTCACCGCGGGCCGCGCGCTGTTTCGCGGCCGTGATCTCCTGGCCATGCCCGACAGCGAGTTGCGCCGGATCCGCGGCCGCGACATCGCCATGATCTTCCAGGATCCGATGTCGTCGCTGAATCCGGTGCTGACCATCGGCCTGCAGCTGACCGAGGCGCTGCGCGAACACCAGGACTTGAGCGAGGCCGAGGCCCAGCGCCAGGCGCTCGACATGCTGGGTCTGGTCGGTATCGCCAATGCACCGAAGCGCATGCGCGCCTTCCCGCACCAGTTCTCCGGCGGTCAATTGCAGCGCATCGGCATCGCCATGGCGCTGGTCTGCAAGCCGTCGATCCTGATCGCCGACGAGCCGACGACGGCGCTCGACGTCACCATCCAGGCGCAAATCGTCGAACTGGTCGTGCGCCTGCAGAAACAGCTCGGCATGGCGATCATCTGGATCAGCCATGATCTCAGTCTCGTCGCCGGCTTCGTCGATCGCGTCGCGGTGATGTATGCCGGCTCGATCGTGGAAAGCGCGGCGGTCGACGAGCTGTTTTCGACAACGAAGCATCCGTACACGATCGGCCTGTTGAACTCGATTCCGTCGCTGACGGCGGCCAACACCAGGCTGGTGCCGATCAAGGGCGCGCCGCCCAATGTCACTCTGGCCCCTACCTTCTGTGCCTTCGCGCCGCGCTGCGATTATGCCGAGGCGCGCTGCCGCGAGCAAAAGCCGCCGCTGGAGGCGGTTGCGGATGGCCACACGACAGCCTGCTGGCGCTGGCGGGAGGTGGAGCGATTGCCACGCAAGGCAGCGATGGCTGCGGACAAATCGGCCATGGCTAAGTCGCACCAGGAACCGCTGCTCGTAGTCGCTGATCTCAAGGTGTATTTCCCGATCCGGCGTGGCGTGCTCAGGCGGCAGGTCGGCGCCGTGCATGCCGTCGACGGGGTGAGTTTCGAAGTGTTGCGCGGCGAGACGCTGGCGCTGGTCGGCGAAAGCGGCTGCGGCAAGTCGACGACCGGCCGCGCTGTGCTCGGCCTGGAGCGCCCGAGCGCCGGAAGCATCCTGTTCGAGGGCAGGGACTATGCGACTGCGACGGGCGAACAGCTCAAGCAACGCCGCCGCGACATGCAGATGGTATTCCAGAACCCGTTCGGTTCGCTCAATCCGCGCATGACCGTCGGGCGCATCATCGGCGAGGGGCTGCGCGCCCAGAAGATCGGCACGCGCGCCTCGCGCGACGCTCGCGTACGCGAGTTGCTGGCGCTGGTCGGCTTGCGGGAGGCGCTGCGCGACCGCTACCCGTTCGAGCTCTCCGGCGGCCAGCGCCAGCGCGTCGGCATTGCCCGGGCGCTGGCGGCCAATCCGAAATTCATCATTGCCGACGAGCCGATCTCGGCGCTCGATGTTTCCATCCAGGCGCAGATCGTCAACCTGCTCGACGACCTCAAGGCGCGCCTTGGGCTGACCTATCTGTTTGTTGGCCATGATTTGTCGATGATCCGCTATCTCAGCGATCGCGTCGCGGTGATGTATCTCGGCCGGATCGTCGAGATCGGTACCACCAAGGCGGTGTTCGGCAGTCCGCTGCATCCCTATACGCGCGCGCTGCTTTCGGCGATCCCGGTGCCCGATCCGAAGGCCGGTGGAACGCGCCGGCGCATCGTGCTCGGCGGCGCCGTGCCCGACCCGTCGAAGCCGCCGCCGGGTTGCCATTTTCATCCACGCTGCCCTCTTGCAACGGATATCTGCACCAAGGTGGACCCGCAGGTCCGCGATTTTGGCTCTGATGTCGCCGGCCAGCATCTCGTCGCCTGCCACCATGCCGGCGAAGCCACACAATGAAATCTCTGGAAAGACTGAGGATCCCTGAATGACCAAGCAATTGGCGGGCATGTATGCCGCCTTGATGACCGGACTGAGCGATGCAGGCGAGTTCGATCCGCAGCGCCAGCGCAACATCATCGAATACGTCCTGCGCCAAGGTCTGGCCGGCCTCTATGTCGGCGGCAGCAGCGGCGAATCCGGCCTGCTGACGGTGGACGAACTGGCGGCCCAGCAGGAGGTGGTCTTCGCCAACGCGGCAAGCTCTGGCACCACGCTGATCGCCCATGTCGGCATGCCGAACCTGCGCGATTCCATCCGTCTGGCCCGGCAGGCGCAAAAGCTCGGCTACCACGCGCTATCGGCGCTGCCGCCGCACTCCTACCCGTTCTCGGACGAGGAGGTTTTTGGCTATTATCAGGCTCTGGCGTCGGCGACGGATTTGCCGCTGATCGTCTACGAGATACCCTTGCGCACCGGTCGGCCATTGCCGCTCGACCTGCTGGTCCGGCTGCTCGACCTAGGCAATGTCGTCGGCATCAAATTCACCTCCACCGACCTGTTCAAATATTCGCTGCTGCGCAAGCGGCAGCCGCAAAAACTGTTCTACTACGGCTTCGACGAGATTTATGCCGCCGCCGGCATGCTCGGCACCGAAGGCGGCATCGGCACCACCTACAATCTGCTCGGCAGACTGTATGTGGCAATCGACCAGGCAATCCGTGCCGGCGATCTGCCACGGGCGAAAACGCTGCAGATGATATCGCAGGATTTCGTCGAGGTCTTGCTGGATACCGGCGTGCTGCCGGGCATGAAGGCGGCCTTCCGCGTCATCGGCGTCGATTGCGGGCCGACCCGGGCGCCGATGGCGCTTGTCGTTGCCGACGCCGAAGACCGGATGCGGACGGTTCTTGCCCGCCCGGCGATCAAGGAGTGGCTGGCATGAACTGCGGCATTGGGAAAGCGTCAGCTTTGGGTGACTAAAGCTAACCGCCGCCCGCGCGAATGGAAAAATTATTCGTCGCGGCCAGCATTGAAAGGCTGATCGTTCCTTCCTCGGCAATCCGAAGTCGATGAGACTGCGCGCACCGATGCGGCCTCGGCCGTGTAAGTGCCTGCATGTCCAACAAACCTGGCTTCGGGTGGAGGCTTCATGCCGTATTCGCTAGCCAAGGGAAGGAGCCTGATATGCCCAGAATAGTGCCCGTGCTCGATCTCAGCCGTTTTGAACAAGGCGCCTCGGAGCGCCGCACGTTTCTGGTGGATTTGCGCTCCGCCTCGCGCGACATCGGTTTTTTCTACCTGGCTGGGCACGGCATCTCCTGGGCCGAGATCAGCGAGGTGCTCACCGCGTCACGGCGCTTCTTTGCCTTGCCGGAACAGGACAAGCTCGCCATCGAAATGGTCAAGTCCTCGCAATTTCGTGGCTACACGCGCGCTGGCGGCGAATTGACCAAAGGCATGGCGGACTGGCGCGAACAGCTCGACATCGGCGTCGAGCGCCAGCCCATAGCGCAGGGGCCTGGAATTCCCGCCTGGACGCGACTGCAAGGCCCGAACCAGTGGCCCGCGGCACTGCCGGAACTCCGCCCGGCGCTCCTGGCATGGCAGGCCAAGGCGACAGCCGTGGCCATCCGCCTGCTCAAGGCATTCGCGCTGTCGCTGGACCAGGATGAAGACGCCTTCGACCCGATCTATCGCGACTCGCCCAACCACCGCATGAAGATCGTGCGTTACCCCGGCCGCGAAGCAACCGGCGGCGACCAGGGGGTCGGCCCGCACAAGGATGGCGGCTTTCTCACGCTGCTGCTCCAGGATGACAATAAGGGACTGCAAGTCGACTATGATGGAAGCTGGGTGGACGTAGACCCCATCCCCGGAACGCTCGTGGTCAACATCGGCGAATTGCTTGAGCTGGCCTCGAATGGCTATCTGCGCGCGACGGTGCATCGCGTGGTGACACCGCCTGCCGGTGTCGAACGCATTTCGGTGCCGTTCTTCTTCAGCGCCAAACTCGATGCGACGATACCGTTGCTTGATCTTCCCGAGGACCTTGCGAAGCAGGCCCGCGGGCCGGCCAGCGATCCGGACAATCCGCTCTTTCGCGATGTCGGAACCAATGTTCTGAAAAGCCGGCTGCGTTCGCATCCCGACGTCGCGCGCCGTCATTACGCCGACCTGCTGGAGCCGGAAGCCCGGGCGAGCTGAGCTTTCATTGGGGGCGCGAAGAACAGGATTTTTGCGCTTTCAACTTATTTTGAAAAACCATTCGTCGCTTTTCGGCGAAAATCGGTCCAAAAGGGAAAAATCCGTTCGGCGGTCTCCTCCCATTCCGCAGGACGGTGTTCCCCTCTGAAGGTTATGACCTTCTTTTTGGCCGGGCCGTTTTCTGCCCGGCCATTTTTTTCTGTTCCGCCCGGCGCATTGCCTGGGCCGCGCCGATCCGGCAAATTCCAGCACGTCATTCGATCCAGGCACCGGCTGCAAATCGGTGCAAAGAAGGAGAGGCACCATGACATCGAACGTCGCCGTCATCGCAGGGGCGGGCTCCGGATTGAGCGCCTCGCTTGCGCGCCTCCTTGCCGGCCAGGGTTTTCGCGTCGTTCTGGCTGCCCGCGATATCCAAAAGCTCGACGCCTTGCTGGCGCAGACTGGCGCGCAGGCAGTGGCAACGGATGTCTGCGACATTGCGTCGGTGGAGCATCTGTTTGAGGTCGCAGACAAGGCAGGCCAGCTCTCGCTCGTGATCTTCAACGCCAGCGGCCGTGCCCGCGGACCGATAGCTGAGCTCGACCCCGAAGCTGTCCGGCAGGCGCTGCTGGTCGGGGCCTATGGCGGCTTCCTGGTCGGCCAGCAGGCAGCCCGGCGATTTCTCGCCCAGGGCTCGGGATCGATCTTCTTCACCGGAGCGACGGCAAGCGTGAAGGGGTTTGCCGGCTCTGCCGGCTTTGCGATGCCGAAATTTGGGCTGCGCGGACTGGCGCAGTCGATGGCCCGCGAACTGGCTCCCAAGAACATCCACGTTGCGCATTTCATTGTCGATGGCGCCATAGCCCCGGCCGCGTCCGAACAGGCTTCCGAGCCGCAGGACCGTCGGTTGTCGCCGGATGCGATCGCTGAGGCCTATCTCGGCATCCATCGCCAGCACCGCAGTGCCTGGACCTGGGAAATGGAGCTCAGGCCCTGGGTTGAGAGCTTCTGACAGGCTCGGCGCCGGGGTGCGACTTTCCGCATCTGCGCGTACGATCGAGGAGAGTCGACATCGCATATGGATATCACTATATAGCGGCGGCTTCGACCCGCGCGCCTGGACGGTTGCGCCTCCCCAAGCACTGCGCGTTGTACGATCTATTGTGACGTAAAATCGGCTCGGAAACCGGATAAAACAAATAGAAACAATGGCACAAGCTGAGTTGACCTCAGCCAACGGTACCGACCCCTCCAAATCAGAAAATGCTCTTGACCCTTCGATTTCCTTCGGCTCTGTGGACCTTGGACAGCATCGGCTTGCCGTGCGGTCGCGACTCGGCTGGAATGGGAGCATGCATCCTTCTCGGGATGCCGACGTTTATGATTACCAACCGGCTTTGCCGCAAGGGAACAGCAGTATGAGTGAACACGCGATCGAGTTCTTGCGGGGATGGATCGGCGAAAAGGTCCATTGCCAATCCCACCCCAGGATCGAGAAGCAGGCCGAGACATTGGCCAAGGAATGCGCCGCCAAGGCGGCGGAGGTCGGCATACCGCTGGAGGACATCCAGGAAGAAGTCGGCGACATCCAGGAACTCATTGCGTCCCGGCTCGAGGAAGCCGCCGAGGCCGACGAGCACCAGCAGGCCCCCCGCAAAGCCGCGGAATGATTTAACGAGGCGACCTTTTGTGAGACGCGGGCTGTTCGGCTCGCGTCCTCGTCTCAATTGCTCTCAACCAAACTGCTCTTTCAGCCATGCCTTTGGCAGCGCAGGCACGAAATTGCCGTCGCGCCCGGTCATGTCATCGTTCGCCACCAATGCGTTGAGGATCGATTCCTCTACCGCCTGGATCACGGCATCGAAAAACGGGTCGATGTCGGTGTCGGGGATGAAATCTGCATTGGCGATCCGGCCGGACGGTGCAAGTGCGGCGGCAGGATTGGCTGTAGAGAAGGCGAGAAAAATATCGCCTGAGCTATGATAGCCGAAGCCGCCGGTCATTGCGACGCCAAGTGGCACCCGGCGAGCCAGCCGCTTCATCTGGTGCGGCAGGAATGGTGCATCGGTGGCGATCACGGCGATAATCGATCCTTTCTCCGCCCGCGGCGTGCCTTCACGGATGGCTGGCTCGATGAGTTCTGGCCCCGCACGCAGGCCGCGAAGTGTGAAATTGCGCCGCTTGCCGAAATTAGACTGCACGAAGGCGCCGACGATGTAGGCGCGCCCCTGCCATTCGACGATGCGCGACGCGGTGCCGGAGCCGGCCTTGAACCCGAAGGTGATCATGCCGGTGCCGCCGCCGACGCTGCCTTCCTCGATCGGTCCACCGGTGGCGCCGTCAAGGGCGTCGGCGACATGCCCTGATGTCACATGGTGGCCGTTGATATCGTTGAGGAACCCGTCAAAGGTCTCCGCCGCCACCGGCAGGCCCCAAGCGCTGTCGAGCGCGGCTGGAAGCACGCGCTGCATCCAGCGTAGCGTGCCGTCGCGTGAAACACCGCAGGAATGCGTGTTGGTGATGGTGACCGGGAAGTTGAAGGCGCCGGTTTCCTCGATGATGTGGGAGCCGGTCAACTCGCCATTGCCGTTCTGGCTGAAAATGCCGGCAAAGACAGGCGTGGCAAGGTCGGCGCGCGGCCTGGGCAGGATCGCGGTCACGCCGGTTCGCACCGGTCCCTTGCCGACGACGAGCGCGCCGTCGCCGGAAATCAGCGTCGCATAACCGACGGCGACGCCGGGTACGTCGGTGATCGCGTTGAACGGCCCAGGGGCTCCGTCGAAACCGATGCCAAAGCTTCGCGCGCGCGGCTTGCCCGCAGGCGTGGCCAGATGATGCGGACTGTCGGTCATAGTCAGAACAGCGATCCCTGATTGCCGGGCTCTTTGGGCTTGCCCGCCGGCCTGGCGACCTGTTTCGGCCGTGCCGTGCCGCTGGTCGCGACCGCATCCGCGGTGCCGTCCGCGAATTCCAGCGAAAGCGCCATTCCTGACGCTATGTCAGCCGCCTGCTTGATGACGCCCCCGTCGGGGCCCTTCACCAGGGCGAAACCGCGCGCCAGAACCGCCCTGTGTGAAAGCGTGGCCAGCAGCCGGTCGGCCTGGCCGACGCGGCCGCGCAAACGCTCCAGCCTGACCAGCACCGCCTGGCCGCCGCGCCGCGTCAGGGCCGTCAGCAGATCTCTCTGCACGCGCTGCCGCCGTGCTGCCGGTTCGATCGTGATGCGGCCCTGCAGCAAGGCCAATTGTTGCCGGTGCCGCAGCAGCGACGCTTTCGCACATTTTGGCAACTGATCCGCCGCGCGTCGCAATTCGGCACGCCGTGCCCTTGTCAATGCACGCAGCGCGCCTTGTGCCCGCAAAAGATTGCTATCATTGGTTCGCCGTGCCTCGGCAATTCGCTGCGACAGCATTGCCGGTGTCAGCTTTACGGCGAAGAACCGCGCCCGCTTGCGCTCGGTCGAGACGGTCAGGCCGCGGCCGAGCCGGCTTGTCGCTTCGTCGAGATGCCGGCGCGGCAGCGCCAGCAATTGATCGGGCGAGGGGAGCGCGCGGGCAGCCGCCCGGGCGGCCTGCCGCTTGCGTTCGAAATTGCGCAAGACCGCTGCCTTGAGGCGTGCGCCGAGGCTGGCAAGCGTCGCTTCGAGATCGGCCTTCACCGGCACGGCGATTTCGGCGGCACCCGTCGGTGTCGGCGCACGCACATCCGCGACGAGATCGATCAAGGTCCAGTCCGTCTCGTGGCCGACGGCCGAGATCACCGGAATGGTTGAAGCGGCGACGGCGCGGGCCAGCGCCTCGTCATTGAAGGCCCAGAGGTCTTCGAGGCTGCCGCCGCCGCGCGCCACGATCAGAAGATCGGGGCGTTGAAAAGGTCCGTCCCATTCCAGCGCGTTGAAACCAGTGATGGCATTGGTCACTTCCGCGCTCGCCGTCTCGCCCTGCACGCGCACGGGCCAGACGAGCACGTGCAGCGGAAAACGGTCCTTGATGCGGTGGATGATGTCGCGGATCACAGACCCGGTCGGCGAGGTGACGACGCCGATGACGCGCGGCATGAAAGGCAGCAACTGCTTGCGGGCGCTGTCGAACAGACCCTCGGCCTGCAGCCGGCGCTTGCGTTCTTCCAGCAGCGCCATCAGCGCGCCGGCTCCGGCCGGCTCCAGATTGTCGATGACGATCTGGTAATTGGACTTGCCGGGATAAGTGGTGAGCTTGCCGGTGGCGATCACCTCCATCCCCTCCTCGGGGCGGAACTTCAGCCGGCTCATCGTGCCTTTCCACACCACGGCGTCCAGCCGGGCGCGGTCGTCCTTCAGGGCGAAATAGGCATGGCCGGAGGAATGCGGTCCGCGATAGCCCGAAATTTCGCCGCGCACGCGCACATTGCCGAAAACATCCTCGACCGTGCGTTTCAAGGCACCCGAGATCTCGCTCACCGTGTATTCGGTGGCGTTGGTGCGTGATTCGGATGCTGCTTCGCTCATGGGCCGATTGGGGGATGCTTGGAGCCGCACGTCAAGGCGCCCGTGTCGGGCCAGGCGCCCAGGACCGGTGTGCCTGACCTTCCTACCAGCCCGGCAGGATCTGGTTCGGCTTGGTTCGCTTCATCCTGGTGAAGGCGAGTGCCGCGAAATCGAACGTTCCCGTCTCCTCGGCAAGCGGTACAGAGATGTTGTCGAGGCTCTCCGAAATGTGGCGAGCCAGCGCGTCGACGATCTCCGGCCGCGAGGTCTGGCCGCGCATGATGCCGATGCGGCAGTCGGGCAGGGCGCCGAAGCCGTCGGCTTCCCCCAGCACCCGCATGCCGGGCCTCAGCGCGCATTCCGGCAGCACCGAGATCGCCAGGCCCGACAGCACCGCGGCGGTGATGACGGTGGCCGAGAAGCTGGTGAACAGGATGCGATAGTCGCGGTTCTGCTGGTCCAGTACATCGACCGCGGCGCGCCGCCAGATGCAATTCGGCCGGCCGAAAGCCATAGGCAGCGTTTCCTGCTCATGCGTCGCATGATTGGCCGAACTGACCCACAGCAGCGGTTCGCGCCGCACCACTTCCGACTGGCCGCGCGTGTCATTGTGCGTCACCAGCGCCAGATCGAGATTGCCGCGTTTGATATGCTCCACCAGTCCCGGCGTCGGCTCGCAGATGACGGTCAGTTCGACGCGCGGATTGGAACGCGTGAACCGCGCCATGATCTCGGGCAGGAAACGGTCGGCGTAATCGTCGGGCGTGCCGATGCGGATCGTGCCTTCGAGCCGCCGGTCGTCGAATGCGGCCAGCGTTTCACGGTTGAGGTAGAGCAGCCGCCGCGCATAGGAAAGCAGCTTGTCGCCTTCCTCCGTCAATCGGTTGGTGCGCCCGTCCTTCTCGAACAGCGGCTTGCCGATCCGTTCCTCCAGCCTGCGCATCTGCATCGAAACCGCCGACTGGGTGCGGTGCACCTCCTCGGCTGCCCGGGTGAAACTGCCGGTGTCGGCGATCGAGATGAAGGTCTGCAACTGATCGAGATCGAGCGGCGCTTTCATCGGCGTGATCCATCACTGGTGTTGATATTAAAGATTAGAAACATTCGTTGGATTAATCAATCGGCTGATGGCAAATTGCTGGTGTCCACATGAAAGGCATGTGAATCGAAGCCGGAACGGTCGCTGTAGCCAGCGCCGATCGCCAGGCCTTGTCCGCTCTTCTCGCAAAGGAGACTGCCATGACCACGTTTGATTTCGCCACCGAGACCTCGCGCATCACCTCGCGTCCGGCCGTTGCGACGCGCGTGGCAAACACCGTCTCCGATGCCTACCGCGCCTGGAAAAACCGCCGCGCCTTCTATCGCCTCGGCGAGATGTCGGATGCGGAGCTTGCCGATATCGGCCTGACGCGCGCCGACCTGCATGTCGCCATCGACGTGCCCTTTGGCCGCGACCCAACGGCGATGCTGCGCGAAATCGCCAGCGATCGCGTGGAGACGATCGAGGATCTTGCCCGCACGGTAGCCTGATTGCTTGAGTTTCGGTCGCATTGAACCTTTCTGAGGTTCGAAACGACTGACGATTTGCAGGCCCACTCCCTGCCGGATCCCCGCCGGCCCGCCTGCACCCTGCCCGGTCCTCCCAGGACCGGGCTTTTCTTCCTGGCTTGCCGAAGACCGGTCGTTGGCTCGATCGCTACCGCCGATCCATATCCCGCTTGAATTGGTCGAAGATCGTTTCGACGCCCTTCTGGTAATCGTCGCGCTGCTGGGAGCCGGTCTCGAACATCTTGCCGAACAGATCGTCGAATGGATTCTTCGGCCGGCCGTTCGGATTGGCCTGCGGCTGCGGTGCCTGAGGCGCCTGTGGCTGTTGCGGTGCCGGCTGTCCGCCGGGCATTCCGAAACCACCGCCGCCTTGCCGCAGCATCTCCTCGAAAATTTTCCCCAGCGGATTGTCGCCGTAGGGGCTCTGCGTCTGTTGAGGTTGCGGCCGCACCTGGCCTTGCGGCTGCTGCGGTGCGCCACCGCCGAACATGTCCTGCAAAACCTTGCCGAGCGGATTGTCGCCATATGGATTGGGTGACGGCTGCGGCTGGCTTTGCGGCTGCGGCGTCCCGCCGCTGAACATGTCCTGCAAGACCTTGCCGAGCGGATTGTCCATTGGATTCTGAGGCAGCGGAGCCTGCCGCTGTTGGGGTGCCGGTGCCTGCATGCCCCCTTGCCGCATCATCTGGTCGATGATCTCGCCGAGCGGATTGTTGCCGGCGCCGCCAAAACCGGCGGCGGCCTGCATCTGGTTTGTCGTCTGCTTGAACAGTCCGCCCATGACCATGGAGGCGATGGCGGGCAGCATCTGCTGCAGGATCTGCTGGTTGACGCCGCTTGCCTGCGCCGCCTGGCTGGCCACGGCGCGCGACAGATCCTTCGAGCCGAACAGATGGCCCAGAATGCCGTTGCCCTCGTCGACGCCTTGCGGCGAGAAGGCCCGGCTTGCATCCTCGAAATACTTGGCATGCTGGCCGCTTGCCATCGCCGTCATGAAGGCGCCGAGCCCATAGGGGTCCGCGGTGTTGCGCTTCAATCCCTGCGAGAACGCCGGCAGCAGCGCCTCCACCGCCGACTGCGTCTGCTGCATCGAAAGCCCATATTGTTGGGCAAGCGCTTGCATGCCATTGCCGTTCTGGGCTTGCGCCAGCATATCGAACAAGGAAGGCATTGGTCTCTCCTCCGGAAATCCCCGTCGGAGAAACCTAGTTCCTTTCCACCGCCGATTGAAGCGGCTTTTGGCGATCAATCGGGCGAGGCGATGCCGCAGGGTTAATAGGCATATTCCATGAACACCGGCTCGATCGAGCCGCCCCAGCGCGTGTGATAGGCCGACAGCATTTCCTCGGCGCTGGTGGTGCCTCGCGCCACGACCTCGTCGAGCGTGTTGAGGAACGAGGTCTCGTCGTAGCCGTCGCGGTTCTTCTTGCCGCGGTTTTTGAGTCCCATGCGTGAAATGGTCAGCACGTCGCGAGCTATTTCGCGCAGCGTGGTGTTGCGCAATGGCGCTGAAATGCCTTGCTCCGGCACGGCGTCGCGCATCGCCAGCACCTCCTTGTAGGTCCAGCTCGAGGTCAGCGCCTCGGCCGCGTCGAGCGCGGCCTCGTCATAGAGCAGCCCGACCCAGAAGGCCGGCAGCGCGCAGATGCGCCGCCACGGGCCGCCGTCGGCGCCACGCATCTCGAGGAACCGTTTCAACCGCACATCCGGGAACAGCGTGGAGAGATGGTTCGCCCAGTCCCCCATCGTCGGCAGCCCATCCGATATTTCATTGCGGGCAGCGCCCGCCATGAACTCCCGGAAGGTGATGTGCGTCATGTCGTGATAGTGGCCGTCCCGAATGACGAAATACATAGGCACATCGAGCGCCCATTCGACATAGTCGGCGAAACCGAACTCGGGCGAGAAGCATAATTCGAGCAAGCCGGAACGCCGGTTGTCGGTGTCGCGCCAGATGTCGCCGCGCCAGCTCTGCAGGCCGTTCGGCCGGCTCTCGGTGAAGGGCGAGTTGGCGAACAACGCCGTCGACAGCGGCTGCAGCTTCAGCGACACCTGCATCTTGCGGCGCATGTCGGCTTCGCTCTCGAAGTCGAGGTTCACCTGGATCGTGCAGGTGCGGTACATCATGTCGAGGCCCTTGGTGCCGACTTTCGGCATGTAGCGCGTCATGATCTCGTAGCGCGATTTGGGCATTTTCGGCGTTTCGGCCAGCGACCACTTCGGACTGCCGCCAAGGCCGAGGAAGCGGATGCCCATCGGTTCGGCGATCTCGCGAACCTGCGCCAGATGGGCATTGCCCTCCCGGCAGGTCTGATGGATCGTCTCCAGCGGCGCGCCGGACAACTCGAACTGGCCACCCGGCTCCAGCGAAATCGCACCTTGGCCGGTCGGTTCGACCAGGCCAATGATGCGGCCGGCATCCATGATCGGATCCCAGCCGAGCTTTGACTGCATGCCTTCGAGGATGGCGCGGATTCCGCGCTCGCCGCCATAGGGCACGGGCGCGTTGCCATCGACGAAGAAAGGGAATTTCTCGTGCTCGGTGCCGATGCGCCATTTGTCGCGCGGCTTGTTGCCTTCAGCCAGATGCGCGACGAGTTCGTCGATGTCTTCGATCGGCCGGAAATCGGTTGTGTCGCGCGCCATAATTAGCCCTCAGAGGCGATCGGACGACCGCCGGCGCTAAATGGACGAAATGTCAGCAGCCGATCAAGCGAAAAATCCTGAGCCACAAGTCAACGGGAATTGAATGTGACGGTGATTTCCTTCTCGCCCAGGGAGAAGGAAACCACTCACCAGTCTCCCAACGTTGCCTGGATCACCGCCAAGGCTGCCACCGCTGCCGTATCGGCGCGCAGGATACGCGGTCCAAGCGGAATGGCGGTCACGAAAGACAGGGCGCGCAGCATCTTGCGTTCCTCGTCGGAGAAGCCGCCCTCCGGTCCGACCAGCAGGCCCAGCTTTCTGTCTTTCACCGCGTGCAGCGCGGGCAGCGGATTGTTGGTCGAAGCGTCCTCGTCGCAGAAGATCAGCCGTCGCTCTCTGTCCCAGCCGGCCAGCAGGCGGTCGAATTTCTCCGCTTCGCGCATTTCGGGCACCGCCAGGATGCCGCATTGTTCGGCGGCTTCGATGACATTGGCACGCAGGCGATCGATCGAAGGTTTTGTCACCTGCGTGTGCTGGGTGATGACCGGCAGGAGGACGCCGGCACCCATCTCGACCGCCTTCTGCACGAGATAGTCGAGCCGCCCCTGTTTCAGCGGCGCGAAACAATAGATGAGATCGGGCAGCGGCGGCTGCGGCCGTTGCAGCGTCCGCACTTTGAGCCTGATCGTTTTCTTCGATTTCGCCGCGATGGCCGCCGACCACTCGCCGTCGCGGCCATTGAACACGAGGATTTCGGCGCCTTCGCCAAGCCGCAACACATGCAGAAGATAGTGGCTCTGCTGCTGGCCGGCGTCGAACTCGACATCCGGTCCGAGGTCGTCTGGCACGAAGAGACGTTGCATCTTGTAATTGGCGCGCATGGCCGAGGAATGAGCGAGCCGGCCGCTTCCGTCAAGCACGCATCTCGGCCTGCAGCAAAGACGACGCGGCACTGTCGGAATACCGATGCCGGTTTGTTGAATGATCGCGCAATCTGCGTGGCGGAGTAATGCGAGGCATTCTGATGAACAGGATTACACGAGGCGGCTGTCTCTGCGGCGCCGTCCGCTACGAACTGCATGGCGATTTGCGCCCGATCGTTGCCTGTCACTGCAATCAATGCAGAAAGGCCAGCGGTCATTTCGCCGCCGCCACCCAGATAGACCAAAAACGTGCGACCATCACGGGCGACACCTTGCGCTGGTTTCAGTCGTCGGAGCACGCCGAGCGAGGTTTCTGTTCTGTATGCGGCGGGAACCTGTTCTGGCGTCGCTTTGATAGCCCATTCATTTCTGTCTGGGCCGGGACCATCGACGGCAAGACCGGTCTTAAGATGCAAAGCCAATTGTACCCGGAATCCGCCGGCGACTACTACGAATTGCCGGCGGTGCCCATTGTGCCGCAATCGGACCTGAAATGACGTTGGCCTCAACTGGCCCAGAAAGGCTTGTATCCGGCTCGAAGCACGGCGCCGCTTGTCGGCGGAGTGATCATGAACGGCTCCGCCAGCCGTGAACTGGTAAGGCTGATCGGCGTTTGATAGCCGCCATAATTCCAGGGCAGCGCGCAACCATCGCGTAGCGCATAAGGCTTCTTGTCCGATGAGATCATCGTGCCATCCGGCAACTCTGCAAGCGTGCCAGGACTGAGCCTGGTTGCGCGCCCACCCGATGCCAGCCGCTCTTTGTGCAACCGCTTGTCGATCTGCGGGGCACGCGGCTCGGCAACGCCGAAGGCTTCGCCGAAGCGGCCGACGAAGTCCTTGGCCCGTTCGCGCTGGCAAAAGAAGCAGGGACGATGCCCCGCTGCCAGCGCCGTCACCTCGTCGAGAAAGAACAGCTCGGTCCAGCCCGCTTTTCCTCCCGGCCGGTTGCGGCCCATCGGCTCGCGCCGCACATCACGGAACTGGCAGACGCAGATGATCCAGGCCTGAAGCGCCCAGCGTTTTTTCAACAGCGTCTTGGTCTCGGGATCATGGATGATGCCGCGGTTGCCGGTGAACACTCCTCGCTCGGGCACGGCGTGGATGACCCCGAACGGATCGACCCGGTTTTGCAGTGGCATAGTTTTCTCCCAGGATTCGCATCTTGGCTGCAATGCCGGCCGCATGATATCGCTCGCCGCATCATTTTCATGTCAGCAGGGTTTGCGATGCGGGTGCTGGTGGTCCAGAACTACGACAACACCGGCCTCGGCCAGGTCGGCGCGGCACTTGCCGAAGCGGGAGCCGATCTCGATGTGCGTCTCCCCTACAAGGGGGATCCTCTGCCGGATGACGCGACCGGGCACGATGCCATGGTGGTGCTCGGCGGCGGCCAGAATGCGCTGGCCGACGATGAGTATCCTTATTTCCCGGCGCTGCTCGAACTGACCCGTGATTTCGCCGACAAGGACCGCGCCGTGCTCGGCATCTGCCTCGGCAGCCAGCTTGTCGCCCGCGCCTTCGGCGGCGAGAACCGCATCGGTGGCGCCAACGAATTCGGCTGGTGCGGCGTGTCGCTGACGCCGGACGCCAAGGCCGATCCGGTGCTGGCCTTGCTTCCGGAAGAGTTTCCCATCTTCCAATGGCATGACGACACGTTTGTGCTGCCTGAAAGCGCCGTTCGGCTCGCCGGCAATGATATCGCCGAGAACCAGGCGTTTCGCGTCGGCCGCGCCGTCTATGGCTTCCAGTTCCATTTCGAGGCCGATCGGCCGATGGTGAAGGACTGGAGTTCGTCCTTTGCACCGACCATTGCAGCGCGCCACCCCGACTGGGCCGGCAAGCTCGACGGCGAAATGGCCCGCAACGGCCCGGGTGCCGATGCTGCCGGTCTGGCCATCGCCCGCGCATGGGTGGCGACGATCTAGGCGCTGTGCGGCTACGTCCCTTCATGGCGTGACATAATTGGCACGCGGCGGTGAATCCGCCTGGGGACAACATCATTCATCCTTGGCTTGTGTCCGCCCGCCATCCTAGAAGGCGCGCGTTATCGATCGGCTGTGCAACCGGGATGAACCTTTTGTGTGACCCGTGCGACACACCGCCGATACAGAACATGCCTAGAAGCGCGAAAACGCCAAAACTTTGAAACGAATTTTTCGTTTCAACGCATTGGTAACCGCCTCGTGCCCAGATGCAGAAAGCTCAACAAGAGATGACTTCCGTGAAAGCAGCGCTTCTGTCCTTTGCCATGCTGTCCGCCATCGTAGTTTGCGGTCTGGGCATCTATGCCGCCGACGCCGCCAACAACCATAATGCCGTTGACGGTTACGGCGTCACCGCCTCGCTACGCTAGAGCAATTCAAGGAAAAGCGTGAAACGGTTTTCCCGGGAACGCGCGAAGCGCTTTCTCTACGGAATTGCGTAAAAACAAAAAATAGGGCGGTTTCCGTGAAACGGTGAACCGCCCTGGAATCCGAAACGCCTTCGCGTCCTCGGCGCAGGACGCTCAACGGACCGGGGCGCTCAAGCCTCCTTTATGGTCATCGTCAAGATCCGTTTGTCCGTGCCGTCGACGACGAGCGCGGTCAGCATGCCTGACTGCCAGGCGAGCGTGTCGACATTGACGCGGTTGGCCATCACTTCCGCCTCCGGCACCGGTGTGTGGCCATGCACGATGATTTTCGCATAGAGACCCGTGTGATCGTGAAAAACATCGCGGATCCAGGTCAGGTCCTGTAGGTTCTGCCGTTCCAGCGCAACGCCGGGCCGGATGCCGGCATGGCAGAAAAAGAAATCGCCGAAAGTCGCTGAGAACCGCAGCGATCGCAGAAAATCGACGTGGCCCTGCGGCACGGCTTCGAGCAGGGCCTGGTGGCCCTTGCGCACCGCCGTCTCGGCCCTGCCGAACCACACGCTGGTTCCTTCACTGATCGCCACCCCATAGGACTGCGCCGTCTGGATGCCGCCAAAGCGGATGAAAAGCCCTTCCGGGTCGGGAGTTTTCAGAAAATCGAGAAAGCCGATGTCGTGATTGCCGGCCAGCATCAGATGGCGCCGATCACGCGCTTTCGCCTCGATCAGGAAATCGATGACACCCTTGGAGTCCGGTCCGCGGTCGACATAGTCGCCGAGGTGGATGACGCGCCAGTCCGCGACGAGATCCCGCTCGATCTCGGCCTTGATCTGGTTGTGCATGGCAACCAGCAAATCGAGCCGCCCATGCACATCGCCGATCGCGTAGAGACGCATGCCGTCCGGGCCGCGTGCGTCCAGAAAATGAATGCCGGGTTCCGCCAACTTTTCGCTTGTCTCCGTGGTCAGTATGTCACGGACCCTATCGCCGGAGCTGGTCCTTGCCCATGTCGGTGACCAGACGCTTTCCGCACAGCGCCAGCGTGATGTCCATCTCCTTGCGGATGATTTCCAATGCCTTGGTAACCCCTTCCTTGCCGAGCGCACCCAGGCCATAGAGAAATGGTCGGCCGATATAGGTGCCCTTGGCGCCGAGGCAGAGCGCCTTGAGCACATCCTGGCCGGAGCGGATGCCGCCGTCCATATGCACTTCGATCCTGTCGCCGACCGCATCGGCGATTTCCTCCAGCGCCATGATCGAAGACGACGCGCCGTCGAGCTGGCGCCCGCCATGGTTGGAAACGACGATCGCATCGGCGCCGGTGTCGGCTGCCATCAGCGCGTCCTCCTTGTCGAGGATCCCTTTCAGGATCAGCTTGCCGCCCCAGCGCTCCTTGATCCAGGCGACATCCTTCCACGACAGTTGCGGATCGAACTGTTCCGCCGTCCATGAGGACAGCGAGGCAACATTGCCCACGCCCTTGGCGTGCCCGACTATGTTGCGGAAGGTGCGGCGCGGCGTGCCGGCCATGCCGAGGCACCAACGCGGCCGGATGGCCATGTCGACAAGGTTGGCCAACGTCATCCTGGGTGGCGCCGAAAGCCCGTTACGGATGTCCTTGTGACGCTGTCCGAGGACCTGCAGATCCAGCGTCAGCACCAGCGCAGAGCACTTCGCCGCCTTCGCCCGGTCGATCAGATCGAGCACGAAATCCTTGTCGCGCAGCACGTACAGCTGGAACCAGAACGGCTTCTTGGTCACCGAGGCGACATCCTCGATCGAGCAGATGCTCATCGTCGACAAGGTGAACGGCACGCCGAATTCCTCTGCCGCTTGCGCCGCCAGCATCTCGCCATCG
Source organism: Mesorhizobium sp. M0587 (assembly GCF_040320945.1). Taxonomy (NCBI): domain Bacteria; kingdom Pseudomonadati; phylum Pseudomonadota; class Alphaproteobacteria; order Hyphomicrobiales; family Phyllobacteriaceae; genus Mesorhizobium; species Mesorhizobium sp. M0587. The sequence goes on from NZ_JAMYQP010000001.1 coordinate 165,249, forward strand.
GCATGCTGCATGCCGGTCAGGCCGGTCGGCGCCAGGGCCACCGGCATCGCCACCGTCTGGCCGACCATGGTCGATTCCAGCGAGCGGTTGCTCATGTCGACCAGCACGCGCTGGCGAAACTTGATCTTCTGGAAGTCTTCCTCGTTAGCCCGATAGGTGCTCTCGGTCCATGCGCCTGAGTCGGCATAGTCGAAGAACATCCTCGGCACGCGCCGGCGCGCGAGGGCCTTGAGGTCGGCGATGGTGAGAATGTCGCTCATGCTGGTCCCCGCATATTCAATTCTAGGAGCGTCTGCGTGTGGGTTCGATCTCGCCGGCTTCCGAGCGCTGCCTGAGCCGCAACCGCGACACGCGCTGCCAGTCGCCGCTGCGCTCGGCTTCGGCCATCGAGCGCTCGACATAGATCATGTGGTCCATCGCGGCTTGCCGGGCGGCGACCGGGTCGCCGGCCTTCACCGCCGCGTGGATCGCCTTGTGCTGCGCAAGCAGCGCCTCGCGCGCGCCGGGCACGGTGAACACCAGCAGACGGTTCTGGAACACGCCTTCCGACAGCAGCCGGTAACAGGAGCGCAGCGTGTGCAGGAGCAGGATATTGTGCGCGCATTCGCAGATCGCGTGATGGAATTCGATGTCGATCTCGGCCTCGTCGTCGAAATCGCCGGAGCGGTGTGCCTCGTCCATGCGCGCCATGATGCGGTCGAGCAGGGCCAGATCTTCCGGCGTCGCGCGCCGCGCCGCATATTCGGCCGCCACGCCTTCGATCTCACGGCGGTATTCCAGATAGTCGGCCACCGCCTTACGGTGCGTCGTGATCAAATCCGCCACCGGTTTGGTGAATAACTGTCCGATGATGTCGGCGACGTGCGTGCCGCCACCTGGCCGTGTCGTCAGCAGACCGCGCCCTTCCAGAGCCTTCAGCGCATCGCGCAGGATCGGGCGCGACACCTCGAACTGGCGTGCAAGCTCGCGTTCGCCCGGCAATCGGTCGCCGGTGCGCAGCACGCCTTCGAGGACGAGGCCCTCGATCTGCTGCACCACCTCGTCGGCGGTGCGCGAATGCTCTATCCTGGAGAAAATGTCGCTCAACAGAGTGCCTGGAAGGGTGAACTGGTGTCGCGCAGGATAAAGCCGGGGTCGCCAACTGGTCAAATTATTTATCCAATTGATCGAGCTGTGTCGGTTTGCCGCGAGACGCCATATCGTCTTCGGCTAAACTTTGCTGTTTGCGTCATCTGTCGATTGGCCCTAGAGCGACGCAATGTAAGAGGGTTCAGAGAAACCCGGGGAACAAGCCGTGTCAGACGACCCGTCCAATCTCGAGTTCCAGCCGCGCTCCAAGGGCAGCGTCATGGGTTTTCCCGCGCATGAGGGGCGGCCCGGCGCACTGGGGGAGGTCCATGCCCGGCCGCATCCGCTGATCGAAAAGCCGCGCGTCCTGGTGCAACTCGCCTTCATGACCGAAGGCGGTTCCGGCGTCGACATGGCCGTGCTCTCCGAACTGTCACGGCGTCTCGGCATCGCCGCGCCTGACCGCCAGGCCCGCCACCACGCGATGAAATGGGGCAAGGGCTCGCTGCGCTGGGAGCGGCATACGGAATTTTCGACCTATCTGTGGGAGGGCCCGCTCTCCGAAAGCGGCAGGACGCAAGAAGACTCGCCCTTCGGCAACGGTTTTTCCCCGCCAGGCGCCGTAATCTCGGGCATCAGGCTCGAAATCCGCAAATGGACGCAGGTCAGCGAGAGGCTGATTGCCGGCTTCGATCCGACCAGCCTTTGCTACTCGCTTGTCGAGCGCGGCAACGCCGCAATCGTCACCGACTTCCGCCAGGACGGCGACGGCATGACCCGCATGCTGCTGCTCGATCGCGGCCTGACGCCGGCGCGCACCGGCGCACTGTCGCAGCGGCTGATCGACATCGAAACCTACCGCACCCTCGCCATGCTTGGCCTGCCGCTGGCGCTGACCTTGTCCGGCCGTGCCCGCCGCATCGAGGACAGGCTGGCGCAGACCACGCTGGAGATGAAGGTCGCCGAGACCCGCGACAGCCAGACCTTGCTTGCCGACCTTACCGAACTCGCCGCAGAGCTGGAAGCGGACGCGGCCTCAAGCCTTTACCGCTTCGGCGCCAGCCGTGCCTATGACGGCATCGTCGGCGAGCGGCTGGAAGCGCTCGAGGAAGAAGCCGTGCCCGGCTACGATACCTGGGGCGGGTTCCTGCAGCGACGCGTAGCGCCGGCCATGCGCACCTGCCGCTCGGTCGAGGAGCGCCAGGCCAATCTGTCGCGAAAACTGACCCGCACCACGACGCTGCTGCGCACCTGGGTCGATGTCGAGGTCGAGAAGCAGAACCGCGACCTGCTCGCCTCGATGAACAACCGTGCCCGCCTGCAACTGCGTCTGCAGCAGACCGTCGAAGGCCTCTCGGTCGCTGCCGTTTCCTACTATGTGGTCGGCCTCATCGGCTACGTCGCCAAAGGCGCCTCGATCTTCGGCCACGCCTTCGCGCCGGAAGTCGTCACCGCCGCTTCGGTACCGGCCGCCATCCTGCTGGTCTGGTGGGGCGTGCGCCGCGTGCGCCGGATGCACTCCGAGCCGGCGAAACATCCGGGCGAGTAGGCGCGCCTTTACCCTCCCCACAAGGGGCCACAAGGGGAGGGTGAATAGCGGCAGATTGCCGCTGCGGAAGCCAGGACCAATTCGGCTCGTCGCCGCCATCGCCGCAGGATTTGCAACCGCCGCACGTCACTGGTAAAAGATTTTGACCAGTCAAGCGAAACGAGGCTGCTGATGTCCGGCCTTGCCATGCCGAAACCAGACGACGCCACGATGCGCCGGCGCGACGAGATCGTCGCCGACATGCGCATCATCGTGCCGGGCGAGGGCGTCGTCGACGCGGCGAACGCCATGCGGGCCTTCGAGAGCGATGGCCTGACCGCTTACCGGCAATTGCCGTTGGTGGTGGTGCTGCCCGAGACGGTGGCGCAGGTTTCCCGGGTGCTGAAATATTGCAACGACCGCAACATCCGCGTCGTGCCGCGCGGCTCAGGCACTTCGCTGTCCGGCGGCGCATTGCCGCTGGAAGACGCGGTGCTGCTGGTCATGAGCCGCTTCAACCGCATTCTCAAGATCGATTTCCCCAATCGCGTCGTCGTCGCCCAGCCAGGCGTCACCAATCTCGGCATCACCACCGCCGTCGAGCAGGAGGGTTTTTATTACGCCCCCGATCCATCCTCCCAGATCGCCTGCTCGATCGGCGGCAATGTCGCGGAGAATTCCGGCGGCGTGCACTGCCTGAAATATGGCCTTACCGCCAACAATGTGCTCGGCATTGAGATGGTGCTGATGAATGGCGAGGTGGTGCGGCTCGGCGGCTCTCATCTCGACGCGGAAGGTTATGATCTGCTCGGCGTCATGACCGGTTCGGAAGGGCTGCTCGGCGTCGTCACCGAGGTCACCGTGCGCATCCTGAAGAAGCCGGAGACCGCCCGTGCGCTATTGATAGGCTTCCCGACCAGCGAGCAGGCCGGCCAGTGCGTGGCCGACATTATCGGCGCCGGCATCATTCCGGGCGGCATGGAGATGATGGACCGGCCGGCGATCCACGCGGCGGAAGATTTCGTCCATGCCGGCTATCCCCTTGATGTCGAAGCGCTGCTGATCGTCGAACTCGACGGTCCGGGCGTCGAGGTCGACCATCTCATCACCGCGGTCGAGGCGATCGCCATCCGCAACGGCTCGACCACGTGCCGCATATCGCAATCGGAGCAGGAACGGCTGAGCTTCTGGGCCGGCCGCAAGGCGGCGTTCCCTGCGGTCGGCCGCATCTCGCCCGATTATTACTGTATGGACGGCACCATCCCACGCAAGGAACTGCCACGCGTGCTGGCTGGCATGCGCGAGCTGTCGGAGAAATATGGTCTCGGCGTCGCCAATGTCTTTCACGCCGGCGACGGCAATCTGCATCCGCTGATCCTCTACGATGCCAACGTGCCGGGCGAACTCGACAAAGCCGAAAGCTTCGGTGCCGACATATTGCGGCTCTGCGTCAAGGTCGGTGGCGTGCTGACCGGCGAACATGGCGTCGGTGTCGAAAAGCGCGACCTGATGCCGGAAATGTTCAGTCAGCTCGATCTCGACCAGCAAATGCGCGTCAAATGCGCCTTCGACCCCAACCATCTGCTCAATCCAGGCAAGGTCTTTCCGCAACTGCGCCGCTGCGCGGAACTGGGGCGCATGCATGTGCATCGGGGAGAGTTGGCGTTTCCGGACATTCCGAGGTTTTGACGGTTATGTCAGCGCCTGAACGCCCCCCTCTGTCCTGCCGGACATCTCCCCCTCAAGGGGGGAGATTGGATGCCGCGCCGGGTTTCGCCAATCTCCAGCGTTGGCGGAGGAGCGAAGCGACGAAGCTGCCAATCTCCCCCCTCGAGGGGGAGATGTCCGGCAGGACAGAGGGGGGCGCGAAGGATCGCGGCGTTCCCGCACTAGTAATCAGCGCCAGCTTTGCCCCCTCTCCGTCTCGGGCTTCGCCCGAGCCACCTCTCCCCCGCTTTGCGGGGGCGAGGAACTGGGCGCGAACATGACCACGTTCACCCCCACCACATCAGACGAAGTCCTCTCCACAATCGCCTGGGCGGTTGCGGAAGGCTCGCCGCTGGAAACCCTTGGCCATGGTTCCAAGCGCGGCATAGGCCGTCCGCTGCAGACCGAACACACGCTCGACCTTTCGAAACTCACCGGCGTGACGCTCTATGAGCCCGCCGAACTGGTTCTGTCGGCGAAGGCCGGCACGCCGCTTGCCGACATCGAAAAGCTGCTGGCGGAAAACGGCCAGCAACTCGCCTTCGAACCGATGGACTACGGTCCGCTGCTCGGCGGCGAGCCGGGCAAAGGCACGATCGGCGGCGTGCTCGCCGCCAACCTTTCCGGTCCGCGCAGGCTGAAGGCGGGTGCTGCGCGCGACCATGTTCTGGGTATCAATGTCGTGTCCGGGCGGGGCGAGGCCTTCAAGTCCGGCGGCCGTGTGGTCAAGAATGTGACCGGTTATGATCTGTCGAAACTGATGGCCAACAGCTGGGGCACGCTGGCCGTGTTCACCGACGTCACGTTCAAGGTGCTGCCCGCGGCCGAGACCGAAGTCACGCTCGCCATCCGTGGCCTGCTCGACGATGCGGCCGCCGGCGCCATGGCGCTGGCGCTCGGCTCCAGCGCGGAAGTGTCGAGCGCCGCCCATCTGCCGGAGCGGATCGCCGCGCGCGTCGCCGGCGGCGCGCTCGGCGGCGATGCCGCCACGCTGCTGCGCGTCGAAGGTTTTGGCCCGTCCGTCGCCTATCGCGTCGCCGCGTTGAAAACGCTGCTCGGCAATGCCGGGCCGCTGGAGGAGATTTCCGGCGCGGCATCACGGATAATCTGGCGTGATATCCGCGATTGCAGGCCTTTCGCCGACGGCAGTCAAAAACCGGTCTGGCGCGTCTCGATGACGCCGGGAGAGAGCCATCAGATGGTCCTGACCCTGCGCATGCAGGCTGCGGTCAGCGCCTTCTATGACTGGCAGGGCGGGCTGGTGTGGTTGCGCATGGAGGAGGGTGATCCGGAAGCCGCTTTGCTGCGTGGGCTGCTGCGCAAACATGGCGGCGGCCATGCGACGCTGGTGCGCGCCGCACCCTCCCATCGCGCCGCCCTGCCGGTATTCGAGCCGCAGGCTTCGGCGCAGGCAGCGCTCAGCCAGCGCCTGAAGCAGGAATTCGACCCCAGGAACATCCTCAATCCCGGCCGCATGGCCTAGGACTAGAACGAGATGCAGACCAACTTCTCTCTTGCCCAGCTTGCCGACCCGCATGTCGCGGAATCGGAGAAGATCCTGCGCAAATGCGTGCATTGCGGTTTCTGCACCGCCACCTGCCCGACCTATGTGACATTGGGCAACGAGCTCGATTCGCCGCGCGGCCGCATCTACCTGATCAAGGACATGCTGGAGAACGGCCGTCCGGCCGACAAGGAGATCGTCACCCACATCGACCGCTGCCTGTCCTGCCTCGCCTGCATGACCACCTGCCCGTCGGGCGTCAATTACATGCATCTGGTCGACCATGCCCGCGCCCATATCCAGCAGACCTACAAGCGGCCGTTGTTCGACCGCCTGACCCGCGCCATGCTGGCCTTCGTGCTGCCTTATCCCCGGCGCTTCCGCGCCGCGCTCAAACTGGCCAAGCTGGGCAAGCCATTCATCGGCTTGTTCGAAAAGTTCCCGGCGCTGAAGCCGCTCGGCGCGATGCTCAAACTCGCCCCGGCGTCGATCCCTACCGCCTCGCCATTGGCCGCGCCGGGAATCCACGCCGGGCAGGGGGCAAAAAAGGGCCGCGTCGCCATCCTCACCGGCTGCGCGCAATCCGTGCTTGATCCCGCCATCAACGACACGACGATCTCGCTGCTGACCCGGCTCGGCGTCGAGGTCGTGGTGCCGCAAGGAGAGGGCTGCTGCGGCGCGCTCGTCCATCACATGGGGCGGGAGCAAGCCGCCCTTGCTTCGGCAAGACAAAATGTCGATGCCTGGACCCGCGCCATCGAAGATGGTGGGATCGATGCCATCATCATCACCGCGTCCGGCTGCGGCACCACCATCAAGGATTATGGTTTCATGCTGCGGCTCGATCCGGCCTATGCCGACAAGGCTGCACGTGTTTCCGCTCTGGCCAAGGACATTACGGAATACCTGACCGCCATCGACCTGCCCGAACCGGTGCGCAAGCCGGGCACGGTCGTCGCCTATCACTCCGCCTGCTCGATGCAGCACGGCCAGAAGATCACCCGCCAGCCGAAGGAACTGCTAGCCAGGGCCGGCTTCATCGTGCGCGAGCCGCGCGAGGGCCATCTGTGCTGCGGTTCCGCCGGCACCTACAACATCCTGCAGTCCGACATTTCGGCCAGGCTCCGTGACCGCAAGGTAAGAAACATAGAGGCGACGGGTGCCTCGGTTGTCGCCACCGGCAACATCGGCTGCATAACGCAGATCGCATCCGCCGCGAAGCTGCCGGTGGTGCATACGATAAAGCTGCTTGACTGGGCTTATGGCGGGCCGAAGCCGGAAGGCGTTCGGGAAGAGAGCTTGATCGCCGCGGAATAGGGGCGGCCGTCCCGGCGCTACTCCGCCGCCAGCCTGTCCGCCGTGCCGTATGTCGCCTCGTAAAGAGCGCGCTGCCGGCTGAGCGCCACCATCGTATTGCGCAGCAGGATCGCCACGGTGATCGGACCGACGCCGCCCGGCACCGGCGTGATCCAGGAGGCGACTTCGCGCACGCTTTCGGTGTCGACGTCGCCGACGATGCGGCTTACCCCATCCGGCCCGATCTCGGAATTGATACCGATGTCGATGACGGCAGCACCGGGTTTGACCATGTCGGCCTTGATCAGCCGCGGCTTGCCGACAGCGACGAACAGCGCGTCGGCGCGGCGCGCATGCGCTGCAACCGATCGCGTCATATGGTGGCAGACCGTCACCGTCGCGCCTTCGCTCATCAGCAGGAAAGCTATCGGCTTACCGACAATTTCGGAATGGCCGACGATCACGACTTCCAGCCCCTTGAGGTCGAGACCGGTTTCCTTCAGCAGTTCGACCGAGGCGGCCGCTGTGCAGGGCGCGAGGTCGAGCTGGTTGTAGACGATGTTGCCGATCGAGGCCGGATGCATGCCTTCGACATCCTTGAGCGGATGCACTGCCGCCTGCAAGGTCTTGATCGGGATGTGGGCGGGAACCGGCCGCTGGATGATGATGCCGGTGACGCGCGGATCGGCGTTCAGGCCATGGATCGCCGCTTCCAGTTCGCCTGAGGTGATTGTGGCGGGAAAACGCCGTTCCTCGAAATCGATGCCGGCGAGGTGGGCCTTGGCGCGCTGATTGCGCACGTAAACGCCAACCGCATCGGTGTCGCCGACGGTGATCGAGATCAGCTTGGGCGGGAAACCCTCGGCCTTGGCAATGGCCGCATCTTCGCGCACCGCCGCGATGATGCGCTGGGCAACCGGGCCGCCCCGGAGATAGCGGCTGTCGTCGGACAGGGACATGGGTGGACTCTTTTCGGCTTGATACCGCCGACATAGCAAAAGAATATCGGCAATGGCAGCACGAAAGCGAACCGTCATGCCTCTTGCGCGACGTGACGGCGAAAGAGTGCGTCGCTACGCTTCAGACCCCGATCAAAACGGAAAGGGCAGCGCGGTTCCCCGTGCTGCCCTTCCTGACTGGCCGCATCCCCATACGGCCCGTCCCCCGTTGTCTCCAGACTGGCCTCGAAAAGCTGGCTGCTTTACCGGCCAAGTGATTCGCAACCGGAATTATATCACCTCGACAGTGGTTCCGACATTGACCCGTTCATAGAGGTCGACCACGTCCTCGTTGCGCATGCGGATGCAGCCCGACGATACCGCGCCGCCGATCGTCCACGGCTGGTTGGTGCCGTGGATGCGATACTCGGTCGTGCCGAGATAGAGCGCGCGGGCGCCGAGCGGGTTTTCCATGCCGCCAGCGAGATAGGTCGGCAGATAGCGGCCCTTGGCGGCCTCGCGCTTGATCATCTGCGCCGGCGGGCGCCAGTCCGGCCACTCGCGCTTGTTGGTGATCTTGTGCGTGCCCGACCATTCGAAACCGGGCTTGCCGGTGCCGACGCCATAGCGCCGCGCCTTGCCGTTCTTCTCGATCAGAAAGAGGAAATTCTGCGTCGTGTCGATGACGATCGTGCCCGGCTTCTGCGGGCCGTCATAGGCGACTTCCTGCGGCAGGTAGATCGGATTGATCTGCGCGCGCGTGACCATGCGTTTGGCCGGCGCCTGCACCGCCGCCGTCTGTACCCTGTCGGGCTGCGCCGGCTGAGCGTAGCGCAGGCGCGGCTGCACGGCCTGGCGCCGCACGATGCCCGGCGCCTGGCCAAGCTGGAGCACCCAGGGCGCGGAAAGGTCGGGGCTCACCATCACCGGCGGCCTGTCGGCATAGCGGTCGCCTGCGGTCGAGGGCGTGACGCCGGCGGCAAATATAGCCATGCCGCCGAGCACGGAAAGCAAAACTCTCTTCATCGGGAACGCACCTTGATCGTCGAACATATCGGGTGGAAACATCCTCCCGGTTCAGCGATCATTGGCGTGGAAGCAGCAACCGAATCATGAATCGGAATGCGTAAAATGTGCAAGTGTCGGTAAACCTTTTGGTGTGGTTACCGCCGGGTTCAGGAATCTGGTAAAGCCGCGGTAAAACCGGCGCAAAAGCGCGTTAACGAATGGATCTTTGGCCATGGGAAACGAAAACACCGGCCTGCTTGCTGGTCCCGACGGTGTCGCGCGCTGCTTCTGGCATGGCAATCTGCCCGACTATCTGCATTATCACGACCATGAATGGGGCCGGCCCGTGTCGGATGACCGCAGGCTGTTCGAAAAGATCTGCCTCGAAGGTTTTCAATCCGGCCTGTCCTGGCTGACCATCCTGCGCAAGCGGGAAAACTTTCGCGAGGCTTTCGCCAATTTCGAATTCGACAAGGTCGCGCTCTTCACCGAAGAGGACGTCGAACGCCTGCTTGGCGATGCCGGCATCATCCGTCACCGCGGCAAGATCGTCTCGACCATCAACAACGCCAAACGCGCCCGCGAAATGGCCGATGAATTCGGCTCGCTGGCCGCCTGGTTCTGGAAATTCGAACCCGGCAAGGAGGAACGGCCCGAGATCGTCGATATCGCCCATCTGCGCGCCAACCCGACCACGGCAGTCTCGGTCCGGATTTCGAAGGAACTGAAGAAGCGCGGCTGGAGTTTTGTCGGCCCGACCACGGTGTACGCTTTCATGCAGGCCATGGGGCTGGTCAACGATCATCTCGAGGGCTGCGTTTGCCGCATGCAAGTCGAGAACGAACGGAAGGCTTTCAAACGGCCGAAGTAGCTCCCCACCTTCCCCTCGCGGGAGGCGATTTCAGGTGCCGTTCGCGCTGGCAAAGTCCTGGTCGCTCTGTGCTGCCCCTCATCGCCCTGCCGGGCACTTCTCCCCGTAAGTGACGGGGAGAAGGACACCTTCATCGATGGCTCGCCTTGCAGGGTTACCCTTGCTGGTCCTTGTCGCATCGGTTAGGACACGCGCGTTGCGAAAATCGCAACATTGTTGACCTTCAAGCATCACGAAATACCGGGCAAAATCACATGGCCGACAAATCGGAGAAGACGAAAGCGCGGCTGCCGCGCGGTTTTGCCGACCGCAGCGCCGAGGACATCCGCGCCGTCGAGAAGATGATGGCGACGATCCGCTCGGTCTATGAGCTTTACGGCTTCGAACCGGCAGACCAGCCGCTGATCGAATACACCGATGCGCTCGGCAAGTTCCTGCCCGACCAGGACCGGCCGAACGAGGGCGTGTTCTCGTTCCAGGACGATGACGACCAATGGCTGTCGCTGCGCTACGACCTGACCGCGCCGACGGCGCGCTTCGTCGCCGAGAACTACGAGCGCCTGCCCAAGCCATACCGCAGCTACCGCTCCGGCTGGGTGTTCCGCAACGAAAAGCCCGGCCCCGGCCGCTTCCGCCAGTTCATGCAGTTCGACGCCGACACGATCGGCACGCCGGGCGTGGCGGCCGACGCCGAAATGGCGATGATGATGGCCGACGTCATGGAGGCGCTCGGCATCAAGCGCGGCGACTACGTCATCCGCGTCAACAACCGCAAGGTGCTGGACGGCGTGCTGGAGGCAATCGGCCTAGGCGGCGACGAAAATGCCGGTCGAAGGCTGACTGTGCTGCGGGCGATCGACAAGCTGGACAAGCTCGGGCCGGAAGGCGTGAGGTTGCTGCTTGGACCGGGGCGCTGGGATGGCGGCAAGGAAGGCGAAGGCGACTTCGCCAAGGGCGCCGGGTTGAATAACGGGCAGGCCGAGGCAGTGCTGACCGCGACAGCGAAGAATGGACAGGCTGGCCAGGATTCCATGGTTAGTTCGAACGCAGTCTACCAGGAAGGCGCCAGCGAACTTTCTATGATCGAAGCGTTGGTCAGGGCAGCAGGATACGGCGAGGATCGCGTCACGATGGATCGTTCCGTCGTCCGTGGCCTCGAATATTACACCGGCCCCGTCTTCGAGGCTGAGCTTCTCGCTGAAATTCCCAACGAGGACGGCCAGATCGTGCGCTTTGGTTCGGTCGGCGGCGGCGGCCGCTATGACGGGCTCGTCTCGCGCTTCCGCGGCGAGCCGGTGCCGGCGACCGGTTTCTCCATCGGCGTCTCCAGGCTGATGACGGCGCTGAAGAACCTCGGCAAGCTCGACAGCGCCGACGTGATCGCGCCTGTCGTCGTGCTGGTGATGGACAGGGACACCGACAGCCTCGGCCGCTATCAGAAAATGGTGGCGGAGCTGCGTGCCGCCGGCATCCGCTCCGAAATGTATCTCGGCGGCGCCGGCATGAAGGCGCAGCTCAAATACGCCGACCGGCGCGGCTGCCCGGTCGCAATCATCCAGGGCGGCGACGAGCGCGCCACGGGCGAATTGCAGATCAAGGACCTGATCGAAGGCGCGCGCATGTCGGCGGAGATAGCAGACAACGCCGAATGGCGCGCCGCCCGCCCGGCACAGGTGACGGTGGCGGAGAGCGACGTGGTGGTGGAGGTCAGGAAGATACTGGCGGCGCAGGCTGAGGAGAGGGCGCGTGGCAAGTAGAGGCCGCGTTCTGTCGCGCCGTAGAGTGCCGGCCTTTGGTCGACCCACTAGTCCCAAACCAGTGGGTCGTGCGATACGGAGGCTGGCATAATGACCTCGCGCTACCCCGCCATATCAGCCGATATCACAAACCTCTTCGCCACACGCAACACGCACGCGGTCGAGGTTGCCGTTCTGCAGCCGGCCGACCCCTTCCTCGACATGGCCGGCGAGGATTTGCGCCGCCGCATTTTCCTGACCGAAAGCGAGACCGGGCAGACGCTCTGCCTGCGCCCTGAATTTACCATTCCCGTCTGCCTGGACCACATCGCCAGCCAGGCCGGCACGCCGCGCCGTTATTCCTATCTCGGCGAGGTGTTTCGCCAGCGCCGCGAAGGTGGCAACGAGTTTTTCCAGGCCGGCATCGAGGATCTCGGCGATCGTGACACCGCGCAAGCCGATGCCCGTTCGCTGGCCGATGCGCATGCGCTGCTCTCCCTGGTGCTGCCCGACCAGCCATTGGCGATCACCCTCGGCGACCAGACCATTTTCGAGGCGGTGCTCGCAGCCCTTGGCCTGCCGCGTGGCTGGCGCATGCGGCTTGCGCGCGCCTTCGGCTCGGCGCCGATGCTTGAGGCAGCGCTCGCCGATCTCGCCAACCCGCCGCGCAACGGCCAGCTTTCCGGCCCGGTCGCGGCGCTCGTCCTCGACGGCGATATCGAGGGTCTTTCCGCCCATATCGCCGGCGGCATGGAAGAGGCCGGCCTGTCGGCATCGGCCGGACGCGCGCCATCGGATATTGCGCGGCGGCTGATCGAGAAGGCTGAATTGCGCAGCGTGCGGCTGTCGAACGACGCCTTCGCTGCGCTGAAGAATTTTCTTTCGATCGACGTGCCGCTCGATGGCGCGGCCCACGCGCTGGAAGCCTTCGCCGCCGGTGCCGGGTTGTCGCTGGGCGCCGCGCTGGAGAAGTTCGCGTCCCGCGCCGGCGCGATCGAGGCGCATGGCTTGCCGGCTGGAAAAATCCGCTACGATGCCGCCTTCGGCCGTCCGCTCGATTATTACACCGGCGTGGTCTTCGAAATCGCGGCGCAAGGCGGCGACAGGCCGCTGGCCGGCGGCGGCCGGTACGACCGGCTGCTGACGTTGCTTGGCGCCAAGACACCGATCCCCGGCGTCGGCTTTTCCGTCTGGCTCGACCGCATCGAGTCCTTGCGGGAGGCAGCACGATGATCACACTGGCAATCCCGTCGAAAGGTCGCCTCAAGGAACAGGCGCTGGAGATGCTGGCCAAGGCCGGTCTCGCTGTCAGCCTGCCCGGCGACGAACGCTCCTATCGCGCCCGGATCGAAGGCGCCGATGGCATCGACATCGCCTTCCTGTCGGCGTCCGAGATATCGGGCGAGATCGGCCAGGGCGCGGTCGATCTCGGCATCACCGGCGAGGATCTGGTGCGCGAAAACCTCGCCGACTGGGAGGCCCGCGCCGAAATCGTCGCCCGTCTCGGCTTCGGCCATGCCGATGTCGTGGTGGCGGTCCCCGAAATCTGGCTCGACGTCGACACCATGGCCGATCTCGACGACGTCGCCGCCGATTTCCGCCACCGCCATGGCCGGCGGCTGCGCATTGCCACCAAATACTGGCGGCTGACGCAGCAATTCTTCTCGCAGAAGCACGGCATCCAGGTCTACCGGATCGTCGAAAGCCTGGGCGCCACCGAAGGCGCGCCGGCGGCGGGGCTCGCCGATGTCATCGTCGACATCACCACCACGGGCTCGACGCTGCGCGCCAACCATCTCAAGGTGCTGGCCGACGGCGTCGTCCTGCGCTCCGAGGCGTGTCTTGTCGCGTCGAGAAAGCCGCGTTCCAAGGCCGACGAGACGATCCTGCGCGACGTCGCGGCGAGGATGGCATCGGTGCGGGAATAGCCCGTCCAGCGTATCTCGGCGATTGTCGAATCTGGCAGCAGGCAAATTTTGTTCTTGCTTTGTGCCCGCAGCTATGCTACTAATTTGGATATGGTGTTGATTTGCGCCACCCGCCCGCCAGCCAAGGCGGGTTTTTCGTTTCTGCGCCATTCTCGCGACCATCGAAGGCTGCGCGGCCCGCCTTCGAAGCCCCGCCATACCTTCGGCGGGATTTCCACCGTCCAGGCAGGCTGGTAAGTTCGGATATCGTGGGAGGAGAGAGCGATGCCGGTCAATCTCGACGAGCTGAAGAACGCCACCAATCTGCGCGGGCGCGGAGCGCGCACTGGCGGTGTCTTTGTCGCGCCGGTCGACGGCAGGGCGCATGTCTCGGGTGAACGCAAAGTGCCGCTGCTCGACAAGACCATCCCTGCGCTTTTCTCCGATACGGTCAGCAAACATGGCACCCTCGATGCCGCCGTCTTCGTCGGCCAGGACAAGCGCTTCACCTGGAGCGAGCTGTCGGACACGGTGGATGCGCTGGCCGCCGGCTTCCTGGCGCTTGGCCTGGAGAAGGGGGACCGCGTCGGCATCTGGTCGCCCAACCGCTGGGAATGGCTGGTGACGCAATTCGCCACCGCCCGCATCGGCCTGATCCTGGTCAACATCAATCCTGCCTACCGGCTGACCGAGCTGGAGTATGCGCTGAACAAGGTCGCTTGCCGGGCGCTGGTCACCGCGGCCAGCTTCAAGAGCTCGGATTATCTCGGCATGATCGAAACGCTGGCGCCGGAGATCGCCAGGGCGGCGCCCGGCAAGCTCAAGGCACAAAAACTGCCGGCGCTCAGGATCGTCATCCGCATGGGCGAGGAGAATTCGCCCGGCATGTTCAATTTCGCCGATGTGCTGGCCATGGCCGGGCGCGACGAGCATGACAGCCTCGACCGCATTTCCGAGGGACTGAAGCCAAACGATGCCATCAACATCCAGTTCACCTCGGGCACCACCGGAGCGCCCAAAGGCGCGACGCTGACCCACAACAACATCGTCAACAACGGCAATTTCGTCACTTCGGCGATCAGGTTGACGGCCGACGACCGGCTCTGCATTCCCGTGCCGCTCTACCATTGCTTCGGCATGTCGATGGGTACGATGGGCTGCGTCACCAAAGGCGCGACCATGGTCTTTCCTGGCGAGGGCTTCGACCCTGGCGCCACGCTGAAAGCGGTGGCGCAGGAACGCTGCACCGGCCTCTATGGCGTGCCGACCATGTTCGTCGGCCTGCTCGATCATCCGGACTTCGGCACATTCGATCTCTCCAGCCTGCGCACCGGCATCATGGCCGGTTCGCCATGCCCGATCGAGGTGATGAAGAAGGTCGTCTCGCTGATGCACATGTCCGAAGTGACCATCGCCTACGGCATGACCGAGACCAGCCCGGTTTCCTTCCAGAGCGGCGTCGACGACCCGCTGGAAAAACGCGTCTCGACCGTCGGGCGCATCCACCCGCATGTCGAGGTCAAGGCCATCGATGCCGATGGCGCCACCGTCGCCGTCGGCATGCCGGGCGAGCTGTGCACGCGCGGCTATTCCGTGATGAAGGGATATTGGGACGACGACGACAAGACCCGCGAGGCGATCGACAGCGACGGCTGGATGCACACAGGCGACCTCGCCACCATCGACGCCGAGGGCTATTGCAACATCGTCGGCCGGGTCAAGGACATGGTCATTCGCGGCGGCGAGAACGTCTATCCCCGCGAGGTCGAGGAATTCCTCTACCGCCACCCCAAGGTGCGGGAAGTGCAGGTGTTCGGCATTCCCGACGCCAAATATGGCGAGGAGCTCTGCGCCTGGATCGTGCTCAAGCCCGGCCAGATCGCCACCGAACAGGAGATCAAAACCTTCTGCGCCGGCCAGATCGCCCACTACAAGATCCCGCGCCACATCCGCTTCCGCACCGAATTGCCGATGACGGTAACCGGCAAGCCGCAGAAGTTCCTGATGCGCCAGGCGATGGTGGAGGAGCTGGGGCTGGTGGTGGAGAGGACGGCTTGAAGCCACGGGTTGGGCTGCTCGGGACAAGAAAGCTGCTAGTGTCTGGACATTGCGAAATGAAATGTCGCATTTGGGGCCGGAGGCCGACTGGCTGGTTCTGGCGAGCGATGATGGGGTAGCTGCCGTACCACTCCCGACCTCGTTACGGTCGAAACGGCCGCGCTGGTCTCACTAAAAAAAGGCCACTAGAATAGGTTGCCGATATGGCGGTTTCAGATCAATTGCGGATATTGGCAGACGTTCGCGCCCCATACGCCCTAGTCCAGCCTGGAAATCGGGATCAGGGCGTTTCCATCTCGGAAAATTTCAACTAGGTGCACGTTCTTGAGCCCGTCCCAATATCGCGGATTTATGTGCTCGAAAACGATCATCTGGAACTCTTTTCCCATTTCATTTGCCGTAGTGATGAACTGGTCCAAAAGCTCCAATGCCAACTTGACCTTTGCGACATCGCTCTGGTCGACGTCCTTCTCGCCTTCCCCGTCCTCCTGATCATCCTCGCCCCAGTAGGGCCTAGAGAACTGATCAATAATCAGAAACGGTGCCACGTGAATGCCGTCGTTCCGCATGATCAGCTCATGCAGACCAAGGAACAGAAACAGGTGGAGGAACATGTGGTTGGAACTGCTGCCGACGTTCTCGGTCGATGCTGTTCTTGGTTTGCGAAGATGAAGCTTCTTTTCCGAGTAATTGAAGGCAGAACGATATTCGCCATAGTTCCCGAGCGCTGCCTTTGTTAAAGAAATATATTCCTGGATTGCCTCATCTAGGGTCCTGGTGAACAGCTCTTGCCGGTCGCTGACAGGTGACACAGCGAGGTCTTCGATTTCAGCTTCCAGGTTTGCGATCAACTGACTGTTGTCTTGAGCTTTTTCTGACTCTGGATCGCCGTACAGCTCTAGTTTGGCTTTCGTTTCGCCGATGAAGATATATTTATCTTTGTCGGTCTCGAAGCTCTCCATCTCGGCGGGAAGGGCTTGAAGGTCTTTTTCGAGCTTCCGGCGCTGAGTTTCCAATCCCTTGATAATTTCGGAAATGTTACTGTCCAACGGCGTCTTTCGAGCAGTGGCGTCTTTAATTTGCTGTAGACCCTCAGAAAGGTTCCTGAGAATGTCTTCGAATACGGATGTACGAACCGCCTCCTCGTAGTTCCTCATCAGATATTCAATAGGCTGGAGGCTATCCGCCGTCTCCTTGAGGGTCACCTTATGATTTCCATACTCCGAAGCGAATTTGCGAAGCCCCCTGATCTTTCGAGAAACTCGGTATATCTGTGAAGAAATTTCCTCATACTGCGCGGATACATACAGATCGGGGCCACTCTCCCGCTCTGTCACCATTCGCTTCAACGCGGCGACTGAAGCATCTGCATCTGTATCGTCGGCAACGAGTCCGTATCCCTTCGCCCGCGCGACGGTTTCAGCCAATTGGGCGTTAAACTGATCGTGCTTTTCCTCCGTTTTCGCGGCCAGTTTTTCAAGGCGGGCGAGGCTTCGCTCCAACTCAGCCCGTTTCTCTCGCTTCAGTATGTTCTCGACCGTGTCGATCCCCACAGCAATGTCAAATATGCGTGGTAACGCCTCTTGATAGCGAGGCTCGTTCTGCTTGTCGAAAAACTGATCGCTATGGGTGATTATATCTTGAGAGATCGTGTTGAAGAGCAGGAAGTATCGCAGAGACACCCTAGCGCCGGTTTGCAGCGTTCTCCCGCCAAAGGGAATTTTGACGTCTTGGTCGATGCCGAAGTCAGCGCTTAATTGCTTCTTCAAAACACTTTCGCTGATATTCGGGATTGGCGCGGAGTCCGGAATTTCTCCTATTGAGGAGAAGGAGTAATCAGACGATGTGGTCGTTCCTGCCGGTGCGCGTCTTGCCAGCGTATAGATTTTATCGTTCACATGAACGCGCAGTCCGTACCAGGCGACATTTTCGTTGATAATGCTCTCAGAAATACGGTGCTTGCTCGCGAACATGCAATAATCGACGATGTCCAGGATGGCGGTTTTACCAGTGTGGCTGTCTCCGGTGATCACATTCACCTTGTTCGGCAAGAACGTAACGGACCTTCTTTGTTCGGTCTTGAGCCACAAGTGCAGGCTTTCGATGTAGAATTTCATAGCTCGATCCTCGCATTGAGGTAGAAAACTTCAGCATTGCCGGAAACCAGGGCAGCTATGTTTGGTGCCGCGCGCTTAACGCGCTCGGCGCGTTTGCCCATCGATGAGTCGAAGGGTAAATCAGACGCAATCACCGCGCCATCGCCCTTCAATTGAAGCACGCCCATCTCATACAAAAATTGGATGGCATTAACGGTAGGGGTAAGAGACGCAAAGTATCGCTCATTAAAATTGTAGAAGAATTCGACGTTATCGATCATATACTGTTCAAAACTGACAAAGCGGAATCTGCCATCTGCTAGCTTTTTTACCATCTGGCGATGCGCAACAACTGGCAAAATCAACGCAATTTGGGGAGTCGCCAGAAATCCCGCCTCTTTCAGCACAGAGGAGATCGCGAACGCATTGATCCCGAGATTGTTGTAATATGAACTGAACTTCACTTGTAGCGGTCTTTCCAGTTGCTCAACCAGCCAATCACCGGTCGATCAGAGAGATCGTAGAACCCGCCATGGCTCATGGGTATCGGAAGCTCCTGCGAAGCAAGCGTCAGCTTTCTCTGCCGCAAATCTCCGACAATCGCACGGGCAGATGCGCTCTCGTCACCGGTTGACTGTTGGCCTGAGTAAGCCTGGAGGAACTTGCCTTCCCACATGACGGAAGCCTCCTCCTCCAAATCGTCAATATCGGATTGGGTGATATCCCCGTCCTGGATCAGTCGTTCGATGTTATCGCGAAAGTGCAGCCGCCTGATGGTGAAATTCGTATGAAACTCAATGCCATCCTCCGAGATGTCATTGATATCCACCAATTGCTTGATGAACGTCTGGTCGAGGAGATTGTCCGGCAAAACAGGTGGAAATTTCCTGAAAAGCAGACCGCCGCTCCGAGCTTTATCGAAATACCGTCGGTATTTCTGGGTGAATTCGTCAAAGCTGATCGTGATTTTCTGCCCTGCCTTGACGGTGGCGTAGGAATTTTGCCGTACCTCTGAGTCGATGGCGTGAAAAACGTCGTCAATACGGGATTGGTGTATCTGCTTCTCCGCGATGGACGCTCTACATAGGTTGATGATTTCGTCCTTCCCCAAAGCGAACGACAGGTGCTCAAAAAACCTCTCTGACACGGCGGCGTCGAGTGAAAGCGTGTCATCGATGTAGCCTTGAATCACCTGGTCTTTGCTTTTTGCCTTGAGCGACGTGATATCAGCGACAAGCTCAGCATGACTTTTGGTGGTAGCTTTGAAGGATTCAATGGATATCAGAAGGGCGTTTTTTTCGTTCTCTGACTTGTTGGATGCGAGCAGGAAGCTGGTCTTTTTAAGAAAGGCAAGCTGAGAATCCACCGACGCCCGTCCATCCGCCGGGTCGATGATCAATTTGCACCAGTTCGAAATCGATTTCCAAAGATCATTGTCCAGCGTCGTAAGGTTGATAGGAGTGCCCTGTGCGCTCGTCTGAACTGTGTGCTTCAGCTGGACAAGTAGATTGGTGCCGTCAGGGCGCTCGATATGAACGTCATCTAGAACCTCCAAGCCCACAACTTGACCAGTTTTCAAATTTAGCAACTCATTTAGAAAGTAATAATACTGGTAGTCGAAACCAATTGATTTATCTTCTGCACTAGTCGTATCGACACGCGACCTTCCGCTCATGACCTACCAACAGAATTTGAGAAAACACACCCCAAGTTGTTACCCCGACACCTAGCAGCTGCCAACCGCTATTTCAATTTACTAACAATGGGGTTTGGAGCTAAGATCCATTTCAATTTAACCGGTTCTGTCGCTGACTTCGCCTTCTCGGGTATTGAGAAGGAAGATCTGGAGATTCTCGCTCGGTTGAATAAATCTCGTCCCGTCCGGAACCGGCAGGACTCTGGAACTTTCTGCCCAACTCGGCCTGTGCGGAGGTGGTGAGTATGTCCGCTTTCAGTGGCAGGTTCCGACCGTCCGAAATGACCGATAAGCGGCGCAAAGCAGCCGTTCAATAAATGCACCTTCGAAGTTCGCCTTGCCCCGACAGCAAGCCTGGGCCTCCCGCCATCACCGCCGCCCCGAATGATCTTGGCTCGTTCCACGGCGCGAGGGCACCTCTCAGGCTTCACGCCTTCACCGCCCTTGTCATCGAGGAGGCTCGACCAAGAACGAACAGAGCACCACCGGCAGCGAGCCGATCAGCGCTCCCGGGCACCGGAAAAAACTCGCCTGGCACGCGCTGCCAGCACGCACAGGTCAATCGCGGAGTCCAGAGATCAAACCGGCGGGTCGTCGACGTGATCTGCCCCCAACCGCTGCAGCTTTATCGGACATCTCGCGTCTTCACCTTGATACGGTCGATGTGCTCGTAGGGATCGGCGATATCGCGCGTTTTCGGCATGCCGCGCGGATCGATGCCCGAACACCGTCACCATGCGACGGCGACAAAGATCGGCACGCAGGAACGACATAGGGTGCTAAGGGCGAAAGCGCACAATCCTTTTACGCGGCATTGTCCCGCATACTTGATCGCGTCGGGAAGGAGATTGCCACGGTGCTGAGGGGCTTTTGATGACAGGATCACCCTGCCACTCGCCCGATTTGCGATGGAAATGTAATGGCACTTACACCGCTTCTACTTCACTGGCTCCGGCATCGCCGAGGAGTGGTGGTGGACGATGAGCCATTTTCCGTTGCGCAATTCGTAGATGTAGGAGTAGCGCGCCTTGACGGTTTCGGTCGTGCCTGGCGTGCTTCCGGAAAGCGCGAAGGTATAGGTGCCGACGTCATACGCCGTGTTGCAGCCAATATGAATCGTGCGGCTATCGATGGTGCCGTGGGGATTGCGCTCGAGGAAATGGACGAAATAATCCTTGATTGCGGCAGGACCCGTTCGCGGTTGATTGGAAACGGTCGCCAGCAACACTGCATCAGGAGCATAATTAGCGGTGACCTTGGCCGCATCGTGCGTTTCCAGCGAATTGTTCCAGCGATCGAACAGCGCGGCGATTTGGGCTTTGTTGACCGTCTTGCAGCTCATCGACGTTTTGGCTTGCGCGCCTTGTGCGACAGCACATGCCACGCAGGCGACGGCCACTGTGATGAATCTTTTCATCTCTGATGGTACCTTTTGGAGGATACGGACGGTAACTGCGCTACGAACGTTTGGTCGCCATGGTGTACAGCGGACTTAAAAGAGATGACCGGTGCGACGAGGGACTACTGAGGGGACATGGCGCTGGCCGCACCGGTCAACGCTAGAACTTGAAAGCTATCAGCATATTAGCAACTGCGCAATCACGCGGAAGAAGTACGCCTTTGCCGGCAGTTTGCCGGGCGCGCGGCACGGCAAAGCCGTAGTGGGCGCGGATATCAGCTTCCCCGCCATGTGCGGGGCTGCGTCATTCATCTGGTAAACTCGCGCGGCACTTGCTTCAATGCATGGCCGCTGCTGCACTGATCAGACCGTCAGAACCGGAAACATTTTCTCAACAGGCACGGCCCCGTTTAACGTGGCGCCGCATGCTTGCACGACACTGTTGCAATAGTCACCGCATCACACTCCAACCCAGTCATGGGAGCAAGCGCATTGCCATCTTTTGGACCGTCTCGCGCGCGTTGCAGCCCTTTGCTTCCGCCAGGTAGGACATCGATCCGCCGATGATATAGGCAGCTTTTGCCGAGGCATCCTGCACTCCGCGGAGAGACAACTCCAGTTCGAGCCGCACTTTAAGCGCCTCCCGAAACCGGGGCAGTAAAGCATCCCCACGCTTGCCCGCCATTGCGCCGGCAAAAAAGTCCGGTGCTGCGCCCACGTGCGAAACCAGCCAGTTCAGCGTCGCCAACTGTTCGCTTGGCCGCGTTGAAGGCTTTATGTCACCCAATATATCGGAAAAGATTTCGTCCAGCAGGTCAGCTTTGGTGTCGAAATGCTCGTAAAAGGAGGAGCGCGCAACGCCCGCTCGACGGCAGATGGCGCTTGCAGTGATTTCGGACCAATCACCCTGCTGTAACAAGTGCATCAGGGCCTCCTTCAATGTGGCGCGCGTGCGCACGGCGCGCGGATCATCGGACACATTGGTCTGCACCTGTCCGGAAAGATGACCGCTCATCTGGTTCTTCTGCTCAAATCCGTTACCTCTCTCGAACTTATCAGACACCTGTCTGAAAACTCAAGGAGGACCGAACATGAGTATCGAGAATATAACTCGGCGGCTCATCCGCTGGGGATTGTACCCGGTTTCGTGGATCTGGGTCATCTACGCGTTGAACCGGTTCCTTGCGATGGGCGTGGACGAGCGCCCCGCCTGGATATTGATCACCCTGCCACTCTTGCTGACCTATCTGGTTATCGAGTTGACGTTGCCGATGCAGAAACGCTGGTCGATGACCTGGCGAACACTGTTGCCGGACCTTGCCTATATCGTGTCGTCCGGGGCGACCGTGGCATTGGTCTCCGCGGTACTTGCGATGCTGACGATCACCATTTCCAGCAAAACCGATGGCCCAGCACGTGATTGGCCGATCTGGATTCAATTGCCAGTCCTGTTCGTCGTCTTCGAGTTCATGAATTATCACATCCACCGAGGCATGCATGAACTGCGGGGGCCACTGGGAGGGTTGCTCTGGCGTATCCACGCTGCGCATCACTTGCCGGAACGGCTTTATCTGCTGATGCACGCTGTTTCGCATCCGTTCAACGCAGTGCTCGTTCAGGCGTTTGCGATCATTCTGCCGATCTGGCTCATGGGATACTCAACCGACGCGGTTCTGATCTTTCTCGTTATCAATGCTTTTCATGGTATCATCAGCCATTTCAACGTTGATCTGCGCCTGGGATGGGCCAATTACATCTTCGTTGGTCCGGAAGTGCATCGTTATCACCACTCTGCGGACGTGAATGAGGCCAAGAATTACGGCGCAACCCTGACACTTTGGGATCAGATCTTTGGCACCTTCGTTTTCCATCCGGGCCTTGCACCACAGGATCTGGGCGTCTCTCCGGACGCAAACCTTCCCCACTATCAGCAGATTCCGTCAGTGCTGGCCTTGCCCTTCCGACGCTCGTAGTCAGGAAAGCCAGCAGCAGGGATTGGCCAAGCTCATTGGCACCTCACGCCGCCAGCACTGCCGTATCCAGGCCGCGGATGATCTTCGCCAGTTCGACGCATTCGTCGTGCCGCACCTTGTTGCGCCGCCAGGCGAGGCAGATCATGCGCCGCGGCATCGGTTCCTGGAACGGCACGATCTTCAGATCGGGCATGGCACCGGCCGGCTTGACCGCCATCTCGGGGATGAGCGTCACGCCGAGCCCATGCGCCACCATCTGTAGGAGCGTGGTCAGGCTGGTCGCGCCGTAGCTTGCCATCGCCACCGGCCGCACATTGCCGCAGACGGAGAGCGCCTGCTCGCGCAGGCAATGGCCTTCTTCCAGAAGCATCAGCCGCTCCAGCGCCGGGCTCTCGGGCGGGACAGGCGGGGAGGCGAAGGCAGGATCGCCGGCGGGCACCGCCAGGAAGAAACGGTCGGAAAACAGCTCTTCGCTGACAAGGCCGGGTTGCGCCAGCGGCAGGGCGGCGATGAAGGCATCCAGCCTGCCCGATGCGCTGTCCTCGATCAGCGAGGCGGTCACCGCTTCGCGCAGCTCGAGCTGCAAGGCCGGGAAATGCAGTTTCAGCTCCGGCAGCATATGGGGCAAGAGGTAGGGCGCGACCGTTGGGATGATGCCCAGCCGGAAGCGCCCTTGCATGGCCGGCCGGCCGCGCCGGGCCGTCGTCTCGACATCGCGTATATCGGCCAGGATGCGCTCGATGCGCGGCAACAGCACCACGGCTTCGTCGGTCATGCGCACCGTTTTGCCGCCGCGTTCGAACAGCCGGCAGTTCAGCCGCTGCTCCATCTCGGCGATCTGCGACGACAGCGCCGGCTGGCTGACCCCGGCAAGCTTCGCCGCGCGCCCGAAATGCAGGGTCTGCGCCAGCGCGTCGAAATAGTGCATCTGCCGGACGGTCAAGCCTATCATAAGAAAATCCTATCGAAGTGAACAGGAAAGGCAATTTGTTTTTATCGGAAATGCGGGTTAACCTGGAATCATTCCAGAGTGGCGGCCGTTGGCAGCCCCGGAAACCTCGGCAAAATCTCGGAAAAATCGGAGTGTAAGATGGACGCGAAAACCGACGACAACAGCGCTGGCAAATGCCCCGTAGCGCATGGATCCGCCGGCAGGAAAAACCGCGACTGGTGGCCGAACCAGCTCGACCTCGGCGTTCTCCACCAGCAGTCGAACCTCTCGGATCCGATGGGCGAGGACTTTGACTATGCTAGGGAATTCGAGAGCCTCGATCTCGATGCGGTGATCAAGGATCTGCACCATGTGATGACGGATTCGCAGGACTGGTGGCCGGCCGACTTCGGCCATTACGGGCCGCTGTTCATCCGCATGGCCTGGCACAGCGCCGGCACCTATCGCATCGGCGACGGCCGCGGCGGCGCCGGTGCCGGTCAGCAGCGTTTCGCTCCGCTCAACAGCTGGCCGGACAATGCCAACCTCGACAAGGCGCGCCGGCTGCTGTGGCCGGTCAAGCAGAAATACGGCAGGAAAATCTCCTGGGCCGACCTGTTGATCCTCGCCGGCAACGTGGCGCTGGAATCGATGGGCTTCAAGACCTTCGGTTTCGCCGGCGGGCGCGCCGACGTCTGGGAGCCCGAGCAGGACGTCGACTGGGGTTCGGAAACCAAGTGGCTCGGCGACGAGCGCTATTCCGGTGACCGCGAACTTCAAGGTCACCTCGGCGCCGTCCAGATGGGGCTTATCTACGTCAATCCGGAAGGGCCGAACGGCAAGCCCGATCCGCTGGCCTCGGCACGCGACATCCGTGAAACCTTCGGCCGCATGGCGATGAACGACGAGGAGACCGTGGCGCTGATCGCCGGCGGCCACACTTTCGGCAAGACCCATGGCGCCGGCGATGCTTCGCTGGTGGGCGCGGAGCCGGAGGGCGCCGGCATCGAGGCACAAGGTCTCGGCTGGTCGAGCAAATATGCCACCGGCATCGCCGGCGACGCGATCACCTCGGGCCTCGAAGTCATCTGGACCACCACGCCGACGAAGTGGAGCAACAACTTCTTCGACAATTTGTTCAACTACGAATGGGAGCTGACGAAGAGCCCGGCCGGTGCTCACCAGTGGACACCGGAGGGCGGCGCCGGTGCGGGTACCGTGCCGGACGCACACAACGCCTCCAAGCGTCACGCGCCGGCCATGCTGACCACCGACCTGGCGCTGCGGTTCGACCCGGCCTATGAGAAGATCTCGCGCCGTTTCCACGAGAATCCGGATCAGTTCGCCGACGCGTTCGCCCGTGCCTGGTTCAAGCTGACCCATCGCGACATGGGACCGGCCGTACGCTACCTTGGCCCGCTGGTGCCGAAGGAAGAGCTGATCTGGCAGGATCCGATCCCGGCGGTCGACCACGAACTGGTCAGCGAGCAGGATATCGCATCGCTGAAGGCGAAGATCCTTGCCTCTGGCCTGACCGTTTCCGAACTTGTGTCGACGGCCTGGGCCTCGGCCTCGACCTTCCGCGGCTCCGACAAGCGCGGCGGTGCCAACGGCGCCCGCATTCGCCTGGCACCGCAGAAGGACTGGGACGTCAACCAGCCGGCTGAACTGTCGAAGGTGCTGGCGAAGCTCGAAGCCGTCCAGAAGGAGTTCAACACCGCGCAGACGGGCGGCAAGAAGGTTTCGCTCGCCGATCTCATCGTGCTCGGCGGCGTGGCCGCGGTCGAGAAGGCCGCGAAGGACGGCGGCCATGAGGTGAAGGCGCCGTTCACGCCTGGCCGCATGGACGCCTCGCAGGAACAGACGGACGTCGCCTCCTTCGCCGCTCTCGAGCCGAAAGTCGACGGGTTCCGCAACTATGTCAGGGGCAAGCAGCCGATGTCGGTCGAGGCGATGCTGGTGGACCGGGCGCAGCTGCTGACGCTGACGGCGCCGGAGATGACGGTGCTGGTCGGCGGCTTGCGGGTGCTTGGTGCCAATGCCGGCAAGTCGAAGCACGGCGTGTTCACCGACAGGCCGGGCACGCTGACCAACGACTTCTTCGTCAACCTGCTCAGCATGAGCACGGTCTGGGATCCGGTCGCGGGCTCCGATGAAATCTACGAGGCGCGCGACCGCACGACCAGGGCGGTCAGGTGGACCGGCACCCGCGCCGACCTGATCTTCGGCTCGCACGCACAGTTGCGTGCGCTTGCCGAGGTCTACGGGTCGGCGGATGCCGGGCAGAAATTCGTCGGGGATTTCGTCGCGGCATGGACCAAGGTGATGAACGCCGACCGCTTCGATATCGCCGCCTGATCCAGGACGATTTCTCAATTGAAAAAGGCGCGGGCCGTGGCCCGCGCCTTTTTTACGGCCAGACTTTCGAAATCAGTCCTTCTCGAAAATGCGTGCCTTGGCGACGACGCCGGCAATGGCGCCGCCGATCAGCGGCGCAACGATGAACAGCCAGAGCTGGCCGATCGCGGCGCCGCCCGAGAACAGGGCCGGGCCGATGGAGCGGGCCGGATTGACCGAGGTGCCGGTGACCGGGATCATGGCGAAGTGAATTCCCGCCAGCGTCAGGCCGATGACCAGCCCGGCAAAGGCCGTCGAGTGCTTTTCAGCGGTGACGCCGAGGATAACCGTGACGAAAGTGAAGGTGCCGATGAGTTCCCACAGGAACGCCGAGCTGACCCCCCATTTGGTCTCGTCCCAGCCATTGGCGCCGAAGCCGCCGGTATGGCCGCCGACCTGGCCGGAAACGATGATCCACAATGCCAGCGAAGCCAGGACGGCGCCGATGATCTGCGCGATCCAATAGGGAATGACGTCCTTGGCCGGCAGCCGGCCAGCAAGGAAGACGCCGAGCGTTACCGCCGGATTGAGATGCGCGCCCGAAATGGGGCCGATCGCATAGGCCGCCGCGATGAGGCCGATGCCGAACGCCAGCCCGATGCCTTCCTGGCCCAGTGGAAGCGCGCCGCCGAAGCCGCCCGTCACCACCGACGCAGTGCCGATGAAAACCAAAAGAAACGTGCCTAGAACTTCCGCCAGATAAGTCTTCATTGCCCTCTCCTCGTAACGATCCGCCGGTCCGCGTTTTCCGCGCCGCGAATCATGGCGCCAAGAGTATTCCCAACGGAAAAACTTGGAAAGCAGAGCAGATGCGCTTCATGCCGAGCTTGCAGGCGCCGGTCACGAACATTAGAGGTCTTTAATCTACTGATCGATCTGTTGTCGCAGGTCGAGGATGCTTTGTGGCGGGGTATCTGGTCTCGGTTTGGACGCGTCGTCGCCGCGGGGACGGAAGCAGGGTTCAATCCGGACGTGAAAGGCTCTAAGAGCAGGCCTGAGATCCTGTGCTCGATTTGATGGAATGACGAATGCGACTTGGCGGACGGCTGGCTGCGGCTATCGAAGTGCTGGAAGACATTGGCCGGCGTCACCGGCCGGTGGCGGACGCGCTCAAGGATTGGGGCCTGTCACACCGTTTTGCCGGCGGCGGTGACCGCGCGGCGATCGGCAACATCGTCTACGACGCGCTGCGCCACAAGCGCTCCGCCGGCTGGCTGCTTGGCGAGGACACGCCGCGTGCCATCGGCTTCGGCGCGCTGCTGCTCGAATGGGGGCAGACGGCGCAATCGCTCAACGGTGCGCTCGATGGCGACAAGTTCGCGCCGCCGCTGCTCAATCCAGCGGAACTCCAGGCGATCGCCGGGCGCCGGCTTGCCGATGCGCCGCCTGCCGTGCAGGCCGATATACCCGATTGGTGCGAGCCGCTTTTCGAACGCGCCTTTGGTGAGAACTGGGTCGAGGAGGGTGCGGCGCTGGCCACCCGTCCGCCGCTCGACATCAGGGTCAATACGTTGCAGGCCGATCGCGCCAAGGTGCTGGCGGAACTGGCGCAGGCCGGCGCCAGCGCCGCTCGGATCGCGCCGCACGGCATCCGCATCCCGCCTATCGACGGCGACGGCAGGCACCCGAACGTGCAGGCCGAACCGGCCTTTCAGAAAGGCTGGTTCGAGGTCCAGGACGAGGGCTCGCAGATCGCGGCGGCGCTTGCGGGTGCCGAGGCCGGCATGCAGGTGCTCGATTTCTGCGCCGGCGCCGGCGGCAAGACGCTGGCGCTGTCCGCGGCGATGGACAACCGCGGCCAGGTCTTCGCTCATGATGCCGAGAAGGCACGGCTGGCGCCGATCTTCGACCGCATCCGCCGTTCGGAAAACCGCAACGTGCAGGTGGTCACCAAACCGGCCGAACTGGCGCCGCTCGGCAACCATATGGATATCGTTCTGGTCGACGCGCCCTGCACCGGCAGCGGCACCTGGCGCCGCCGCCCCGACGCCAAATGGCGGCTGACGCAAAGGCAGCTCGATGCCCGCAAGGGCGAGCAATCGGCGATCCTCGACGCGGCCCAGGCCTATGTCAAACCCGGCGGCCTGCTGGTCTACGTCACTTGTTCGGTGTTCGACGAGGAGAATGGCGAACAGATCGCCGCGTTTCGCGAGCGCAACACCGGCTTTGCCCTGGTTGATCATCGCGCACTGTGGGACAGCCGTTTTCCAGGCCACGCAGCCGCGATGCGGATCGGCCCCCTGGGCGGCATTTCCCTGTCGCCGGCGCTGAGCGGCACCGACGGTTTCTTTGTCTGCGCCATGCGCAGGTCCGGCTGAACCGCATCGGATGTCGCCAGGTCCTGGCGGCGTGCGTGCGTTGTCGGGAATGATGAGGCCGATTGTTGCAGTGCAGCAAAAGCATTTGCCTGCCGTCCGTGCCTCTGCAATAAGCTTTCCCGGCAAAGGTGAAGGCAATTGCGATGGCGGCAAAGATCGTACCGGCTCCGGATTATGAGGATCGCGTCAGGGCGTCCTTCGCGCGCCAGCAGGCGATGGCGACGATCGGCGCCGAACTGACGCTGGTGACGCCGGGCATCATCGAGATCGAAATGCCTTATTCGGCGGCACTGACCCAGCAGCACGGCTTCCTCCATGCCGGCGTCATTTCGACGGCGCTGGACTCGGCCTGCGGCTATGCCGCCTTCTCGCTGATGCCGGAAAACTCCGGCGTGCTGACCATCGAGTTCAAGGTCAATCTCCTGGCGCCGGGCAGGGGCGAGCGTTTCCTGTTCCGGGGTTCGGTGACCAAGCCCGGCCGCACCATCATCGTTGCCGACGGCCAGGCCTATGCCTTCGCCGCCGACGGCGAGGCCAAGCTGATCGCCACCATGACCGGTACGATGATGACGGTGGTCGGACGGGACGGTATTGCTGGGTGAGTGGCAGGTTCGCCGTAGGCGAATTCATCGTGCCAGTGGCACGATGAATTGCCACGAACGCCGGGATCTGCCGGAGGCAGCGGGTCCCGGCGAGCAGGTGGTGGAGACTGCGGGGTACGGAGGGAGTAGATCATCATGGCCGATAAAGTGTCGCGCATGGCCGGCAAGAATGTCCTCTTCGTCATGGCGGTGCAGGCCGAATACGGTCCGCATCTGCAAAAGCAGTTCACGCCGCTGATGACGGGCGTCGGCCCGGTCGAAGCCGGCGTCAGGCTCGGTGCGGAACTCTCCCGGCTGAAGTCGCGGAGCGCACTGCCGGATCTCGTCGTGTCGCTCGGCTCCGCCGGCAGTCGGACGCTGGAGCAGGCCGAAATCTATCAGGCCGTCTCCGTCGGCTATCGCGACATCGATGCCTCGCCGCTTGGGTTCGAGAAGGGCATGACGCCGTTTCTCGACCTGCCGGTGACGGTGCCGCTGCCGTTCCGCATTCCAGGCATAAAGGAAGCCACGTTGTCGACCGGTGGCGCCGTCATCACCGGTGCCGCCTATGACGCGATCGCGGCCGACATGGTCGACATGGAAACCTTCGCTTGCCTGCGCGCCTGCCAGCTGTTCGACGTTCCGCTGATCGGTCTGCGCGGCATCTCCGACGGTGCCGCCGATCTCAGGCATGTCGGTGACTGGACCGAATATCTGCACGTCATCGACGAGAAGCTGGCCAGGGCGATCGGGCGGCTGGAACAGGCGATCGGCGACGGTCTGCTGGTTCGGCCATCGCGTGAAGAACCCGACCCGGACTGAAGACACGCCGCGCAACCCATTGCGCCGACTCATTTCTTTCTCTAAACGCTCGCCATGAAAACAGCCAATCATCCCGACACCGTCCTGATTGTCGATTTCGGCAGCCAGTTTACCCAGCTCATCGCCCGCCGCATCCGCGAGGCCGGCGTGTTTTCCGAGGTCGTGCCGTTCCAGTCGGCCGAAGCGGCCTTCAAGCGCATCAACCCAAAAGCCGTCATTCTGTCGGGCGGTCCGGCCTCCACTGGCGACATCGGCAGCCCGCGCGCGCCGCAGATCGTCTTCGACGCCGGCGTGCCGGTGCTCGGCATCTGCTATGGCCAGATGGCCATGTGCGTCCAGATGGGCGGCATCGCGGAGAGCTCCAACCATCGCGAATTCGGCCGCGCCTTCGTCGAGATCGAGAAGGACAGTCCGCTGTTCGAGGGCTTGTGGGCGACCGACCAGCGGCACCAGGTGTGGATGAGCCATGGCGACCGCGTCATCGCCTTGCCGCCGGGCTTCGAGGTTTTCGGCAAATCGGAAAGCTCGCCCTTCGCCATCTTCGGCGATATCGAGCGCAAGATGTACGGCATCATGTTCCATCCCGAGGTGGTGCACACGCCCGACGGCGCCAGGCTGCTGAGGAACTTCGTCCACAACATCGCCGGCATCGAAGGCGACTGGACGATGCGCGCCTATCGCGAGCATGCGGTCGAGACGATCCGCAAGCAGGTCGGCAAGGGCAAGGTCATCTGCGCGCTGTCTGGCGGTGTCGACTCCTCGGTCGCGGCGCTGTTGATCCACGAAGCGGTCGGCGACCAGCTCACCTGCATCCTCGTCGACCACGGCCTGATGCGCAAGGACGAGGCTGCGGGCGTCGTTGCGATGTTCCGCGAACACTACAATTTGCCGCTCATTCTGGTGAACGCGTCGGATCGTTTCATCGGTGCGCTCGAAGGCGAGTCGGACCCCGAGAAAAAACGCAAGACCATCGGCCGGCTGTTCATCGAAGTGTTCGAGGAAGAAGCCAAGAAGCTCGGCGGTGCCGATTTCCTGGCGCAGGGCACGCTCTATCCCGACGTCATCGAAAGCGTCTCGTTTACCGGCGGCCCCTCGGTGACCATCAAGTCGCACCACAATGTCGGTGGCCTGCCGGCGCGCATGAACATGCAGCTGGTCGAGCCGCTGCGCGAACTGTTCAAGGACGAGGTGAGGGCGCTCGGCAAGGAACTCGGCCTGCCCGAAAGCTTCATCGGCCGCCATCCGTTCCCGGGTCCGGGCCTTGCCATCCGCTGCCCCGGCGGCATCACCCGGGAGAAGCTGGAGATCCTGCGCGAGGCCGACGCCATCTATCTCGATGAGATCCGCAAGGCCGGCCTCTACGATGCCATCTGGCAGGCTTTCGCCGTGCTGTTGCCGGTGCAGACGGTCGGCGTGATGGGCGATGGCCGCACCTACGAGTTCGTCTGCGCGCTGCGCGCCGTCACCTCGGTCGACGGCATGACGGCGGATTTCTACCACTACGACATGGCATTCCTGGGCGCAGCCGCCACCCGCATCATCAACGAGGTCCGAGGCATCAACCGCGTCGTCTACGACGTCACGTCGAAGCCGCCAGGGACGATCGAGTGGGAGTAGGGTGCTATAGGGCGGCAATAGCGTAGTCTCGGCGGTTTCTGCTCCGCTCCACGTCGCCGCGTTGGTCGCCTCTGGCCCTTTCGTACTCGTTTCCAAGTAGGTTGATCTTACAGAAACTCGTGGAGCGGTGGATGTAAAGGACCATCGGTATCGCGTAGGGCTATGGCGTAGAATGGCGTGCAAATCGGTGGGTTTGCGCGCCGACAGCTGCCGATGTCTGCCTCACGAGGTCTGGATGACGCCTAGACCTATCGTTCGAGGAGATCGGCATTTCCGAGACCATCCGACGGCCGAACGGCACCGACGATCGCGGTGCGACTGAAACCGAACCGGTCGATCAGCGCCGGCTCGGTCGGCAGTTTGTCGCCCGGCGCGTAAAAGCCAGCCTCAATCTGCGCCCGCAAGGCGTGCGATACCCGCGACGATAGCGAACGGCGCGGCCCTTGCCGACCTGAACCGACGCCGTTTCGGCGCTCCGCCGAAGGCGATATTGCGTAGCCCTTATCACGCAATCAGATGCCGCCAACCGGCAAACCCGATTCGGCAACGGCTCGGTAACGCCCATCTGCAGGGCGCGGGCGTGGAGCGGAACCTCTTAGCCGAACTGGGCGGCGATCTGCGCGCCCGGCGCCAGTGGTGTTGAGCAAGGAGCCGGCGGTGAGCACGCCCTTCGAAGTGATGACACGGGAACCAGAGTTGGTGTGTTCGACCGCGGCAAGCATCACGGCAAAGAATGCGGCCAGTCAAATGTGTCCGCGCTGCTTACGGGCAGAATCGACGTGGCGGCATTTTCTGCGCCAACTGCGGCTCGCATTCTGTCCGACGACAACGTCCGCGGCATCGAACGCGCCTTGCCGTTCGAAGGTGTTCAACAAGATGGACAGGAGCAGTACGGCTATTCGGCGATCGCGTTTCGCAAACAGGACGGTGACCTTCGCGACTTGTACAACTCCCGGCTGAAGGCGCTCAAGCTCGACGGCACGCTTGCGCGCATCATGGCTAAGAATGGCTTCAGCC
The DNA here is from genome assembly GCF_040320945.1 of Mesorhizobium sp. M0587. Lineage (NCBI taxonomy): Bacteria > Pseudomonadati > Pseudomonadota > Alphaproteobacteria > Hyphomicrobiales > Phyllobacteriaceae > Mesorhizobium > Mesorhizobium sp. M0587. The sequence goes on from NZ_JAMYQP010000001.1 coordinate 197,717, forward strand.
AACAGGAGAGGGCGCCGGATCTGACGCATGATCAGGTCTGCGCGGGGCAGGACTGACGCTCGGTTGGTCCCGATAGTTAGTGACACCTCAAAATATTTTTTGCGGTGAATTTCCATTTAAAATCAGGAGCGTAATTTTTTGACGGTTTTGGTGTCGGTCTTTTCAGGGTTGTAAAAAAGATTTGACAGCAATTTCAATGGGTTATTGGCTATTTGAACAATCGAGTGGGAATAGGGGGCGATGGCGGCGCGGACTAAATGCTGACCGGTTAGTTGAGTTCCCGACGTCGGTGTTGGCTTTATCCATCTATTGCAGGGATTTCTCGGACTTGCCAAGCGGCACCTTCGGCGGCCGATCATCGAGATTGGCGCAGTCACATGCTTGGTAGTTGTCGGCTCATGTGACTCTGTTATGTCGATGTGGCGGACCATCATCGGATTGGGTGTCCAAAGAGTTGGCTCCCGGCGTTCGAAGGCGAAGACCCCAAAAAATGAGCGCGAATGCAATGATGCCGGTCGGCGCCGACGAGTACCCGACAATTGTAATCAACAGCTCTTGGAGGGGAGTTCCCGCAGGGGCACCCGCTAGTGGCATCGTCGATTTGCCGGCGCCCCAGAGGGCCGCAATGATGAATGCGGCCGTGATAGCGACGCCCGAATAGATAAGGAACCAGAACGCGATCCGGGCCGCGATCGCGCCGAGATTCAGCCTCGGCCACACCAACCCAAGCGAAATCAGGATGACCCCAAGGAGGGCGCTTAACGAGTGGGCGGACCGTCCAAGCAATGGAGCTGCAAGGAACGGAATCGCGAAGCCTTCGAAAGACGTAAACAGGAACAAGCCAACGCCTATCTGCAGCAGACGATGCCCTTGATGTGCGAGTGTATTCGATACCTCCATGGTCCCTCGCAAGTTCAGTTGCCGAGCCTCCAAGGGTGCGAGACTGCAATCCATGCGCCTTGGAGTGAGGCGACGGCTCGGCGAGTTGGTCGATGATCCTGAAACCACACCGCGCTGAGGTCGTTCGCCAGGGTCACGAGCCGGCCATGCTATAAATGCCAGTGCCGCCACCTGGGTTCCTGCAAGGGAAACATCACGGACGTCGGTCTGCAGATTCTGGATGACCTGAGCTACAGCGGGCTTCGATGTCGGCGACCGATGCGACGCATCGACTCTTTAGTTTCGACGTGGGTCTGGACTGACCCTTCACGGCGCTCGCCGATCCGACGTGCCATATCGGCGCGATTGGACCAAAAAACTGGTCGTATCAGCGGTGACGGTCTTTTTTAACCGAGACGTTTCTGCCTACCACCAGGTAGCATTCAAAAATGCCTTCGAGAGCCATATCATTTCTCCTCGACTATCGCCTGAACGGGCGGCGCTGGAAGATGTCGTTGCATGCTATGTTTTCTATTGCTTCGGGGTCTCCGAGATAGAAAGCGATAGGTCTTGAAAGATGGAAGACCTCCGATCGCTGCGTGCGGGAATTGCGCATCATGGCGTGCAAATCGGATGGGTTTGAAGATGAAGCCTAGGAAAATTGGCGATGGGGAAAGCCAAACATTGGCGACAGGCAATCACGAGTTCGCCCTGTTACGCTCTCAGACCGTCCCATTCTCGCAACCGCATGTTCGCAGCGGAGCGGATGCGATCGAGCAGCCACCGAGCGGCCGGACCAGGAAGACTGTCGGCCTTGTAGATGGCCTGCATCGGCAAAAGCCCGGGTCCAGGCCCTTCCAGCATGATCTGGACCAGCTGTCCCGCCGCTAGATCGTCGGCAACCATCGGCAGCGGCATATGTCCCCAGCCAAGACCAGCGATCAGAAAGGCGTGCTTGGCGCCTAGATCGGAAAGACGCCATGTGTTGCTGCTCTGGACGCCGAGATCGACGCCCTTTGTCAACGCAGAGCGATCCGTAAGAACGAGCTGTGTCTCCGTTTCCGCCTGATCCAGCGGCACTGGTCCGCGCCATCTGGCCAAAGCATGGTTCGGCGCCACCACGGTGACCATTTCGACCGACAGCAGGCGTTCCGACGAAAGCGACGGTGGGATCATCGGGTAGGTTCCCATGATGCCGACGCTGCACCGCCCGTCCACGACCAATTCGGCAACGGCGCCGAGTGCCTCGACGTGGAGGCGGAGCGGCGTGCTGGGATAGACCGATGCGAACGCGCTCACGGCTTCCGTCAGCAATCGCTGCGGGAACATGACATCGACCACGATCGACAGGACTGCCTCGAGGCCTGCCGAAAGGCTGCGCGCCTGGGCCTTCAATCTGTCCGCGTCACGGACGATCTGCCGAGCTGAAGGCAGCAGACTCTTTGCGCCGGCAGTGAGCTGGGGAAAGCGGGCGGTCCGCTCGAACAGCGTCAATCCCAATTGTGCTTCCAGGTTTGCGATCGTCTGGCTGACGACAGACTGCGCACGGCCCAGTTTGCGTCCTGCGGCAGAAAAGCTGCCCTCGTCGGCGGCGGCCACGAAGGTGCGAAGGTGATCCAGGGAAACGCCATCCAGCATGTATCGTCCAAACAGATACCAAACATCGAGTAATATAGGCTTATCACATGGAGAGCCGTCCGTATATTCCCGTTCACGATAGGATGGGTCGATGGGGGCGCACTCTATCATGGAGCCGGCGGAGAGATCCCCAACCGATGGATCGCGGAAGCTGTGGCGCGGGACCTCGGCTGTGAGGCGCGCAGCGTCTCCCCGGAAGAAGCGAACGATGTTTGGGGCGAGTTCGGCGCCCTGATCATGGCCTCGTCAAGCCGGTCGCGTTCGCCCAGGGCGCGCGACGAACTCGGCTGGACGGCTGAAAGGACGGACATGCTCGCCATGATCGGCGAGCCACGCCTGAGGGTTTGGGCCGAGAGCGCTCAGCCACCCAACTGACGGCACTTGCCGCCATCGAAACTCTGCGTCCGGCGACCACTCGGCAGCCGGCAGCGGCAGAACTTTGCCAACAACAACGAAGGAAAACACCCATGAGTACACATCAGGACAAGGTCGCGATCATCACGGGCGGCAAGCAGGGCATCGGGCGCGGCATCGCCAATCTTTTGGCACAGCGCGGCGCGAAAATCGTCCTCGTCAATCGCCAGGATGCCGCAAAGGAAGCGTCCGAGATCGGCAATGGCGCGATCGCCTTCGCCGCTGACGTGACGAATGAGGCCGACTGGGCGCGGGTTGCCGCCGAGGTGGAGCAGAAATTCGGCCGTGCCGACATCCTCGTGCATGCGGCCGGCATCTACCCCGTCACCGGACTTGATCAGATGACGCAGGAAGAGTGGCGCCGCGTCATGGCCGTGAACCTCGATGCGCATGTGATCGGCGCCCGGGCGATCGTGCCGCTGATGCGCAAGGCCGGTGGGGGGGCGATCGTCGCCGTGGGCTCCGATGCGGTGGGGATGGTGACACCGCCCGGAATGGGCTTCTCCCATTACATCACGTCGAAGCTGGGCGTGGTCGGTCTCGTCCGCGCTCTCGCCAATGAACTCGCCGCTGACAACATCATCGTCAACGCCGTTCATCCTGGCATCACCGACACGGAAGGCGCGAGCGGCATGCCTAACGAGCAGAAGGCGCAGGTCTACATGATGCAGGCGATCAAGCGGCTCGGCACGCCGGCCGATATCGCCGGCCCGGTCGCCTTCCTCACCAGTGAGGACGCGCGTTTCGTAACCGGTCAAACGCTTGTGGTCGATGGTGGCCTGATGCGGCTCTGACCGGAAGCCGCGAACCCGCCCGCACGTCCGGTGAAACGGACGTGCTTCCCCTAAATGTATCTTCGAACATTCAAGTAATCTCAATAGGTTACTTTAAACGCCACGAGTTCGTGGCGCGGCTGGGATCCCGGAAAGCTGCCGGTCACCTATGCATCGGCCGCCCAGGCCTTCGGCTGATTTTATGAAAGGACGACGGGATTGTCCGTCATCGGAGAGTCGGCCCGTCGACAGCGTGATAACTCGGATCAAATCACGCTCAACAGCTTGCTACAGTGGAACCGACGCTGGTTTATCTTGGCCAAGCCAGCCGACTTGCGTCGCCTCAGGTGAGCCCGTGCCGGACGAGATGGCGAACGACCGGCGAGAACATCTGCTGGCCGATATAAGATCCGGTGTTCGCCTGCTCGAAGAGTGTTTCGGCGGCTACCGCATCCTCGACTATGGGGATACCTGCCTGGCGCGCCTGAGCCATTATCTCGTCGGCGGCGCGGCCCTGACCTTTGCCAACCACCGTCGGCACCGGCGTTTCGCCTTTGACGTAGCGCAATGCCACCGCGCGATCGCCGGACACGAAGACGATGACCGCATTTTTCACGCCCAGCTTCGCAGGTTGCATCACCGCTTCGCGCCGCTGTCGCTGCTGTTCATGGCGGATCAATGGATCTCCTTCGAGATCCTTGTGTTCGCGCTTGTATTCGGTTGCCGTCATGCGCATGTCGCGAAGGAAAAGCCAGCGCTGAATGGGAACATCGATCAAGCCGATAACGACAAAGGCCAGGGCCGCGGCAATTCCAAGGGGTGTCAGCACCGCCTTGATAATCGGCTCCAGGCATGACTGACCGCAGCCTGGCGTGTCGAAGAGCGGCTGCAGCCATTCGGCCAAGATGAATACGAACAGGCTTGCCAGCAACACCACCTTGACCAGGCCTTTGGTGAACTCGATGACGTTGCGGAGCGACAGGATTTTCTGAAGGCCCTTCGCCGGGTTTATGTTATCGAACTGCGGCTTGAGCTGCTCAAACGAGAAGACCGGTCCGAACGTCCCCAGCATGCCGAAGGCCACGGTGAAAACGACAACGATCCCGACCAGCGGAAATGTGGCAAGCATCAGCAACGAAAACGAATGGCGAATGGCCCGCAGGCTGACCTCTCCGAACGAGCCGCCGGGCACCGTCACGGTTTGTACGAGCTCCGAAAGGCGCCTGAAGAGCATCGGCCAGGCAAAATAGAGATACGCGAGCGCTGCGAAAAGCGTGAAGCCGGAGACCAGGTCGCGGCTTTGCGAAACCTGGCCTTTGCGGCGGGCGTCACGAAGCTTCTTGTCGGACGCTGGTAATTTCTTTTCCTCAGCTTCTTCGGCCATGTTGCAATCTTATCGCACTGTCGTGGTTCCAGTGGGCCGCTTGCCTGTGTAAGGTAGGGCGGGCTTGAATACGGAGAGGTGGATATGCGGTTGCATGTCGTATTCTTGCCAATCGTCATCACGCTGGCGTTGAGCGGTTGTCAGACGAGCAAAACCGGCTCTGTGCAGGCGAAGGCCCAAGGGCCGGCCTCGCAATCCGAGCGTTTGATCAAGCTTGCCGACGATATTGACGCGCGCGGAGAAAGCGATACCGCAATCGCGCTCTACCAGCGCGCGGCAGCGATGCCGGACGCCAAGGCGAGTGGGTTTGTCAAGGCGGGCGACGCTTACATGCGGGCGGGCTATCCCGCCGAGGCCGCCAAAGCCTACCAGTCCGCGCTTGCAAAAGCTCCCAATGACGGAGGGGCGATGCTCGGGCTTGGCTCGGCGATGATAGAGGCGGGCGACGTCGATGCCGGCATGCGCGCGCTCGCGCAGGCAGCGCCGGTGGTCAATACCAGCAGCGCCTACAACCGTTTGGGCGTGGCGCAGACATTTGCTGGCCAGACAGGCGAGGCGCAGACCACTTTCGCCCAGGCGTTGAAACTCGCGCCGGGCGATCTCGACGTCGAGACCAACATGGCGTTGGCGGCGGCACTTGAAGACAATTCCGCAATGGCATTGCCGCTGGTGCAGAAGATTGCCGCCACGCCCAACGCGCAATTGCACCACAAGCGCAATGTCGTGGTGGTCTACGGACTTCTTGGCCAAGCCGATCAGATCAAGGGCTCGCCGCCCATCGGCCTGACGACCAAGGAGGTGAATACCTTGCTTGCGCGTGCCAGAGCCATCCGGTTGAAGGGTAGCACTCAGGCCAGGGCGAAAGCGCTCGGCTCCATCCTCGGCTAGGGCAATTTTAGGAAAAGCCTCAAGACAAAGACATAGAGCGGTTCTGCGTTTTGATGGAGAGATGAACTGCTTTAGTGCATCGGACCCGACGCGTTGAGTGGGGCTGTGCGGGCGAAACCGCATCGGCTCACTCGACCGGGTGCGTCGTCTGCGGCGTTGACGGCCCGCTGTTGGCTCCGCCTATCGGAGTCTCTTCGCCATCGAGGTAGCGACGGGCCGCCCGCGCGGTCGGCGCTGCTGCCGCCGGCCCCATGCGCCTGCCCTCGACGAGGTCGCGCTGGCTTTCGGCCATGCGTTGAAGATTGTAGGCGTTGGCGCAGCCGGACGGCAGGTGGGAGCCCACGCCGGAGACGATCGTCAGATTGGTCCTGGCAGCGGAATTGTCGTCATCGGCCGGCTCGGCCAGACATGCATTGGGAGCAAGGACGGAACCGGTGACACCCTTCTGGGAGCCGCCCGTATCTGTCGAAACATAGCTGTAGCCAGGAGAATAATCCTGCCGCAGTTGCGGGTTGTTCACGCAGCCGGCCAGAAACAGCGCTGGAAGAATGACGCAGAAAGCGATGGGCGATGTCATGTTCGTTTTCCCCGCTACTTGATGATCAGACCCGTCGCCGACGCGTCGCTGGCGTGCTTGCGGCTGGCGCGCTTGGCTGCCGGGCGATCGAGCGGCGTGGCGAGGCTGTCGCGCACTGGCTCGACCAGATAAGGCGTAATCAGGATAACCAGTTCGGTCTCCTCATGCTGGAAACGCTGCGATTGAAAGAGCGGGCCAAGCACGGGCACATCGCCCAGAACCGGAAATTTTTCCAGGTTGCGCGAGGTCCGTTGCTGGAACAGGCCAGCGATCGCAAACGTCTGACCGCTCGCCACTTCGACCGTCGTGTCGGCCTTGCGCACGATGAAGCTCGGCATGGCGAAGCCGCCGGCGCTCACGGAGCTTGTTTCCGACAGGGAGCTGACCTCGGGCTGGACGTGAAGCCCGATACGGTTACGGCCAATCAGGGTTGGGGTAAATCCCAGCGAAACGCCGAAGGGCTTGTATTGAACGGTGACGACATCATTCCCCTGGGAAATCGGAATCGGTATTTCACCACCAGCAAGAAAGCTCGCCGTCTGACCGGTCACTGCCGTCAGGTTCGGTTCGGCCAGTATCTTGACGACGCCGTTGCGTTGCAGCGCTTCGATCAGAATGTCGAAGTTGACGCCGTGCGCCTGGTCCATATTCAAACCGAAATTCCCGCTGCCCGATGGCACGCCATTGTCCTGGAACATGTTGAATTCGAAGCCGCCACTCTTGTACCCGGCGGACCAGTCGACGCCGTACGACTGCAGCTCCGTGCGTGAGACTTCGGCGAAGCGGACCCGGATGTTGACCTGCTGCGAGCCCTTCACGGTCATGTTGTTCAGCGGTGGCTGTTCCGGCGGCGAGAATGTCCGGGCGACATTGTCGACATCCGTTGCCTCATCGACGCCGCGTGCCTCGCCCGTCGCGACAATGCGGGTTCCGAAAATATGGAGATTTGTCGCCGAGTTCGGCTGCATTGCATGCTTCGCTTCATTGGCGGGGGTGACATCGGGCGTGACGCGGAATTGGGCCGTTGCCTCGATCCGCTCATCGGCGGTGACCGCAATGAGATTGGTCAGGCCGGGTTTGAGGCCGAACACATAGACCATGCTCGGCGACACGACTTGAAGGTCTGCAATCGTGGTGTCCGCGACGAGCACGGATTCGACCGGTTCATAGAACCGCAGCAAGCGTCCTTGCCCGACCGGCAGGTCGAGCGCTGGCTTGCTCGACAAGGGCGAAACGTTCTGCGCCGACGCTTCGGCAGATGTAATCAGGAACGCCAGCAGGAAGCAAACCGTCGCGATAGCGAGCTGGCGCAAATCTGCCCGCCTGGCGACAGCGGCCGGTCGAACGCCTGCTGCGGTACCGTGGATTGTCATGCCGTTCCTCTCCTGATTCCCCAAATGTTCCCGTCCGTCCGGCTGGCGTCATGAGGTTGCCTCTTGCCTGGCCTTCGGCTGAGCCGATGGCAACGACTGGGAGACACTGCGCGCGCCGGCCTTCCCCGAGCGGCCCGCGATCGTGGCCAGCGGCTGGACGTTGAATTCTTGCGCGAGTTCTTGGAAGGACAGAACCGGAAGCTCGATGGCATTGTGCATGAGCAGGCTGCGCATATGACGCCGCACATCCATCGCGGCGAGGACCACCGGCGAGACATCGGTGGAGTTCTGCGCTAGCGCCCGCTCGATTTCGGTGACCAGGGCCTGCGCATCATCGTCGGAAAGATTCAGGATTGTCCCCGTCGGAGTGCTTTGCACTGCGTTTCGCAGGATATCCTCGGCCGACCGCTGCAGGACATAGGCTGCGATGATGTTGGTGCGGCCGGCGGAGCGGAAGCTGATCTGGCGTTTCAGGGATGTGCGGACATATTCCGTCAGCAGGACGACGTCCTGTTCGCGCTGGCCCCATTCGATCAGGGCTTCGAGGATCAGGCGCAGATTGCGGATCGGCACGTTTTCACCGACGAGCCGGCGAAGCACTTCCGCGATCTTTTGCAGCGGCACGATCTCCTGTGCCTGCTTGACCAGGTCTGCATAATCCGGCTCCATGTCCGACAGCAGTCTGCGTGTCTCCTGAATCCCGACGAAATGGCCGGCATAAAGCCGAAGCGAATTTCCGGTCCATCTGGCCGCTGTTTCGGCTGGTGCGGAGAAGGCGAAGCCGGCTTCCTTCAGCACCGATATGTCGCTGTCATCGACCCACACGAATCTGCGCTGACCGGCAACCGAAGGACCTTTTTCGTAGGTTACTTCGAGCAGATCGAGATGCGTCGCGTCCGCTTCGACAAGAACGCGGTCGGCTGGAATTTCGGCGTCCAGGATGGGCGCTCCTTCCAGGTCGATGCGGATGCTTCGTGGTGAAAGCATCTCGTCGACCTGCGTGCCGATAGCCGGAACGTCGACACCAAGATCGCCGAAGAGTTCGCGGCGCACGCCGTCGGCGAGCGTGGCAAACTCGGGCTCCGGGATCGAGCGCCCTAGCTCGGTTCCGAAGCGGACCACGATGCGATAGGAAGGAGGCAGTGTTCCGGTGGGGATTGCTGAAAGCGAGGCGGAATTCCCCGACTGCTCGGGCAGCTGGCCGATGTCCTCGGGCTCGGATTCCTGGGCTGTGCGCCGATTGACTGCATAGGCGCCCGCTCCGAAGCAGGCACCAAGCATCAGGAACACGACAAAGGGGAAGCCCGGCACCAGGGCAAGGCCGACCATGATCACCGCAGCCAGCGCGAGCGCTCGGGAATCCCTCAGGAGCTGACTGGTTATTTGCTGGCCAAGATCGCCGGTTCCGTCGGCGCTGCCGACGCGCGTCACCATCGTACCGGCGGCCACGGCGACGAGCAGTGCCGGTATCTGCGCCACCAGCCCGTCACCCACGGTGAGCAGCGAGTAGGTGGCAGCCGCGTCCCCCAGGGACATATCGTGCTGCAGCGTTCCGACGGCGAAACCACCGACAAGGTTGACCAGAATGATCACGATCCCGGCGATGACGTCGCCCTTGACGAATTTCATGGCACCGTCCATCGCGCCGAACAGCTGGCTCTCGCGCTCCAGCTGCTGGCGCAGACGGCGTGCCTCCGCCTGGTCGATGTCGCCGTTGCGCAACTCGGCATCGATACTCATCTGCTTGCCCGGCAGCGCATCGAGCGTGAAGCGCGCGGCCACCTCGGCGACGCGTTCGGCACCCCGTGCAACCACGATGAACTGCGCGACGGTGATGATCAGGAAGATGACCAGGCCCACCGCAATACTGCCGCCGACGACGAAGGCACCGAAAGCGGTAATGATGTCGCCGGCGTCGGCCTGGAGCAGGATCAGTCGCGTGGTCGTGATCGTGATGGCCAGCCGGAACAAGGTGGCGATGAGGATGACCGACGGCAGCGACGAGAACTGGAGCGGATGAGAAACGTAAAACGAAGCCAGCAGGATAAGCACGCTGATGGCGATATTGGCGGTGATGAGAATGTCGACGAGGAATGTCGGCAACGGGATGAGCATCATCACCACTGCTACGAGCAGCAGGACGGCAATGACCAGATCGCTGCGGCGTGAAAGCCTGGCCAGAAATCGCAGAAGTCGCTCCGACATGGTCATTCAACACCTCGTTGCGACAGGAAGCTCAGCAAGGCACTGCGCGCCTCGGTCTTGCGCCCGGCCACGAGCAAGGCGCGGCTCTTCAGCAATGCAAGCGCCGGGTGGTCCATTCCGTCCAAGGTCTCCAGCCTGGCGATCGTGGCAAGCGCCTTTTCCGCCTCGCCATCCACTATGAGCAGGTGCGCCAATGTCCGCAGCACGCTGGCATTTCCCGGCGAGAGCTGTGCAGCGATAAGCAAGTACGCCGCGCCCCGCTTTGCCTGCCCGTGAGACCCGTAGAGATAGCCCAGGACATGCAGCAGGTGCACGGTGTCATGCGGGTCGGTCAGGTTTCGATCCCTTCCTGCATGCGACCAAGCAGATCGCGATGACGCTCGATTTCATCCTCCATCAGCGTTCTGGCGAGTGTCTTGAGTTGCTCGCCGCCCTCAAGGTCAGGAACCAAGTGCGTTACAAAATGCTGGAGAATTGGCACGGAGCGCCGCAGGATGGCTGGCTCGGGAATATTGGGCATGACGAAATTGACGAGTATCTCATCGAGCGATTCCCCGGCGGCACCCTGCGAGCGTTGGAATTCCGCGGTTTCTGGCATTTCCGTGCCCGCGGCCGACTTCGTTCCCTGAGCACGGCTTGTGGCTTTGTCGGCGCCATTCATCCGTCGCCGGTTGATCGATTGACCGCGTACGCTTTCAGCCTGCCGAACCTCGCGGCCGGGTGTGTCAACCCTTGCCGTGTCGAAGCGAGGCCCTTCAAGCCGGCGGTTCACGGATATTTCAGCGCGACCGTGGCGCCGCCCTTGGTCAGGAGAAGTTCCGTCTCGCCAATATGCTTTATGGTCCAGCCGTCATTCGTGAATGCGCCTTCGTGGTAGCGTGCGCCGTCCGCTGCGATGACGTATGGCCGCTCGCCATACCAGATTGCCTGCAACGTCAGGCGCGGAGCCTGCTCGGCGTTGCCGATCATGACGTTGGAGACGAGGGCAATGTGCGCGCCGAACGCCTGGTCGAACCAGGATTGCGTTTCCGTCCAAACACCACTCTTGTCACTGGGAATCATCCCCGAGACCACGAGGCGTCCCGATGATCGCTGAACGGCCAATGTGCTTATGCCGGATTGCTCGAGATGCTGCTTGAGCTGCCTTTCCGCGTCGGCGGCACTCTGAATTTGCGCCGGCGATGAATCGTCGAGCACTTCTTGCCCTGCCTCGCCGGCGAAGGCTACCCTGACCGGTTCGCCGTCTTGAGCGGCTAGCTTCTGGCCAATATCGGGCTTAGCGAAAGAGAACCCGTTCGCCGCGACGGAAACAACGAATACGGCAAGGAGAACGCTGCCTGCAACCAGGAGAGGGCGATTGGAAACAGCCCACCGATTCGATGAGCGCTCCGGGTTGACCAGCCGGATACGGGCGTCACCGACACTCATGGTGAGCGGCAGCCTGCAGCGGCTGCCATGTCCCTCATGGATCGTCTCGCCTGTGGCGAGTACGACATCGCTGCCAACGGCTTCGATTTCAAGCCGGTTGCCCTGGCGCCGCAGTCTTGCATGGATCGGCGCGATGCCGGCATCCCTGAGGACGATGTCCGACTCCGTGCTGGAGCCTATCGTATAGACCGGCTCGACCAGACTGATTTCGGCGCCGGCATGAAATCCGTGGACTACGCTGAGCGCGACCGAATGTCCGGCTGCCGGGGAGGGAGCGATAATCGAGCGGAACCGCCGCGCCGGCGCCGCCTCCAGATATCTACCGATAGGACTAGCGGTCATGCCACTTCATCTCCCGCCGATGACGATTTCAAATGCAGCCAGACGACGGCGTTGAAAGGTTTCTGCCGTGCAGTACGCCGCCGGTTGCTTGCGGCGGCGCATGGGTTCGAGAATCCGCTGCCTCAGGCCTTTTCAGCCGACTGGCCGAGCGTCTTTGCGGTGCTCATCAGCATGTCATGCTGGGATTTCGCGATCTCTTTCGTGATCTCCAGCCCGAACATGCGCTCCTGTTGCTTGATCATCTTGTCCAGGTTCTGTTCCGGCGACCCGGTAGAGCCGGAGGTAATGGGAGGGGTAGCAGCCATCATTGTCTCCTTGAGGGACTATTCAAGTTACAAACTCCGGACTCACATCGCTGGGGTCCGGCAGGTTGCCGAGGCACTCTAAGGCGGCATGACCGAAATTGAAAGTCCATTTGGAATATACGAGCCACTTAAGTTCCAACTGTTGCATTGCCTACATGTGAGGAGTAATCTGCCAAGCGGGTGAATGGGGTACTTCAGGATGGAAAAAGGTCCTTTGGCCGAGTTGTTGGTCGAACGGTTTGACAATATGCCGCCGCAGCTGCGGGTCGCCGCGCGTTTCGTGCTGGATCATCCCAAGGATGTCGCGCTGATGTCGATGCGCGAGCAGGCGTACCAAGCCGGCGTTTCGCACAGCACGATGATGAGGCTGGCGCGATGGCTTGGCCTTGAAGGCTACGAGGATATGCGCGGTCTTTATGCGCGCGCGCTGCGCGAGACGATCGCAGGAGAGCCGGCGCGACAGGGGATCGAACAGCGTGGCGATCCGGGATATTCGACCGTCGGCGTCGTTGCCGACGCACTTGCAGCGCAGATTTCAAGTCTTGGTGAATACACCAACGCCATGCAGATCATTGCCGCCGCCGACCTGCTTGCAGGATCGCGCGATCTTTTCGGTCTCGGCTCACGCTCCGCCTATCCGGTCGCCAGCCACTTCGTTCACGTCATGTCGTTTCTGGCTGGCGGTGACCGCAAGGTGACGCTTGTCGGCGAGATGGCCGGACAGGGCCTGGATGCCCTCCAGCGCGCCGGACGTGGCGACGTGCTTCTGGCTGTGGGCATGGCGCCTTATGAACGCACGACCATCGACGTGGCGCGCCAAGCGGCTCGGCAAGGCGTCGGCGTGGTGGCAATCACCGACAGCAGCGTGTCTCCGCTGACGCGGATCGCGCGGGAGACAATTATTGTCACATCGAATTCGCAGTCGTTCTTCCGAAGCATGGCGCCGGCGTTCGCCGCCGTCGAACTTCTGGCGGCACTGACGGCAGCGCGGTCCGAAACGGATGCCGCGGAACGGGTAAAACAGTCGGAAGAGCAGCTTGCAGCTTTCGGCATTTATTGGAAGCCCCCTCGATAACATCCGAAAGGTGCGATCGGGCGGGCGTGCCGGCGGCCCAGGCTGCCGGCAACAGTGATTCCGGAGGTCGTCCAGATGGTTCGCCTGGTAACGCTCAATAAGCCGCCCGTCCAGCCGCAAAAGGTCAATGCGACGGCAAACGCCGAGCAGATAGCGCGGCTGGAGGCGCAGGCGGCGAAACTCCGGGAGCAGATCAGGCTCGCCAACAGGATGGGCGAGCGCGATTGGGCGGCGCAGGCCCGCCAGGAACTGGCGCAGGTGAACACGCAGCTGAGTTCCCTTCGGCCGCCGCCGCTTGCGGCTCCGGCAACGCCAGCTTCGAACGCCAGCACCGGCACATCCGGCAACGGCAAGACGGTGACGCCGGCGCTCCATGTGCGGACTGATCTCGCGGCACCCACGCTGATGCCGGTGAAACTTGACGGAAGCAAGCCCGACGACAACGCCGTGGAAGCGACGACCGCCCGCAGCATCGTCAACGACGTCACCGGTGGCAAAAGCATCGACCAGATTGCGTCTGCCCGCGGCATGACACGCGACCAGGTCATTGCCGCGCTGAGGTCTGGCGGGATGACCGTGTCGACCGCCGACCCGAGTGGCAATGGCGACGTGCAGACAACGAAAATCACGGATGCCAGCGGCCGCACCGTCACGCAATATTACGACTACCAACACGACAGCTACTATACGAGCGTGGAGCACCCCAATGGCACCGCGACCACCACGCCGGTCCGGGATGGGCTCGGGCGCAAGGAAACCAGCAGCTACAATCCCGACACCGCCGCCATCACGACGCGCTATGAAGACGATCTCGGTACCGGCACCGTCACCGAACGGACGTCGCTGCCCAACGGTGCTTCGGTGGAGACGGTGACGCCGGGCGCCGGCCCATCCCTTCCCGTGACCACCGTCACCGGTCCGGACGGCCACAAAACCATATTGGCGGCCGCGCAGGATCCGGGCGGGAAAAGCACGCAGAACATCAAGCAAGGTCTGGCCGACGGGAAAAGCATCGAGCAGATCGCGCGGGAAAACGGCCTCACCAGCGAGCAGGTGATGGCCGAACTGCAGGCCGCCGGCTATCAGGTCAAACCGCAGGCAGCGGAAAGCGGCAATGGCGACGTGCAGTCGGTCGAAATCGTCGATCCGCACACCGGCGACAAGACCGTCTACTCGCATGACTATCAGCACGACGAACGCTCCGTCGTCACCACGGCCGACGGCAAGGAAACTTCGCAATCCGTGGATGGCAACGGCAAGACCCGCAACAGTGTGCACAACACCAAAACGGGCGAGACCACGACCACGATCGTCGATCCGAAAACGGGGACCGAAACCAAGATCGTCACCGACAAGGACGGCCGGGTGACGACGACCATCACCGAGAAGATCAATGGCGGCAAGCCCGTCGAGCACGAGGTCAAGCCCGGCGACAATCTGACCCTTATCGCGCAGCAATATGGCGTGTCGCTCGATGATCTCAGACGGACGAATCCTGAGCTTTTCGATTCGCCCCGAGATCCGGACATCATCAAGCCCGGAGAAAAGGTCACCATCGAAAACGGGACGCGCACGACCGTGGAGGTCACCTTCAACGGCTATAAGCTGACCACCAAGCCCGATGGCAGCATGACGCTGCACAACAGCACCACCGGCACCGACCTGAAGATCGAGGCAGGAAGCACGCAGGCCGCGCTGGCAAGGACGCTATTGGCGGTGAACCCCAACAGCAGCAATTCCGAGGAAGCAAAGGAAGGCCAGATCGTGAAGACCTTTGTCGAAGGGCTGCTGGCCGGTGAGACCTTGCCCGGCCTCATCGACGCTGCGGAGAAAGCCGGACAGGACAAAAAAGCCCTGATCGACAAATACGGTCTGGGCACTGCCGCCAAGCCCAAGCTGGACGGGCAAAACAGGGTTGTCGATCCGTTCGGCGATCCGCCACAGGGCAACGCACCTTCCGGCGGGAAGTGGACGCCGATGAAGATCGACGGAGTCTGGACCTGGGTCGATCCCCAGGTCGCCCAGGCCATCATTTCCGAGAACATCGCCCTGTCGCGGATCACTGAGACGCGAGCTCTGGCCGGCCAGCAGCAGGAGCAGTTCAACGTCGATATGCTCGATCCCGCCTACAAAGATGCAGTTGATGGCGCGCAGACGATCTTGAACAAGGCACTGGCGCCTCACGGTCTGCAATGGACCGCGCAAAAACCGAAGGGCACGCTTGCAGATGCGCGGGAGCGGCTGACCAAGGCCAACACTTTGCTGCAGAACGCGCGGGGTGCCCGTGGTGAATATGAGAATGCCGCACGCGTCCTCAAAGATGCCATCGCCGGGCAGAGTAAGCTGACGCCGCTGGGTGATCCCAATGCAACAGCCGTCGGCCCTGTCAACAGCCCGAACCGGTATACGGAACACGCTCAGGGTGTCTCCGAGCATGCGGCCGTCGACAAGCTGTTTTCCGAGGTCGGCCTGCATCTAAGCAAGGGCGACAAGCTCACCATCGATTTCCTGGTGGGCAAGGCCGAACTGGACGGCGTTCCCACGGACTCGAAGGAATACAAGGATCTGAAGGCGCTACAGACGACAGCAGGCAGTCAGCTCGAACTGGCGCAGGCTTACCAGAACTACTTCGACGCTCATGCCACTGCCGCACAGGTCGGCGCGCAGCAGACGGATCTCGAGCAAAAGCTGCTTGTCCAGTATCTTGGCGAACGGAAGTTCGACCCAAACAAGGAATACAACCGGTACAGCGGCGACTACCTGGGTCACTACAAGACCTCGACGCTCGAAGTCCGTGATGGCCAGCTCTGGGTCGTCAACCATTTCGACAAAGGGACGACAGAGCAGCAGCTCACCTACAGTCTGAACGACAAGAACGTCAGGGACGAATACCGGGACCGCCAGCTCAACAAGGACTGGCAACAGCTTCTGAGCGGTTCGACGGAGAAGGTGTGCACCGCCAACGGCCTGGAAACCGCGAAGGCCGGCGAGGCGCAAGCGGCAAAGAATCTGAACGATGTCCTGGACAAGCAGCTCGGCGACAGCATCACCGACCTGAAAACGAAGCTGACGAGCCTGCAGACCAACTTCAACAATGCGCTGACGCAACACGGGCCTGGAGCGGTCGATGCGCCCCAAGGGACGCTGCCCGATGGCGTGCAGCCGGTCGAAATCGATGTCGGCGGACAGACGATCAAGGTGGCGCCGGAGGTTGCCCAGAAATACAACCAGATAGGGGTCGATGCGCTGACCCAGGGCGGCAAGGCGATCTGGATCGACCTGGACACGCAGGATGACGATCATGGTGGCCGCTGGGTCGACCCCGAACTGGCGGTCTCCAAGCTCAAGCTTGATGCGACAAGAGCTCAGATAGCACAGGCTGAGGATCTGCGCAGAGTGGTGCAAGGGTTCAGCGATTACCATGAGCTTCGGCTCAGCGATCCCTCGCTGTTGGCGGACCGCAACAGCACGGTGGACAAGACCTATCTGGACGAACATCAGCAGCAGACGCTCGACGGCATCTATCAGCCGAAGTTCCAGCAACTGCTCGACAGCGGCTACGACAACCAGTTCCGGGAACAACCTGGTACGACCCTCGATCACACGGTCGCCAGGACGTTCGGCCTGAATTCTTCGACCGATGATGGCCGCGAGGCGATCGAGAATGTGACGCATGAGATCCGCGATATTGGCGGCGACGATCCATATGTGCGCAGCGTACCGATCTTCTATGTCGACGACGAGGTCGGGACGCAGCAGGTCACGCTCTTTGCCGTGCGCGACGGAGACGGCAACACTCGCTATGTCGACGCAACCGGCAAGAAGTTCGACGACCTCGGCGATTTCCAGGACAACAACAGCCAGTTTGGTGAGAACGGCAAGCTCGTCGTTCCCAAAGGACTGGAGATGAAGGCGGGAGACGACGGCAAGATCGCGCTTGAAGTGGTGAAGGCGCGCAACGTCTCGGTCTGGGACAAGGTCGTCGATCCGCTGGTTGGCATCGGGACCGGCATCGCCACCATCTTGTCGTTCACGCCGGCCGCACCGATCGCGGCCCCGCTGGCCTATACGGGTGCTGCCTACCTCGGAACCCGAGCCGTCATAAACCAGGTCAACCATCTGGAACATGGCGGCGAGTGGGACGATGCCGAGTCACTGATGAACATCGCCAGCGCGGCGACCACGGTTCTGCCCATGGCATCCAGCGGCCTGCGCACCATTGGCATGGCGGGAAAGGAAATGACCGCGCTCCAGGCCTTCCGCGGCAGCATAGGTGCAACACGATCCGGTTCTTCCCTGGCGCTCGAAACCCGTGGTTACATGCAATCGACCGCCGGCCTGAACAAGGCGGCGTGGGGAATGGATGTCGGCTCGGTGATTGTCGGCGCACCCTTACTGGCGACCTCTGCCTACGATCTTGCCGTCAACGGAGACCAGATGAATGGTCTCCAGCTTGCCAATGCGCTTACGGGTCTTGGCACCGGCATCACCGGCACCGGCCTCGGCATCCACGGCCTGCGCACGTTGCGGCCGGGAACGGGCACGCAGGCGAGCTCCAATGGTCCGGACGCCAGTCCGCCACCGGGCAGCGACGGACCGCACCAACAGCCGCCTGGCGGCAACGGACCGCGGCAATTGCCGCCGGCGCCGGAGCCCGGTTCCTCGGGGCGCCCAATGAACGTCTATGAGATCGGTGCCGACGGCGTCTACAGGCCGACCGGGAAGCAGGTCTTCCAAGACCCCAACCATCCGGTGATACCCGGAGAAGTGATCAAGGCCGACGACGGCAGCGGCGATGGTTCGACAATGCAGCCGGGCCACGATCCTCAGGGGTCGACCCCGCCTGGTACTGCCCATCCCGCCGATGGCGATCCCATCATCGTACCGGGCAAGCCGATAGGACAAGACGGAACGGTGCGCCTCGTCTGGGATCCGGAGACACGCAGCTTTGCCGGCACGCCGGGACGCGACACGAGCGGGTATGTCTACACCAGCGGCAAGGATCCGAAAACGCCCTCGGCCTATCTCGACGGCTTGACCCTCGAACAGCTTGTGACCCGCTACGAACAGGAGAAGGGCTATTATTCCAGCCGCGAAATGGCCGAGCGTCACGGCCCGGACGGTCTCCAGATTCCGCGTACGCCGCTTCGCGACATATTGCCGGACTTCCGTGTCGGCGTCACCTTCCGGGTCCGGTTGAACACCGGCGACGCCTTCGGGATCGGCTCGCCGACAATTGCGGCCGTTGGTTTCGGTGTCGGAACCAAGACCGATTTCGGCATGATCGGGTGGTCGATCGTCGACAGCGTCAGCCAACACAGCCTGACGCCGTTCAAGGACGCACTCGGCACCCAGGGCGTCGTATCCTACAGGGCACGCGAATACAGGAACATCACAAGCCTCCAGGCCGGTGTCTGGCCGGTGTCCAACCAGACGGCCTTCCCGGTTCGCAGCAGCGATCTGTCGGCGGCGGCGAGCAAGGCGATATTCGGCGATGCGACCGGCTATGACGCCAAGCCGCTGAACGCTGCCATTGTCGGGACGACACCGGATGGCGAAGGCACCGTGATCGAGATGACCTACACGCCTTTGCTCAAGGGCGAGGGGGTCACGCTCGCACCTGGCCAGCATGACTTCTTTGGCGTGCCGGCGGAAAACAGTTTGGGGCACGTCCAGCTGCAAGGCGCGCTTCCGTTCGACCGTGTCATGACCGAGACCAAGGCAGGCATACGCCTGCCGATCGTCGCCAATCATGTCGCCGCGGTGGACCAGATGCCGCGCGTCGGCTTCGAGAAGCGCCCAGAACTGTCCGTCAAAGACACGCTCCAGCCGGGCGACATTGTGTCGACCCAGGCATACGACCAGATCCAGTCCGCTCTCGGCTCGACAAGCCTGAAGATCCAGTTCGCGGTCAAGGATCCGGCGAAGGCGTCCGAACTCATCGCAGCCATCGGCCAGGGCGATGGCATCCGCTCGATACGTGACCTCGTCAAGGCCGGCCAAATCGATCCGTCGAACATTGTTTCTCTGGTTGACGAACCGACGCTGAGCGGGTTGCGCCTCTCGGCCGTACCGGGCAAGGCGCCCACGGCAGAGATCGTTTTGCTAACCGGCGAGAAGGCTCGAATTGTAAACCCCGAGGCGATGCTGGTCGACGTCATCTTCAACGATCACAACAGGCTGCCTGGCGTACTGGGTTTCAATCCCGACCGGATGGTCACGTCCGCGACCTACAAGGTGAAATCGACAGTACAATCATGGCTTCCGGCGGGCTTCCAACCCGACGGATCGCCGCAGTCCCGCTACATGCCGAGCGCGGGCAACATCTATAAGAACCTCTACGGTTCGCATGGCACCCCGGCCACGCGCTACACGCTTTCACTGTCGACGCATCCGCTGCCTGCAGGTGCGTTGACCTTCAGCGCCGAAGTGAGAATCCAGTACAAGTCCAAGGCGGCCAGCATCGCGCCTTCGATCGCCAAGAACGAAACCGCGACACTGACCTTCGATCGTGCCGACGGGCAAAATGAGGAATTGACGATTCCCGCCTGGCTCGCCCACGCCGTAGAAGCCTCGCGCAACGGCGCGGCGAGCGGCATCCCGAAGGGCGGCAAGGCCTCCATGGAGCAGCTCCTCGGCGAACTGGAAAAGAACGCAAGACCTGACCAGCGCGCCGCGATCGAGCAATTTCGGACGGAATTCGGCCCGTCGATCGTCGATGGCGGCTTCATGCGCCAGAACGTTGCCGATGGCGTGCTGACCTTCCTTTCCTCGCAGGTGGGCAGCCGTCGAAACGGCCCGATCCAGATAAGGGACGAGCACGGGCAATCCGTGACGGCCACCCGTTATGGACCACTGCCAAAGAGCGCGGAGAATGTCTATGTGCCGCCCGCCGACGGACCGCCAGCACGCGGCGACGAGCCGGAGCTGATGCACAAGTCGCATATTCTGTTCCGCGATCCCGAGACCGGCGAAGCATACGTCCTGCCATGGATGCGCGGCGCCTCCGAGGACCATGTGCCGGGCAGTCAGGGGCGGCCGGAGGGCGAAAGCGTGCCGCCGGCGGCGGCGCCAGCCAGGAAGGCAATCGAGGCGGCGCCTCCAACGACCTATTCGCTGCAACAGGTCCGCAACATGCGCCAGCCCGAGAAATGGCGGGCCGGCGAGATTTATACGCGCGAACTCAATGGGTCGCTTGGAGAAGCGCATTTCCCGGTCGATGCCAGCCCGGGTGGACCCCACCCCGTCTCAGGCGTGGGTGGGCGATATGTGGATTCGCCCGTCTTCAAGAGCGACGACGTGATCGAGGCGATCGAGGTCAAGACCTATCATCGCTGGACGACGATCAACGGCGTCGCGCAGATGCGCGAAGTGCCGCTCACGCCGAAACTGCAGGAGCAGATCAACAAGGATGTGGCGCTGCGGAACGAGAACCCGGCTTATCAGCCGCGCTGGGTTTTCCTCGATGCGCCGCCTTCCGCGGACTTGCAGCGGGCGCTCGACGATGCGGGGATTGTCGGCAACATCTTCGGACACAACAAACCAGTCTCGGCAGCACCACAACCCCAATCCACGACGACCAAAACCAGTCCGGGCCGAACCCTGCGGCTCGAGGACGAGAGCGGCAAGGTGATCACCGCGGCAATGCTGGGCACCGAGCCGAGGGGGCCGGAACAGGTTTATGTGCCGCCTTCCGACGGCCCTCGCGCGCCAGCCGATGCACCGGAGCTGGCGGACAAGACGCACATACTGGTGTTCGACCCCGACACCGGCGAAGCCGTCGTGCTGCCGTGGATACGCGGTGCTTCCGACGGCCACGTGCCGGGAAGCCCGGGGCCGGAAGTCAGGGCGCTCTCCACCGACCAGATTTCGAAGCTGACCAGCGCGCAGTTGCGCGCCATCAAGCCGGAGCACATCGCCAAGCTGACGCCAGAGCAGGTTGCCGCACTGAGCCCCGAGCAGGTCGGGCAGCTGACACTTGAGCAACTTGCGGCGCTTCGGCCGAAGCAGTTGCGGGCGCTCAGCCCCGAACAGCTCCAGGCGATCAGGCCAAGCAGATTGCAGGCCGTTGCCCATGGCCGCATCAGCGGCTTGCGACCGGATCAGGTCGCTGCGTTCTCACCCGAGCAGCTTGCTGCGTTGACCATCGAGCAGGTGCGCAAGCTGACGCCGGACCAGATCGCCAAACTCAGCGATGAGCAGCGCAACGCCTTTACGTCAGAACAGTTCGCCGCCATGAGACCTGCCCAGTTCGGTCATCTCGATGCGACGCAGTTCGCGGCGTTGAATCCCGACCTTGTCGCGGCACGCGATCCCGTGACAACGGCAAAGCTGTCGCCGGACCACATCTCGGCGCTAACGCGTGAGCAGCTGGGTGCTCTGACCATTCATCAGATCGAGGCGCTGACGAAGCGGCAGATGGCGGCTCTGACACCGAAGCAGCTTGCGGAGTTGAGCCCCGGCCAGTTGCGTAAGTTCACACCCACGCAGTTTGCCTGGATGTCGACGGATCAGACGAATGCGCTTTCCGTGCTGCAACTGACGACCTATCGGGCGACCCATAAAAAGGCGATGACGCCGGATCAGGCCACCAGTGTGGATCTGGCCCTCGGCCATGCCAGGATGCGGGAAAACGCTCAGGCACTCGCTACCTTTGGCGGTATGTCGACCACCTCCTACATCCTGTGGAGTTCGTTGCCGCCAACCTGGACCGCCACCGCCGGAGCGGTGGCATTTGGCGCGCGAGGGTTCGTTTTCGGCGCGCAGGCGCTCTTCCCCAACGCAACCGCAGGTCACAAGCCGTTCGGGCGATTCCTCAACGCACTCGGCGGAGCCACATTCATTGCCGCAGCGCCAGGTGCCGCGACCGGGATGATCCAGGGTAAGGATCTTGTCGTCAACAGCACGTTCACGCTCGGCAACATCGTCTATGGCACGAAGTCGATGCTGCAGTCGTTCAGCGGCAGACCGGTGATCCGAAACCTGGCCGAATATTTGGCTGGTCCCGGCTATGTGCTTGGCTGCGCCGTCTATACGCT
Source organism: Mesorhizobium sp. M0587 (assembly GCF_040320945.1). NCBI lineage: Bacteria > Pseudomonadati > Pseudomonadota > Alphaproteobacteria > Hyphomicrobiales > Phyllobacteriaceae > Mesorhizobium > Mesorhizobium sp. M0587. The sequence goes on from NZ_JAMYQP010000001.1 coordinate 220,036, forward strand.
GCACTCTTGGCCGGCGCCGATCGCAACAGTCGCCGGCACCATGTTCACGTTCGGCTGCGCGGAATTCTGGGCGTCGGCCATAAGGACGGACCGGATGAATAGCCGTTCGGTGCCGCGAACCGACGCCGATATCGCGGCGGCGCAAAAGTCCGACAAAAAATGGGCTGCATGGGATCGGTGGACCCTGGGCATCACCTTCGGTGTTGGAATGCTTCTCTTCTCGCTGGACTCCCTGCTCGCGGAGCCTTGGGACGGCGCGAAGCCGACCTCTACGCCCGATCCGAAAAAAGCGGATGGCGATGCCTCGTCCCAGCGCCCCGATGATCCTTCGGATGTTCCAGATGGGCCGCAAACCCCGCCAGAGACCTTCCCGCAGCTCGTCGTGCAATCGGATGACGGCCTGAATTTGCGGACCCAGCCTGACGGGAATTCAACGGTGGCGACGGTTCTGCAACCCGGCACGTTCGTCGAGCAGACCGCGAAGCCTTCGACCGATCCGTCTGGAGAAGCCTGGATACCCGTCGAAGGTTTTGGACCGGACGGCGAAATGCATGCCGGCTGGGTTTCCGGCGACTATGTAGAGGTGCATCCCGAGGGCAGCAGCAATTCCGAGGGCCGGACGAATCCAACGCTGGAGAAGGACGGCTATCAGTGGGTCGAGGTCAAGAACGGCGACTCTATTCGCCTGATCGCCAGGACCCACTCGGCGGACGTGGCGGAGACGGTGGTGCTCAACATGGATCACATCCTGAGCCCGGACATGATCTTCTCCGGCGATCGCATCTATCTGCCTGGGACATCGGTCGGCTGAGAACATCGGCCGGCTGGGAAACGAACGGCGGGATCCTGAAGCGCGTCGCGTTTTTTGCGCCCGCCGGCATGCTGCGCCTGGCCGGTTCTCGCGGCATATGCGTGGGCGACACAGGCGGCCAGCTTTGCCGCTCGCTCCGCTATCGGATTGGATGGTTCGGAAGAGTAGGAGGCGGTAAACTGCAGGTCGGACGGGTGCCATTCACAGTCGACGATGCGCAGTTTACCGCTTTCGGTATACTCTTGGACGACGTCCTCTGGCAGGGTGGCTATGCCGATACCGTTGAGTGTCATCTTGATGGAAGCGGCTAGGGAATTGGCCGGAAAGATGCGCGGCGTCTCCTCCAGCTCGCCGGTGAGCTTGCGGTATAGCTCGCTGTAGGGCCTCGTGCTGCGCGCATAGCTGATGATTGGAAATTGCATCAGGTCTTTCAGCGTCAGCTTGCGTCGGTTGGGCAACTGCAATTGCGGCGAGCAGACCCAGATCAGTGGAAAGGATGGCAGCTCTATGTTCTCGATGCTGTATTCCAGTATCGGGCCCATCAGCACCGCAAGATCGAGCCGGTGGGACATGAGTTCATTGCGAAGGGTGGTCGTCGCATCGACGACAATATCCGTATCGACAAGCGGGTAGTTTGCCTGCAGTTCCCTGAGAAAATCCGGAAGCCATGTGTGCACGATGGATTCGGCGACTCCGAGCCGAAGCACCCCTGCCGTCTCCGAAAGAGAGCTGGCCGCCAGTTGCAGCCGCTCTGCTACGCGCAGGACCCGTTGAGCAGGTGGCAGCAGCCTTTGCCCCTCGGCGGTCAGCCTGACGGTGCTGCTCTGCCGCTCGAACAGCTTGGCACCCAGCGCTTCCTCCAGGCCGGCAATTCGCGTGGACACGGCCGGCTGCGTCGTGTTCAGGCGTTCCGCTGCCTTTCGAAAGCTTCCGAAAGTCGCCACCAGGAGAAACGTTTCAAGCTGCTTGATGTTGAACGGAATCACGATTCAATGCCGGACAATAATCTGGGCGCCGATCTTTACTCGATCATAAAGGTCGATAACGTCTTCATTGGTCATGCGGATGCAGCCGGACGAATTCGCCTGTCCGACGGTCCACGGCTGATTGGTGCCATGGACGCGATAAAGCGTGTTTCCGATATACAAGGCGCGGGCGCCCAACGGGTTGTTCGGCCCTCCCACGACGTGGGCGGGCAGCAAGCGGCCTTTTGAGGCTTCCCTGGATCGCATTTCGGCCGGCGGCCGCCAATCTGGCCAGTCTTTCTTGCTCGAAATCGTGTCGCGGCCGGACCACTCCAGGCCTTCCTTGCCGACTCCCACTGCATATCGCAGCGCCTTGCCGCCTCCCAGGATGTAATACAGGCGCCGCTCCGTGGTGTTGATCACGATCGATCCCTTCGGTTGAGCTTCGCTGAAAGCCACGATCTCCCTTGGGATTGCCGACCACCCGGGCTGAATTTCTTCGCCCGAAGTCCGGTCACGACCGGAAGGGGAGACCAACACGTTTCTTGCCGGATCGTAAGCCCAACTTCTGGGGTCATAACCGCTGTTCGATTGGGCCTGCGACGGCGCCATGGCGGCAGTCAACATGGCGAGCAGAGCCGACGCACCCAATCTCTGGAAGGGACGAGGACTGATCGGAATCTTGCGTCCAGGAACGCTTGGGGGACCATCCAGCTTCGCGAGCGAGATCTTGTTTGCCGCCACCGAGACCGATCCCTTTCTGTGAAGCATTGAACCGGCGATCACGAACCGGTGATTGATTCCAGCGCGCACCATATCGCTTTGCGGATCGTTCGCAACATTTGGCACGGGAAGTTAATGCGTAGTCCAATTGGACTTCCATTTTTCCCGTGTGCGCGATAGAGTGAAAACCAGCGGGCAAACCATGAAGCGAGCGACGCGGGGCACCACTCGTGGATCGCTTGCAATAGGACCAAAGTTGACGGGACGCGGTATTTGCCATGCGGATCGGTTGTCGGGAGCCAGGGCCGCCTTTGTCGCCTGCGGCCTTGCCGTCCTGGCGCTCGGCCTTGGCTCGCCGCACGCATACGCTGCCGAACCGCGATGGCCTCCTGGGCCTTACAAATACATCACGGTCGACCAGTCCGTGACAGACGCGCTCATCGAGCTTGGCCGCAACATGCGGGTGCCGATGCGCGTCAGCAAGCTTGTAAAGGGGCGCCTGAGCGCCGGCATGCCGGTGGGAACGGCCCGCGAGTTTCTGGAAGAGATTTGCAATCGATACGGGCTGGTCTGGCATTTCGACGGCATCGTCATGAACGTCGCGACCGAAGCCGAAATCCAGACGGAAATGATCCCGCTTGATGCCAACATGGCTGCCGGCGCGGAAGATCGGTTGTCACGGCTGGGCGTCATTGATCCGAGGTTTCCGATCAAGCTTTCTAAGCAAGATGATGTCGTCTCGGTATCAGGGCCACCCTCCTACATCGAACTGGTCAGGAAAACGCTCGGAGTTCCTGCGGCTACGGGCACGAAGCAGGAGCCGGGCAAAGTTGTCTCGGTCCGCGTTTTCCGCGGAAAGCAGGCGGAGGCGCAGGATGTCCCCTCCGCCAGGAAGAACTGAGGAATAAGGAACAGGAGGGCTGGTTCATGCAGATCGCGCCGATTGGAGCCCTGGAGGCTACGCTTGCAAACTTGACCACCAGTATAAGCTCGCAACAGCAGATCACCGCTGGCTTCGCAGCCCAGCCTGGCAATCGAATGGTTGGTGCCAAGCAGGAGAAGAACGACACCGCGAAAGTCAACACGCCTGAGCGTGGTGATGTCGTCACACGGGCAGGCCAGCAGGCGGCACAGGCATCGTCCGGCGCCAATCAGGCAATGGCTGGACAATCCTCCAAACCGGAAAGGACAGAGCCGATCGTCGAACGCCAACTCTTCGACTATCTGGCGGAGGCCGAGAAGGCGGGGCGCGGGGCGTTCACGGATCCGTCGGCACTGTTCGGTTCCGCCGTCCGGTCATTGGAAGGAACCATGCAACAGGTCCAGAAAGCCCTTGGCCAGGCGAACGCTCCCGTGAGTGCCGATGCAGCCACGGTACAGGATGCCGGTGGCAAGACCGCCACGTCAGGCAAGGAAGCCGAAAACTCTCCGGCAAAGAATGCCGAGCAACTTCTCGAACGGTCCATTTCGGTGATGTGGGCAGCCGCCAATCTCGAGGTGGTGACGAGCAGCGTGACGGCTGTCACGTCGTCCACCAGCACGCTGATCAAACAACAGTAAATGCCGCGGAGTGTTTCGTGCCGACGCTAACCTTGCCGTGGCGGTCAACGCTATTGAACCGATACGGCGCCCGGTGGCGCGTCGCCCTCGTTGTCATGGGTGTGCTCGTGCTGCAGGCGTGCTCCGTGGAGCTCTATTCCAACCTCAGCCAGCGGCAGGCCAACGAGATCGTGGCTACGCTGGTGCGCCACGGGATTCCGGCGCAACGCGAGACCGGCAAAGACGGCAAGATGACGGTTTCCGTAGAGAAGGGCCGCTTCGCCGAGGCCATGGCGATTCTCGACGAAAGTGGCTTGCCCAAACAGGAATTCCAGACGCTCGGCGAGGTGTTCAAGAGAGGTGGGATTGTATCCTCGCCGGCGGAAGAGCGGGCGACGATGATCTATGGCCTGAGCCAGGAGCTGTCGCAGACCATCTCGGATATCGACGGCGTGCTTTCCGCGCGCGTTCATCTCGTCCTGCCCGAAAACGATCCTCTGAGACAGCAGCTGGTGCCGTCGTCCGCCTCCGTCTTCATCCGGCATCGCGCATCCGTTCCGATGAATGAGCTGATCCCGCAGGTCAAGATGCTGGTGGCCAAGGGTGTCGCCGGACTGACTTATGACAATGTTTCCGTCACCCTCATTCCGGTGACCGCGACAGCCCCCGAACAGGGGACCGGCGAGGCGGGCTTTACGAGCTTCCTCGGCCTCTGGCTGCATCCCGGCAGCGTCGCCGCCGCGATGGGGCTGTTTTACGGCATGGCGGCAGCCATACTCGCGCTGGCTGCCCGGCTAGCCTACGTGCAGTGGTACCGACAGCCAGGCGTCTATGCGCTCGATGCTTCGGCGATGCCTGTGAAGAAGACATGACGGGGACTTGCTCGACGCAAACCGCCAGCCCGGAGTGGCAGGCATTCGTGTCCAACCCCGCGTCTTATGTGGATGCGGCAAGGCTCGCGGAATGCTTTGACGGCACGATCGGCGAGGCTGCTTGCGAGCGCATGCTGCAGTCGCAACGCCTGCATCAACGATTGTCGCAGTTTCTGGTCGAGCGTCACAGGCTGTCTTCAGCAGTTGAAGAGCCGGCCGACGAGGTCGATCGAGCGATCGCTCTGTCCTCCGGCGAGGAATTGGAGGAACTCGCGCTTCGCGCCGGCGCGATCTACTGGGCCGGCAGTCTGGCCGCTGTCATTGTTGGGCGCGAAGCGGCAGCTTGGCAGGCGGCGCTTGGCGCGGATCTCTGCGCTTTCGCGGTCGCCAATCGCGATCTGGCCGGTCCGGTGCAGCGATTGGAGCCCCCGGAAGATATTTACGGTCGTGTCTATGCCGACGGCCTGGGTTGCCTTGGCGCCTGGTGTCAGGCGATGCCTGCCGATACGAGCATGCGGGTGCGCCTCAAGCTGGTGCCGCACGAGCTTGTCGACCAGACGGCAGCCGGCCCCTTTGCCGAGGCCGGTCCCGCGATTGTCCGACGAGCGATGAGCTAGGCGGGATGGTCGAACCGGGCAAAGCGACCAATGCTGTGCCGAGGCGCCCTCTCGCCCGGATCCTGCGCGCCGCCGAGGTGCGCGCGCTGCAGGACGGGCATGCCTTTCTCGATGAAGCAAAGCGCGATGCGCAGCAGTTGCGCGACGCTGCCCGGCGAGCCTATGCGGCTGAATATGCGCAGGGTTACGAAGACGGCAAGGCGCACGGCGATGCGGATGTCACGCGCTTGATAAGCGAGACAGCGGTCAAGGTGGATCGCTATCTTGGCGGGCTGGAAGCCGAGGTCATCAGCCTGGCCCTTGATGTCGTCAGGCGAATGCTTGGAGAATTCGACGTCAGCATGCTTGTCGCCAAGGCCGCGAGGCAGGCTGTGACTGAAATTCGCCGCGCCAAATATTTGAATGTCCGGGTTCATCCCGGTTCCGTCGACAGGGTTCGTGATGAGCTGGACGCGGCCTTGCGCGAGAGCGATCTGGGCATGACGGTGGAGATCGACGCGGATGGCGCGCTGGCGGCCGGCGCCTGTATCATTTCTTCTGACTTTGCCGTCGTCGATGCGAGCATCGACGCGCAGCTCCAGGCCATAGCTGCCGCGATTGCGTCAAAGGCGGAGGTTCCATGACAGCGCGCGCCGTTGATATCGAAAGCCGTCTGGCGTCCATCATTCCGAACCTGCGTTCCGCCCTCCGCGACGATGCGAGCCGGCCGAGTAAGGGGCGTGTTAAGCGGGTCACCGGCACGGTTATCCATGCGACCGTGGAGGAGGCCCGGATCGGCGAGATATGCGAACTGGTCGACCCCAGGACCGGCAAGACGACCAGGGCGGAAGTCGTCGGCCTCATGGACGAAATGGCGATCCTTGTTCCGCTTGGCGACCTGAACGGTCTTTCAAGCCTGACCGAGGTGGTTGCGACCGGAAAGGACCAGCGAGTACCCGTCGGTCCCGGGCTTCTCGGCCGGGTGATCAGCGCGCTCGGCGAGCCCTTGGACGGCAAACCGCTTTTGCCGGATGGCATTACCAGCAGCTATCCGGTCAACGCCTATCCGCCATCTCCGCTCGAACGCAGTTTGATTTCCGAGCCGATCCAGCTCGGAATCCGGGCCCTCGACGGGCTGCTCACCTGCGCGCGTGGGCAGCGCGTCGGCATCTTCGGTGAACCTGGCGTCGGCAAGTCGATCCTGCTTTCTGATATTGTCAGCGGCACCGATGCCGATGTTGCCGTGGTCGCCCTTGTCGGCGAGCGCGGCCGCGAGGTGCGCGAATTCGTCGAACATCAGCTTGGACCGGAAGGGCGGCAGCGGGCAATCGTCGTCGTGGCGACATCGGACCGGCCCGCCATCGAGCGCGTCAAGGCCGCCTATGTGGCGACCAGCATTGCCGAATATTTTCGTGACCAGGGCAAGCATGTGCTGCTTGCGATGGATAACATAACGAGGTTTGCCCGTGCGCAGCGCGAGATTGGCCTGGCCTCGGGCGAGCCACCGACGCGTCGCGGGTTTCCGTCTTCGCTGTTCGCGGTCTTGCCGCGCCTGCTCGAACGATCGGGCCCGGGCCGCGTCGGTTCCATCACGGGCCTCTACAGCGTTCTCCTGGAAGGAGACGGCACGCTGGATCCGGTCGCCGAGGAAATCCAGGCGCTGCTCGATGGCCACGTCTTCCTGTCGAACGAACTCGCACAGCGGAACCATTTCCCGGCCATCGACGTCTTGCGCAGCCGAAGCCGCCTTATGGACGCGGTTGTGCCGCCGGTACATCGGTCAGACGCCAGCCGCCTGCGTGAACTGCTTGCCCGCTACGCCGACATCGAACTTCTCCTGCGGGTCGGTGAATACGAAAAGGGCAGCGACGCTTTGGCGGACGAGGCGGTGGCGAAGATCGATGCCATCAATGCCTTTCTGCGTCAGGCGTCCGCCACACACGAGAGTATCGAGAAGACACGCCAAGTCATGCGGGAAATCGTCGATGAAAGACCGTGACATGATCGCTCGATTGCGCGACCTCAGACGCCGCCGGGAAGAACGCGCGAAGGAAGGCGTGATCAGAAGGCACGCCGCCGCGCACCGGGCCACCAGGGAAGCTCAGGAGGCGGCCAGCGCCGTCACGCAACACCTCCAGCGCACGGTTGACGCCGAAGATGCGGCGTTCGGTTCGCTTGTCGGACAACCGGTAAAGGCCGCCAGTCTACATCGGCTCCAGGGACGATTCGAAATCGCCGCCAGAAAAACCGAGAAGCTGCGTGAAAACGAGAAGATGGCCGGCGTCGCCGAGGAGCGACGGAAAATGGAGTTGTCGGCAGCCCGCAACGATCATCATGCGAGCATGAAGGCGGTGGCGAAGCTGGATCGACTGCTGGAGCATCTGACCAAACGCAGCGCGCGTCGTCGCCTGGCTCTTTCCGAGCTTGTCGAGGAAGAGGAACGCGGTTCGCCGCGCTTGCCTGCAGAACGATAGCCCATCGGTGACCGTGGATATGGAAGTGTAATGCCTCAGGCCCTGGCGTCGGCAAAGACGAAAGCGCGCCGAAAACCGGTGAAACGCACGGCCGGCCTGCCCGGAGTCGGCGAACGGCTGACGCTGGAATCCGTCGCCGCCGTGGACGCCGCGGCCTTGAACGCCTTCTACCGCCGTCGCGCTCCCGCGCAGATCACCATCGCGGGGAAGGCAATGACGATTGCTGCGGTCTGGCCGACGGCGAACCCCGCGGACCAGCGGCCGTGCACGATTGCGTTCACCGTCGCAGGCAAGGTCGCCAAATTGCGCCTGCCGCTTTCTGTGGTCGAACAAGCCTTGGCCAAGGCTGACGAACTGGTCGACATGAAACGACTGGCGCCCACTCATGCCGCACTGCTGCTGGAATCCGCATTCGAAGAAGACCTCGAAAGGATCGAGGGCAAGCTGGGTGAGAGGATCGCGCTCACCTCGGTCGAACGAAGAGATACGGTCTCGGAGCAAATCTCGCTCGCTTTCGTCATGGCCAGCAACGACGACACGATAGACTGCGTGCTGAACACGGCGGACGCCGGCCTGGCGGTTCGGATCGGCCGCCTTCTAGACGAGATCGGCAAGACGAGGCCGCCGATTCCGGCCGAATTCCCGCTGTCGGTCTGCCTTCGGCGTGGCGTGCTGACGATCACCCTTGGCGAGCTTCAAAGCCTGCAGCCTGGCGATGTGGTGCTCTTCAGGGATGCGGAGGAAGAACGCATGGCGGCACTCATCATTGCCGAGCGCCTTTATGCGCCGGTGACCTTGACTGCCGAAGGGCCGCAATTGCTTGCCGCGCCGACTGCAATCGCCGGATCGAATTGGGAGTGGACCATGAACCAGAACACGCCGCCGCCAGCCGGCCAGACATTGGAAGAGTCGACTCTGGACGAGTTGCCGGTCGCGCTTGCCTTCGAGATCGGCCGCACGGCAATGCCTCTTGGGGACGTAAGACAGCTTGCGCCCGGCGCTATCGTTGCACTCACCGACGTAACGGAGGAGACCGTCGACATCATCGCCAACGGCAAGCGTGTTGGTCGTGGCGAGATCGTGCGGATTGGGGAAAACCTGGGCGTGCGGATCGTCCGTATGTTCGACAATGCTTGAGAATTCGCCCAACCTGCTTGGGATTCTGATCGCTGTCGGCTTCGTCGGATTGCTGCCGCTGGCAGTCGTCACGATGACGGGCTTCCTGAAAATTTCGGTCGTGCTGTTTCTCATCCGCAACGCGCTTGGCGTCCAACAGATGCCGCCCAATCTGGTGCTTTACGGCATAGCGCTCGTGCTCACGGTCTACGTCACCACGCCGATGCTGACCGAGATGTCGGGCCGGCTTCAGGAAGGGCAAGTTCAGTTCCAGACGACGGACGACCTCGCCAGGGCGGCGCAACTGGTCAGGGAACCATTGCAGCGGCATCTTATGAAATTCACCCAGCCGCAAGAGCGGCAGTTCTTTCTCGACGGCACCACTCGCCTGTGGCCGGAACAAGCGCGGCAGAACCTCAAGGACGACGATCTCTCGATCCTTGTTCCGGCCTTTGTCGCATCCGAGCTTACCCGTGCCTTCGAGATCGGCTTCCTGCTTTATCTCCCTTTCCTCATTATCGATATCGTTGTTGCGAATGTCCTGATGACGCTCGGCATGATCATGGTGTCGCCGGTTCTCATCTCGATCCCGCTGAAACTGTTCCTTTTCGTCGCCATTGATGGCTGGTCGCGGCTGATGCATGGCCTCATTCTGAGTTACGGCTGACGCCGCTGGGGGATTGTGCATGAACAATGACTTCATCCTGGCGAAGATCCAGAGCGCGCTTCTGACGGTGCTGCTCGCGTCCAGTCCGGCGATCATCGCGGCGCTTGCCGTCGGCATCCTTGTCGGCCTTGCCCAGGCGCTGACGCAGATTCAGGACCAGTCGCTGCCTCAGACGATCAAGCTCGTCGTGATCCTGCTGGTCATCATGGTCTTCGGTCCGCTGCTTGGCCAGCAGATCGCGGAGCAGGCCTCGACGGCGCTGGACGAATTCCCCGTCGTCACGCGCTGAGGCTGGCGGATGCCGGTCGAACCAATCTTCGCATCTGTCAAGGAACTGCAGTTCTATCTTCTGGCAGGCGCTTTCGCGCTCGCACGCCTGACCGGTTTCATGCTCCTGATGCCGCTCTTTTCGCGTGTGCCGCTAACCGGGCTTCTGCGCAACGGCGTGGCCCTGGCGCTCGCGGTTCCGGTCTTTCCGATGATCGTGACCAAACTGACGAACACCGATATCACGACGACGATGATCGTCCTGTACATGCTCAAGGAGGTCGTTGTCGGGGTGACGCTCGGGCTGGCAATGGGCATACCGTTCTGGGCGGCGGAGGCCGCGGGTGACATCCTGGACCTGCAGCGCGGTTCCACGATGGGGACCCTGATCGATCCGATGATGACCCATGAGACGAGTGCCACCGGCACTTTGCTCGCCGTCATCATGGTCACGATCTATCTGGCTGCCGGCGGCCTGCAGCTTTCCCTGAGCGGCCTCTACGACAGCTACGGCCTCTGGCCAATCGACCAGCTTCTGCCTGTGTTCAGCAAGGATGCCGCCAGAATATTTCTCGATCTGCTCAACCGCATCCTGGTGATGGCACTGACCCTTGTGTTCCCGGTCGTCATCAGCATGCTCTTGTCCGACATTGTGCTGGCTTTCCTGGCGCGCGCCTCGCCGCACCTGAATGTCTTTGCCCTCTCGCTGGTCGTCAAGACGCTGGTGTTCAGCCTCGTCCTTGTCCTCTATGCGGCTTTCCTGCTCTTCTACATGAACCGGGATCTTGGCTTCCTGCACGAAGCAACCCGACAGATAGAAGCAATCGGCTGCCGCAGCTGTCAATGACAACAAAAGCTCTATGAGTGGTGGCTAATAATAATGAAGTCTCCTTCGCCGACCAATAAACACAATTTATCGACTAGGAAAGATTCTGGTGATTTGACAAGCGGGTGATCCGTCGATGATCTTACGCGCTCTCGACGTGTCTCTGAAACATACATATGCCTCGGATGCCATGGCCCGCCAGACCTCTTCATTGTTCCATGACAATTTGCGACTGGTCGATGCAGACGGATTGCGCAGACTGGTTAGAATGGGGGCCTATGAAGGGCATACGGGAGGGCTAGCGCGCGGCAAGCTGCAGGCCAATGTTGTGATTGTGCCCCGCAGCTTTGCCGGCGACTTCCATCAATTCTGCGTCCGCAACCCGAAGCCCTGTCCATTGGTGGGCGTGAGCCGCGCCGGCAGCTCATTGCTCCCAGCCCTGGGTGATATCGATATTCGCACCGATGCACCCCAGTACAACATCTATTGCTTTGGCGAGATGATCCGTCGGAAGACCGACATCATCGACCTGTGGCGAGATGACTTTGCCGCTTTCGCGCTCGGCAGTTCACTCACCGTCGAGGCAGCACTTGCCGAAAAGGGCGTGAAACTCCGACGCGTCGGCTTCGGAAAAACCTTCCCCAAGTTCCGGACCAGAATCGACACCTGCCGCGTCGGACCATTCGGTGGCGAAATCGTCGTCTCGATGCGCCCGATCAGATTGTGCGATGTCGACAGGGTTCGCGCCCTCACCGCACGCTTCCCTCATGCCCACGGCTCTCCCATCCATGTCGGAGAACCCGGGATCATCGGAATAAGCGACTTGATGGCTCCCGACTGGGGCGATGCAGTGGAAATCGTGGAGGACGAGGTCCCCGTATTCTGGGCCAGCAGCCTAACCGCGCAGGACGCTGTTGCGCGCGCCGAACTCGCGATCTCGATCACAGTGTCTCCGGGCCATATGCTGATCACCGATGTGGATGCTCAAACCCAAGCAGGTTGCATGCTCTACTAGCAGTCCTCCATCACGCCAGAGGCGCGAACGATCATCGCTGCTGCCGGTGTCGATCGTCAGCCTCACCGACCTTGGCGATATCTTTGCCGGTGCGGCACTCACCAGGGTCCTCGTGGTGGCAACGCTGGTCTGCTGCTCGGGCTGGAGCGAATTACTGCACGCGCAACAAGCGGTCAGCCCCGCCGATGCCATCCTCAACTATGCCGCGCACAATGACGTCGGGCACATCGTCGTTGGAGCCCGGGCATCATCGGCAATCCGCCGCCATCTCGGCAGTGTCTCGACCAAGGTCGTGGCACAAGTCCTTTGCTCCGTTTCAGTGGTCCGATTAAAGGCAGTCGAGGAACAAGGGCGGCGGCCGCTTTGATGCGCTTCGATCAGGATTCAGGGGCGTCTTGACAAGGATCAAGGATGGGTGGGCTCATTGCCGTCAGATGGCTGCTCAAATGAGGAACAGCCATGAAGACGAATGAAACGCCTCGATACGACGCGAGTGTCAATACAACCGGTTGCTGCCCCAAATTCAATCCCGAGGGTTGGGACAGCCAGGAACTGCACTTCAAGGACAAGCGGTTCGTCAAAGCCACAACCCACAGCGTCATGCATATCCCGATGAACATGGGCAGCGTGTTCGCACGCGTTAACAGGCACTTGAAAGACGCCGGCGCTTCCGACGATCTCGATCAGTTTATCGTTCTCAGTAAGGATGTCTCGCCCTGGACCAGCGAACATCTGTTTGCGGTCTCGAAACCTGTCGCCAACGAGGAGATGACCACGCTGAGCGGCGACTATGTGACCAAATTGTTCGAGGGGCCGTACAGCCAGGCGAGGACCTGGGATAGTGAAATGCGGCAGATTGCGCGCGATCGAAACACAGAGCCGGGTGATGTGTATTTCTTCTACACGACCTGCCCGAAATGCGCGAAAGCCTATGGCAAGAACTATGTCATCGGTGTCGTGGCAGCAACCTAGGATCTCGCAAGCTCGATGGGCGAGGGCAGGGCGCTGGCTTCGAACCAGGTGCCGAGTTCCCCTCCGACAATTTCGACGGCATCGTCGAGCTTGCCGATTGCAGCAGGCTTGCCAGTGGCTTCAATGAATTCGATTGCAGCGCTGACCTTCGGTCCCATGGAGCCGGCCGGAAAAGTCCTGCCCGATAGCTCCCTGGGGCTCACGCGCCGGAGCGCCCGAGCGGCCGCTGTTCCGTAGTCGACATAGACGGCGTCGACATCCGTCAGCATAAGCAGCATGTCCGCCTTCAACTCGCGAGCGAGAAGCGAGCTTGCCAGGTCCTTGTCGATGACGGCTTCCACGCCGCAAAGACTGCCGTCATCCCGGGCTATCACCGGAACCCCACCGCCGCCGGTGCAGATGACGATCACGCCGCGCTCGACCAGGAACGAGATCACCGAAGCTTCCAGGATTGCCAGCGGCTTGGGCGAAGGCACGACGCGTCGCCATTTGTCGCCATCGGGCGCGATTTGCCAGCCGCGTTCGGTGGCAAGCTTGCGTGCGGTTGCCTCATCGTAGACCGGGCCGATCGGCTTCGTCGGGTGAGCGAAGGCCGGATCGCGCGGGTCCACCGTCACCTGCGTCAGCAGGGTTGCGAACAGCCTCCGCTTGAGGAGGTTGCCGAGTTCCTGCTCGATCACATATCCGATCATGCCGGCGCTCTCGGCCCCGAGCACGTCGAGTGGAAACGCCCCGGCGCCCGGGCTGGCAGCGGCCTGGAGCGCGAGCAGGCCCACTTGCGGGCCGTTGCCGTGCGTAACTACAACCGAGTGTCCTTCGCCGATGAGTTCCGCGAGCACGGATGCGGCGCGTTTGATGTTGGCGCGCTGGTTCTCCGCCGTCATCGGTTCGCCACGGCGTAGCAGTGCGTTTCCGCCCAATGCGACGACGATAAGCATCTCAGTTACCGATCGTGGCGACGAGCAGGGCTTTGATCGTGTGCATCCGGTTTTCGGCCTGGTCGAAGACGATCGACGCTGCCGACTCGAACACCTCGTCGGTGACCTCCATGCAGTCGATACCGTATTCCTTCGCAATGAAGGCGCCGATCTCGGTTTCGGTGTTGTGGAATGCCGGCAGGCAATGCATGAATTTCACGTGGGGATTGCCTGCAGCAGCCATCACTTCGCTGGTGACGCGGTAGGGCGTCAAAAGACGAATACGCTCGGCCCAGCCGGATTTGTCCTCGCCCATCGACATCCACACGTCGGTATAGACAAAGTCGGCCTCCTGCACGCAGCCCGCTACGTCTTCATCGAGCCGGAAACGGCCACCACTGCGTTGCGCTAGGTCTCTGACATGGGAGCAGAATTCCTCGTCCGGCCAGAGTTCCTTCGGCGAGGCGATGCGCATGTCGATGCCGACCTTGGCTGCCCCAAGTGCCAGCGACAGCGCGACATTGTCCCGACCCTCACCGACGAAGGCGACGGTCATGTCCGAAAGATGCTTGTGCGTGAATTCGCGCATAGTCATGAGGTCGGCAAGGATCTGCGTCGGGTGCGCCTCGTCGGTAAGACCGTTGTAGACGGGTACGCCGGCATGCACGGCAAGCAATTCGGCCTGGTGCTGGCCAAAGCCGCGATACTCAATGGCGTCGTACATGCGGCCGAGCACACGCGCCGTATCCTTCATGGATTCCTTGTGGCCGATATGGCTGCCGGTGGGACCGAAATAGGTGACATGGGCGCCCTGGTCATAGGCCGCCACCTCGAACCCGGTTCGGGTGCGGGTCGAATCCTTCTCAAAGATCAGCGCGATGTTCTTTCTGACGAGACGCGGTATCTCGTGACCGGCGAGCTTGGCTGCCTTGAGGTCGGCGGCCAGCTTGAGAAGAAAGCGGATCTCGTCGGCCGTTAGATCGTCCAGGGTCAGGACGGAGCGGCCGTGAAGATTGATCGACATAGAGATTTCCTTTCGGATCAAATCGGGTCGCGGGCAATTGGACAGGTCATGCAGTGCCCGCCGCCGCGCCCGCGGCTAAGCTCGGCGCCTTCGACCGTGATCACTTCAATTCCTGCACGGCGCAGGAGGGTGTTTGTATAGACGTTGCGGTCGTAGCCGATGACCACACCTGGCTCGACCGCAACAACGTTGTTGCCGTCATCCCATTGCTCGCGCTCGGCCTCGTAGCGGTCGCCACCGGTGGCGATGATCCGCAGCGATTTCAGTCCAAGGGCTTCGGCAACAACAGCCGTGAACGGCTTTGCCTCATCGGTGACCTCGATCGCCGCCGCGCCATCGCCCGGTCGCAGCGAGAAGGTGCGCAACCGGTCGACCACTGGCGGATACATGGTTACGAGGTCGCGGTCGCAGAAGGTGAAGACGGTGTCGAGATGCATGAAGCTGCGATCCCGTGGCATTAGGGCGGCAATCACCCGCGTCGCCTCGCCGGCCGCGAACAGGCTGCGCGCAAGGCCGCCAACGGCTTGCGGCGTGGTGCGCTCCCCCATGCCGACGAGAACTGTTCCGCCTCCGATCGGCATGACGTCGCCGCCTTCCAGGCTGGTGCCTGTTCCCAAATCCGGCGACACGAAGGGAATACCGCTGTCGCGAAAGCGGGGATGGAAACGGTAGACGGCTTCGACATTGGCCGCCTCCGGACGCCTGGCAGGCCAGTACATGGAATTGACCGAGACCGAACCGTAGATCCAGCAGGAACTGTCGCGAGTGAAGAGCTGGTTCGGCAGCGGCGGCAGCACGAAATCCTGGGGGGCGAGCGCCCTTCCGGTCAGGCCTTTGGGCTCGAACGGAAGCTCCGCCCGCGCAATGCCGCCGACAAGGCAAGATGCCAGCGGCTCCGACGGCATCTCGTTGAGCCATCCTCGCATCTCGTCGACCATGTCCAGCCCGACGACGCCGGGATGTACCCGCCGGTCGAGAAGCCAGTCGCGGGCCTTGCTCAGGCTCATCGTCTCGGCCAGGAGTTCGCCGAAGGAATGCACCAGCACGCCGCGCTCGCGCAGCGCGTCGACGAAGACATCGTGCTCCTGGCGCGCGCGCTTGACCCACAGCACGTCGTCGAAAAGCAGCGCCTTGCAGTTCTCCGGTGTCAGCCTGCGCAGGCTGAGATCCGGGCGATGGACCATCACCTCGCGTAGACGGCCGACTTCGGAATGAGCACCCAGGCTTGTCATCTCGATCCCCTCAAAGCGGGCTGACGGCGCCGGTCCACATCTCGTAGACGGCGAGGATGGCGACGGCGACAAGGGCTGCGGCGAGCGCCGCTTCCGCAGGATGGAAAATGCGCTGATTGGTTTCACGGCGGGCCCAGATGTAGAAAAAGATGCCGGGCGCATAGAGGATCGCGCACATGAACAGGTATGCGGGCCCGGCCGCGTAGACGAGCCACAGTCCGTAGACCGTCGCCAGCAGTCCTGCGAAAAGAGGGCCGGCGCGTTGCTCGTCGCCGCCATAACTTTCTCCGGTCAGCGCGAGCTTTGCCGCGTAGGCTCCGGAAAAGATGTAAGGCACCAGGATCGCGGCCGACGCGATGTAGAACAGCGCCTGATAGGTGCTTTGGGCGAAGAGCGTGATCACCAGGAATGCCTGGACGAGCAGATTGGTGATCAGAAGCGAGATCGAGGGCACACCGCGGTCGCTTTCCCAGCCGAAGAATTTCGGCATCGTGCCGTCCTTGGCGGCGACATGTGGAATTTCGGCCGCAAGCAGCGTCCAACTGAGGAAGGCGCCGATCACGGACACGACAAGCGCGATGTTGATCAGGATGGCGCCCCAGGGGCCGACAACCGCCTCCAGCACCCCCGCCATGGAGGGGTTCTTCAGCGCGGCGAGCTCAGGCTGGCTGAGAATGCCGAGCGACAGCAGCGACACCAGGGCGTAGAGCGCGAGGCAGGTGAAGAAGCCGAGCACGGTCGCCGTAGCTATGTCTTTGCGGCGCTCGGCCCGGCCGGAAAATACGCTGGCGCCTTCGATGCCGATGAACACCCAAAGCGTTACCAACATCGTGCTCTTCACCTGTGCGGTGATCGAGCCGAGACTGGCGTTGCCCAGACCAGTGAAATCGAGTGACCAGACTTGCAGTTTGAAGGCGACGGCAACAACCCCGACGAACAGGACAATCGGAGCGATCTTCGCCACCGTGACGATGAGGTTCACGACAGCGGCCTGCCGGATGCCGGCGAGAACCAGGACGTGGATCAGCCACAGCAGGATCGATGCGCCGAGCACCGCCTGCCAGGTGTTTCCGTCGCCGAACGCCGGAAAGAAGTAGGACAGGGCGCTGAATACGATCACCGCGTAGGAGACGTTGCCAACCCAGGCACTGATCCAGTAGCCCCAGGCGCTGTTGAAGCCGATGAAGGGACCGAAGCCGGCCTTGGCGTAAGCGTATGGCCCGGCATCGAGCTCGGGTTTGCGGGTTGCAAGTGATTGGTAGACGAAGACCAGCGCCAGCATGCCGACGGCGGTGATCGCCCAGCCAATCAGGATTGCGAGGGGACCAGCACCTGCCGCCATGTTCTGCGGCAGGCTGAACACGCCGGAGCCGACCATCGAACCGATCACCAATGCGGTCAGGGAACCCAGTCGAAGTTTTGTTGGCGCCGCGGTCGCGACCTTCGGAACAGGGATGTTGAAACCAGCCGTAGTCATGATGCTCTCCCAAGAATTGCAGGCTCTGATGGGAGGCAATGAACAGGAAAAGGGGACCGGCAGCTTTGATGCGGGTCAAATCCATTTACGGAGCAGCGAGTGGTGGGTCCGAATCCAATTGCTCCGAACGACCGAGTTCGAGCCTTTGCGATCGTTCAGTTGCGCGCGTCGGATGACGCGATCTGGCCCGGACCAGCCATTGCGGCTGAGAGGCGTCTGCCGGCTATTTGCGTTGATGTGGGTCAATGCCAGGCGACTACGGTCCTACTATCGTCACGGTCAGCAATGAGTTTGGAGACAACCGATGGACGAAGAGGTCAGAAATAAGATCCTGACGCTGTTGGATCAGCACCGGATCATGACCATTGCAACGCTGAGGCAGGACGGCTGGCCACAGGCGACGACCGTCGGCTACGTGAACGAAGGCCTTACCCTCTACTTCCTCTGTGGTCTGGATAGCCAGAAGGCGGCGAATCTAGCGCGAGACAATCGCGTGTCCTTGACCATCGATCACGACATGCCTCAGGTGATGGAAATCACCGGACTTTCCATGGCCGCGCACACGCAGCCGGTGGTAGACCGGGCCGAAGCAGAAAAGATCCTGCGGATGCTGCCGCTGAAGTATTCGGAGCAAGTCTTGCTCCCAGGCCCGATGCCGACTCCGGAGCAGGTCCGCATATTCCGCGTGATGCCTACAGTCATCTCCGTGCTCGACTATTCCAAGGGGTTTGGCCACACCGATCTCGTCACCTGCTGATCGCTCTCCTTGCCAAGACAAGCTTTGGATATGAGCGAGGCCGCCAAATCTGCCGGCAAGGTTTGTGCATTCATATCTGGCGGCCGGCACATCGGCGGATGACCGCCAGCGGCGCAACGTGCTTGTTCCGGCAGAGGAGCCGAACGGCAATATTCACCTAAAGCGCTCGCTGGCCGAGTTTGCTCATCTGGCTGATCCACTTCTCGCGGGTCGCATCGCTGGCGCCGGCGACCATGCCGAACAAGGTCTCGCGCACCGGACTGATGCCGACAAAATGCAGGATGTTTCGCCGCATGCCGGCGATGCCGTGTCCGAGGAACCATAGGCGGTAGAGAACTGAGGGCATGCCCATCGTCACCACGACGCGCGCAGAACGACCGCGAAGCAGTGTCTTGGTGAAACCGCCGCCCTTGTCCGGGTAGGCGAAAGCCGTCCCTGGCCGCATCACCTGTTCCAGAAATGCCTTGAGCATGGCCGGCATGGTTCCGAGCCAGAGCGGAAAGACAAAGACGATATGCTCAGCCCAGACGATCGCTTCAGCTGCATCCTTCAGGGCGTCGGGAACAGCACCATGCTCGAACTCCCGCATCGTGCGCAGCATCGGAAAATCAAATGCTGCCAGATCGACCCGGCGGACGGCGTGCCCTGCCTTTTCCGCACCCTCACCATAGGCGTTGGCAAGACCGCGGCAGAGCCGATCCGGGGACGGGTCGGGATGACCGACCACAATGAGGATGCGTCGGGACATGGTCTACTCCCACCGAGCCCGGCCTCGAAGCATCAAGGCCGTTCGACCCGTGCCACCTGATAGGTGTGCATGGCGCCGTTGCGCTCGATCGACACATATTCGCCGGTCACGAACCGTTCGTCGCCAAGATGAAAGCCGATCTCATCGTCGCGATCGCCTTCGGCATAGTCGAAATACCACTGTCCGCCTGGCTTGCGCCTCAGCCGGCCGATCAGGTCTTCCTCGCCGGTGCGAAAGCGGCGAACACGGCAAGAGGCCCTGTGCGATTTCCACTCTTCCGCATCGATCCGGGCTTCGCCGGTCAATGGAGCCAGCAGGTCATAGCCCTCTTCGCGATCACCTTCCGGATGGCCTTTTTCGCGGGCGAGCAGCAATCGGACATGGCGGAATTTTGGGGTGAGGTCCTTCAAATTGGTCATCGTGAACTCCTTTTGAGGAGTCCATAGAGCCGCAGCTGGGCCTGTCCCTTGATCCGCATCAAAGTGGCTCAAGAACCGCGCTTTTATCCCGGACCAAGCAACAACATGGCGCCGTAGCCGGCGGTCGCAGCGGCCAGGGTTGCGCCGGCCAGCGGCGCCCAGAACCTGATCGGACCGGCAAATACCGCCAGTGACAGGCGGCCGATCGCATTTGCCGCCAGCGCCGCCAGCACCGCCTGACCGATGGTCTCGACAGGGACCGAATGCTTGACCAGCCGCAAGGCACTGAGCACCGAGACGTCGACATCGAACGTGCCCGCCAGCGCCGAGGTCGCCAGCAAGCCGCGGCCGCCGAATTGAGCGGCCAGTGCAGCGCTCGCGGTCGCCACAACCGCGAAAAGCAGGGCGAACAGCAGCAGTGGACCCAATTCGAATGGGTTGCGCGCTATAGCGCTACCTTCACCATTTCCGCTGTCGCGAGCGAGCAGCAATGCTCCGCAGACAGCGAAGGCGAGCGCCGCGGCAATCGCCGGAATGCCGGCCGAAGCGAATACGCTTGGCTCGATGATCAGAATCACGGCGCAGATGCGGAGCACCGAAACCATGGCCGCCAGCGAAGCCGCCCCGGCAAGCGGCAGGGGGTTGCTTGCCGACATGGCGTTGCGGGCAAGCGCCATGGTTACGGCGGTGGAAGAAACGATCGCACCGGAGAGCGAACTGACCAGCAGACCACGCGTGGTCCCCAGCACGCGAACGGCGACATAGCCGGCGAACGATATCGAGGCCATCAGCACCGTCAGTAACCAGACTTCCCAGGGATTGAAACCGCCCCACGGGTCCATCGTCCGGTTTGGCAGCAAGGGCAAGACGATCGCCGTCATCACTGCCAGGATCAGCGCGGAACGAAGTTCGACCCAGGTCAGTCGCTTCAGAAGACCGTGCAGGACCTCGCGGCTGGCCAGGATTGCCGCCAATGCCGCCCCACCGGCAGCAGCCGCCCGATAATCACCGGCGACGGAAAGCGCGCCAAGTGCGAAAGCGCCGAGGCCAGCGATCACGCCTGTAACGCTGAAATCCTCGTCATGGGCAGCCTCGCGCGCCTTGTACCAGGCGAAGACAGCGGCAAAAGCGATGAATCCGCCGACCAGCACCGATACCGCATCGAGCGCTTCGGCGAGTGCGGCCAGAGTGCCGCCGAGGAGGCCGGATATGCCGAAGGTGCGAATGCCGGCCGTGCGGCTGCGATCGGGTGCATCCCGCTCTTGCCAGCCGCGTTCCAAGCCGACGAGAAGACCTATTGCGAGCGCCAGTCCAAGGCGGGCGATGAGCGGATCCATTGGCGCGGCGACTTCAGGCGGCGACCGTCGGCAGGCGGTCGCGAACCCACCTGACGATCTGACTTGCCGTCATTGCGCCTGATGTGCGCGCGATTTCGCGCCCACCGTGAAAGAGGATCATGGTCGGGATGCCGCGAATGTCGAGCCTTGCCGCGACTGCCTGCTCATTGTCCGAATTGAGTTTGATCAGACGAACATGCGGCTCCAGCTCGTTGGCCGCAGCCTCATACGCCGGCGCCATCATCCTGCAGGGGCCGCACCAGGGTGCCCAGATATCGACGACAACGGGCAAGCTGCTGCGCGCGATCTGACAATCGAAAACCCGCGTGTCGACATCTTCAGGATGCCCCGAAAACAGCCGGTTCCCGCACTTTCCACATTTCGCCTCCATGGCATTGCGGGCCGGCGGCAGGCGGTTGACCCCACCACATTTGCTGCAAACCACCAGATTCTGCTGTGCCATGGCCACTCACCGATTTTGCTGTCATCCACTATGCGCGCCCGAAATGTCGATCGCCAAGGCGCGCGTCCAGGATAACCGCTACGTCGATCCCCTCCTGAAGCAGCGCGCCGGCCGGCCTTGTCGAGGCAACCCTCGAACTCCGTTGAGGCCGATCGCCCTGCCGCACCGGTCAGGAGGCTGTGCGCAGGGCCTTGGAAGTATTGCCCTCGGAAAACCTTCCTCTCAAATCCGCGACAGTGTCGGCGAGCTTTCGATCGGCGTTGATCTTTTGCCAACTGGACTGGGTGGCATTTCGCTGCAATTGCCGCGAGAGGATATCTATCGTGGCGTCTGACGGACCGCCCTTGCGTTCACTGACCCGTTGCCAAAGAACGAGCGGGTCCGCTTCCAACCAAAATCCGGAGAATGTGATAGCCCGGCCGCGCGCCGCTTTCTCGATCCGCTCACGATCGGCCGGTCTGTCGAAAACGGCATCGGCGACGACCGAGCCGCCCTCGGAAAGGATCAGGCCGGCGCGCCATGCCATTTCGTGGTAGACCCGGTCAGAGACCTCCGGCCGGTAGGCTCGGTCCGGCAGCCTGGTCTCTGCGGGCACTCCATGCATGGCTTTGCGGATGCGGTCGCTTTCGACGATGCGGGCGCCGGGCGGCGCACCGACATGGGCGGCCAGCGCCTCTGCAACGGTCGTCTTGCCGGAGCCACTGAGGCCGCCGATGGCGACGAGCCGGGGCGGTGTTTCCTGGAGAAATGTTCGAGCAAGTTCGAAATAGGATCTCGCCTCGGCAATCAACTTGTCGGAATCGGCACTGCCTTCCGCGACCTGCGTTGCGGTGACATGCGCACGAACAGCAGCTCGTACCGCCATGAAGAAGGGCAGCAGGATGAAACCGTCCTCATCGTCGGCTTCGTCGAGATAGCGGTTCATCACAAGATTGGCGAGTTCCGGAAAACCCCGGTGCCAAAGGTCCATCAGCAGGAAGGCAAGATCGTACAGAACGTCGATGCTGGCGATCTGGTCGCTGAATTCGATACAGTCGAAGAGCCGCGGTTCGCCGTCGAAGAGACAGGTGTTGCGCAGGTGGAGATCGCCATGGCAGCGGCGGACCTTGCCGGCGGCTTCCCGGCGGTCGAGCAATTCTGAGTGCCGGGCGAGAGCGGTACGGAAGGCTCCGGCAAAGCTAGTGACCTCTGCTTTTGTGAAAACATGGCTGGTGGCAAAGCCGGCCTCGTTGATGTCGAGCACGCCAGCCATGTTGGACGACCCGCTGCCATTGTGAATTGTTGGCGCGGCACGGTGATAGCTCACGACCATGCGCGCAACCGCGGTTATCAGCGCCGGTGTCAATTCTCCGGCGGTTGCCATCCGGTCCAGAAGTCTCGACTGATCGAAGCGGACCATCTCGATGGCGGCGTCGGCCATTTGCCCCATGCCATCGAAAGCCAGCTTGCCGTCGGCTTCGCGCGTTATGCGGCGCACCCCCAGATAGAGTCCGGGCGCCGTTTTCGAATTCAGGTCCACCTCCTTCTCGCAAGCGGCCAGCCTGAGCGCCGGCGCCGAGAAATCGACATAGGGCAACTTGACCGCGCGTTTCATCTTGTAGGCGCGTTCGCCCGTCAGAAAGATACGCGAGATATGGGTTTCGATCACCTCGACCGGTCTGGTGGCGCCATAGGAGGCAGGATCAAGCAGGAACGCGGTAACGGCTTGCTGGTCGTCAACAGCCATGGCCGGCCTCCTCGATACCTGTGTCTTGCGGAGAGTGTTTCCGCCATCTGCATTCATTGCTGCAACGTCTCGACATAACCGGCCAGATCATGGATCCGTTCCCTGGTGACGATTTCCCCGGCGTTCGGGCCATACTTCTTCACGTCACCGGGAAGGAATTGCCGGCCCCAGACCGGCATGTCGCGATCGCCGTGCTCCGGCACCATGGCGCGGCCGTCGATCACGGCAAAGACGCGCCAATAGGGGAATTCGCCGCCATTGCGCCTGGAGAGGCGCGTCAGGTCGCTCGGCCGCTTCAACAGCTCGTCGCCCAACGGTCCATCGCCCTTGCCTTCAGGACCATGGCAGACGACACACGAGTTCATGTACTCCGCCTTGCCGTCGCCGAGTTCCTGGGCGCTGGCCGCGTCAAAAGCCAGTCCTGCCAGAGCCACCGCGATCAGGACTTTCATCTGCGTTTTCCCGATTGATCGACTGAACCTACAGCCTTGGCTTGCGCGCACGTTGATGCGGATCAAATGCCGTCGCAGTCACGGTGTTTGACTAAGCGCAATGAACGCACTAGGCGCCCTCGCTAACGACTGAGATCACGACTGAACCACCACTCGAATGAGGAGTTGCCTGACTTTCAGGACCACTGCTCACACCAATCGATTGGTCGATCGACCTACTCGCTTGCTTCTCGTCCGGACACCTGCTCGATGAGGATCCGGAAGAAGACATGCGGTGCACTGTCGGCCGTTGGAGGAACGGCCGGCTTGAGTGCACCCGGTTCCCACCAGTCCGCGTGCTTGCTCAACACCGACCAGGCATGATCCCGCTGAAGCTTGTGGCCGATCCGATCAGGCAGCTCTTCGTACCGGCCGTCGACGACGACGCTTCTCCATCCTCGCCCTTGGCCATGTTCGTCGACCTGGACGGACACCAGTGGATTGGCGCGCATCCATTCGATCTTCTTGCCAGGCATGGAAAACCCGTAAAGATGAGCATCCGCATGGGCGTAGTAGAAGGGCACGACGTAGGGCTGCCCGTCTTTCGCGCAGGCCAGGCGGCCAACACGATTGGCTGTCAGCATCTTGGTGCACTCCAGGGCAGAAAGCGTGCGGATCAGCATGACGTGACCTCCTATTTCTCGCGGTTGTCCTCTTCCCGGTCGCGAAACACGGGTCAATCCACTGGCCACAATTTTCGAAGCGACTTCTTCATCGAGTTTCTGACCTGCACAATTTCGCCATGCGAAATATGACGGTCGAGAAGCTTGAACACCGCGTTGATCGCGATATCGAAATCGACGTCGTCATCGTAGCCGAAACTGGTTCTGACGCTGAGGACAAAATCACTTTTCTTGCGCTCGCACGCAGGCACTGATGGATTCCAGCCTTCGAAGTAGATGCCACGAATCAAAACAGGCAGTTGCGCCGAGAGATCGGCCGTTTCCGCAATCGATAGCCAGTCTCGCACCGTATGCAAAACTGACCTCAGGAGGCGGCACGCGCTCGGTTCGCTCCAGCAAAGATCCCTGGCAAGCTCGTTGACCCACTGCTGCGCCTGCTGGGCAGCGTGGGTGAAGCCGGCAAAGGAGGTATGGGACATCTGGCTCATGACGTGCTGCCCTCAGGCAACATGCTGGACGCCCATGGCGCTTCGTCGACGTTGATAGACTGCATCGCAATTCCCCTATGCGGTCGAATGATATTCCCGTCGCCACGGCGATCCTTGATCACGATCAAAGAGCAAACAGGATGCGAGCCCTCTCGAAGGCGGCCCGCAATCGGCACGTGTTTGACCGGCATCAAGGCGTCGAGCGCCAGCAGGTGCACTTCATCGACCATTCGACCGCATCATCGAAAGGCGCCGGCTATGTCCTACAAGTCGATCATCGTGAACCTTGCCGTGGATGCACCTCAGACGGCCATGGTGAAATTGGGGATCGAGCTTGCGGAGCGGTTTGGCGCCCGTCTTATCGGTCTGGCGGCAGCGGATGTCCCACCCTTGGTCGCGACTGGCGACGGCATGGCCTACGAAGGCGAGATCATGCAGATCCAGCGCACGGAAATCGAAAAGCGGCTTGCCGAACTGCGAGCCGAATTTGAGAGGCTGGTTCCTGCTTCGATCTCTGGCGAATGGGGGCAAGCTGTTTGCAGTCCAACCCGCTTCCTGAGCGTTTCGGCCCGAGCGGCCGATCTCATCGTTACCGGTGAGGCAGGAGACAATGTGTTTCGCACCGTCGATATCGGCAGTCTGGCACTCGGCGCCGGCCGTCCGGTCCTGATCGCCGCCAGCAATGTCGAACATGTCATGGCGAAAACCGTGCTGGTTGCCTGGAAAGACACCAGGGAAGCGCGGCGGGCGATAGCAGATGCGTTGCCTTTCCTGGCCACAGCCAACGAGGTTGTCGTCGCCACGATCGATACGGACCGCGACGAGAGCATTCGTGACAGCCTCGCCGATGTCGCGGTCTTTCTTGAACACCATGGCATCAAGGCCCGAACGGAACTGATCGTTGGCGAGGCTGACGGCGATCGGTTGCTGACATTTGCGCGGTCGATCCATGCCGACCTGATCGTCTCAGGCGCTTATGGGCACAGCCGTCTGCGGGAATGGGCATTCGGCGGCGTCACCCGCACGCTGATCGACGGGAGCAGCATCAACCGCTTCATGTCGTATTGATGATCTCCCGTATCGTACCCGGCGAAGTTGACCAGCAATCCGTCCCCGACGGCGGTGCCTATTGGTCGATCGAGACCAATGACCTCCTGCGACGCCTCGATACGTCTGCCTTGGGCCTTGCCACTTCCGAGGCCGCATCCAGGCTTGCAGAATTCGGCCGAAACACTCCGGCCTCGCGGCCCGGCACGACGGCGTTGACCGTCCTTGTCCGGCAATTCCGCAGCCCACTGGTCCTGATCCTTATTTTCGCGGCCACCGTGTCGGCTTTCGTCGGCGAGGGGCAGGAGGCTGCAATCATCGGTGCGATCGTGCTGGCAAGCTGTATCCTCAGCTTTACCCAGGAGTACGGCGCGTCGCGTGCTACGGAAGCGCTGAAACGGCGCATTTCGCGCAAGGCTGTCGTGTTGCGCGATGGTGTCGAGTGCTCGGTTGCTGCCGAAGATATCGTGCCGGGCGATGTGATCCGGCTTTCCGCCGGAAACCTCATTCCTGCGGACGGCATCATCCTGGACGCACGCGATTTCAATGTCAGCGAGGCCGTGCTGACAGGCGAAACCTTTCCTGTCGTGAAGGCACCTGGACGGGCATTGCCAGAGGCTTCCCTCGCACAGCGCACCAACGCGGTCTTCACCGGCACATCGGTCCGCAGTGGCACCGCAACCGTGCTTGCGGTAGCCACCGGCACCAGCACCGAATTTGCATCCATCGCCGCGGCCTTGGAGCGTCAAATTCCCGAAACGGGGTTTGCCCAGGGTATCAGGCTGTTCGGCTATCTGATGACCGAGATCATGCTGGCGATCGTCATCCTGGTGTTCTTCGCCAACCTGATGCTCCATCGACCGCTGATTGAATCACTGCTGTTTTCGCTGGCACTCGCGGTTGGCCTCACGCCGGAACTTCTTCCGGCGATCATCAGCGTGACTCTAGCTCGAGGTGCCCGGGCGATGGCGGCCAATGGCGTCATCGTGCGCCGTCTCGATGCCATCGAGAATTTGGGCAGCATGGACCTGCTTTGCACCGACAAGACCGGAACACTGACCGAAGGCGTCATCCACCTCGATGGATGGCTCGATGTCGACGGCAATCCGTCGACGGATATCCTGCTTTGGGCACGTCTCAACGCGACCATGCAGACCGGACTGAGAAACCCTCTGGACGAAGCGATCGCTGGTGCGCCGGGTCAGGGCGCGTCATCGGCTGCCTTCACGAAGGTCGACGAGATCCCCTACGATTTCGTCCGCAAGCGGTTATCCGTTGTTGTCCGGATCAAGGATGCCGACGATCTCCTGATCACGAAGGGCGCCGTACAAAATGTCCTCGAAACCTGCAGCTTTGTCCGTACGGTGAAAGGGCTGGAGCCCCTCGATGAGACGCACAGTGCGGCAATCGATGAGAAATTCCGGCGCTGGAGCGCGGACGGCTACCGCGTTCTAGGCGTGGCAATCCGTCGATTTGAAAGCCGGAATGCATTTGGCAGGAAAGATGAGATCGATCTCGCCTTCGCGGGCTTCCTGCTTTTCCTCGACCCTCCAAAGGCAGGCGTCAGGGAGACGCTTGCCGCGCTCGCCCACCGTGGCATCGCGGTAAAGGTCATTTCGGGCGACAACCGTTACGTCGCTAAGCATCTCGCCGACGCGGTCGGCTTGCGAACTGACAGGATCATGACCGGTGAGAACCTGTCGAAGCTGACGAAGAGCGCGCTTTTCGCAAGCGTGCAGCACACCGATCTCTTCGTCGAGATCGATCCCAACCAAGGAGCGCATCGTTCAGGCATTCCGGAGCCGTGGCCATGTCGTCGGTTATCTGGGCGATGGCATCAACGATGCGCCCGCTTTGCACGAGGCCGACATCGGCATCTCCGTCGACACCGCAGTCGATGTCGCCCGCGAGGCTGCCGACATTATCCTTCTCAAACAGGACCTGGGCGTACTGGTGCGCGGTGTTGACGACGGCCGCAAGACCTTCGCCAACACGATGAAATATATCTCCATCACAACCAGCGCCAATTTCGGGAACATGATCAGCATGGCTGTCGCCTCGCTGTTCCTGCCCTTCCTGCCGCTGCTGGCAGCGCAGATCCTGCTCAACAACTTCCTGTCGGACATTCCCTCTCTGGCTATCGCCGGCGACAATGTCGACGCAGACCAGCTACGCCGACCGCGTCTCTGGGACATCGGTTTTGTCAGGCGATTCATGATCGGCTTTGGCTTGGTCAGTTCGCTATTCGACTTCGCAACCTTCGCTTTTTTGCTGTTTGTTGCACATGCGACAGCGGCTGCCTTCCAGACCGGATGGTTCGTCGAGTCACTGCTGACGGAGCTCGCCATCGTGCTCATCGTGCGCACGCACAGGGCGTTCTGGGCTAGCCGTCCTAGCCTCCTGCTTGCAGGCCTTACGCTTGCAGTGGCGGCTGTTGCGATCATCATACCTTACGTGCCCGCAGCAGCGCGCTTCGGCTTTGTGTCGCTGCCACTGCCCGTGCTTGTCGGACTCGTCGCGATCACCATGCTCTATCTGTTGGCCTCGGAGGTAACCAAGCGCTGGTTCTTTGATCATGAGAGCAGACACTCCCATCGATCGAGAGCAGGCCGGGCCGCCGCCAATAGGACCGTACCTCGTCCGACCCATGTCCGGAGAGTTGCTCATGAGTGAGGACTCCGGGCATGGCAAGAAATGCAGCCATACAGCCCCACCGCGGGCCATCGAAAGACCGTGAGGCCAGCCCATGGCGACCCATGCGTCGGCTTTCGAGCGGAAAGCAAAGAAGAAACCCAGCCAGGTCAATAGAGTGGAGCGAGCAAAACACCGCTCCAGGGAGAGGTAATAGGAGCTGTCGGTCTCTATTATCGCGGGCGGGATATCTATCGAAGCTTCGGACTTGTTCAGCCAGATCGCTAAACTGCTAACGAGCCAGAGTTCATTGCTGCGGACGCTTCCGTGGTAATTATGTCACTCCGACCAAACTTTGCGCCCGGCCAACCGCATTAGGTCGTCCTCTACGGCAGGTTTATTCGTAGACCTAAAATCCGACCAGACGGCCAAGCACTCGGCTAAGCATTTAGCATCATTATCGAATTCAAACCAAACCGCCAATCGCAGAGGCGATAAGCCGCCCAGATTTCGCGCGCCGATGACGGTCTTGTCTATTTGCTCATAGACAACGTTCTCTGCTCTTCAAAAATCCTCCGCACCTTCCTCCACCAATCCGGTGGCGGTTTGCGGGTGCGCAAGTCAGCGCGAGCCGAGGATCCAATGCCGACATTTCACCCCAGCGCGACCGCGGAACGGGCGACCAGCCGGGCGCGCCCAAGGGGTTTTGATGTCGCATAAGCGGGGGGATAGAAGAATGAGCAAGAGCATTTCCCGGACGGCTCGCGGTGCGCCCATGCGCGCTGGCCGACTGACCAAGTGGAAGGACCGGGCTGCGAGCTACGCGCCTTCGGTCTGCTTGGCCTGTTCGGTCGCGATGCTGGGCGCGGCATTGGGCGGCGGTGCGGGACAGGCATGGGCGGAAAGCGTTACCACGGCATGCGCAAACGTCGGCGGCAACAGCTACGTTTGCAATGGAGATGGAACACCTGTGGGCGATGCAAACCCATATGCGACAGGCTTGTCGGGCACGCCCGATTCCAACCTCACGCTGGACGGCACGACCATACCGCTCAGCATTAACAATACCGTTTCCTCTAATGGCGCCTCAACGATAACAGTTATCGGAAATGTCAGCGTAACGAGTCAGAACAATATACCAGTTGTTGGCTACACGGCCATATTTATACATAGTAATACAGCAGGCGGCGACGCCGTTATCAACTACACGGGAACGGGATCAGTTGTATCGTTGAGTCCTACCGGCGGCGATGCAATTCGTGCGCAGGTTGGTCCCGCCATCGTCAACGCAGCCGGAAATGCCATCGTCAATTACACAGCCACTGACAGCAGTGCATTTGTCCGCGCGTCTCGCCGAGGTCTGGTCGCAATAACTAGCGTCGATTCCAACACAGGGGGGGCGACAGTCAATTACCGTGGTGACGGAACAATTCAAACGGATGCCATTGGGTCATATTCGGCCGGAATTCTTTCAGGCATATTTCGCGCAGGTGGTGGCGACGAGGCTCTCGTCACCTACGAAGGAAACGGCCTCATCCAGGCCGGGAACGTCGGCATCTGGGCTGTTGCATCTACCGGCCAGGATGACGCCCGCGTAACCTACAATGGCAATGGCGTGATCAACGCCGGAGTAGGTGGCATTACTGCGGACACTGGTGATGGCGTGAGCTTCGGTAATGGCGACGCGACCATCGTCTATCAAGGCGGCACCGTACAAGCTGGGCTATTTGGGCTGCGGGCCAGAGCGAGTGGATCGGGCCGCACTGCAACCATAGATCTTATAAGCGGTACCGTTTCGGCGAATGGGGTCAATGGCGACGGCATCGGTGCGTGGGGTTATCGCGGGTCGGTTTTTGATGTCAACGTGACGAGTGCTGCTGTGACCGGCGGTACCGGGTTTGGCGCCGGCATCCACACGGTGGCGGCGGCCGGCGGCACGGTCGATGTCGCCTCGGGCGTCATCATCAATGGCTCCGCTTCGGGCATCGCTATCCGCGACGGTGATGCCAATTCGGATGGCACGGACGAGACCGGCGGTAACGTCGTGGTCACCTCGGCGGGCGCGTTGACCGGAGACGCGATCCTCGGCTTGGGCGACGACGTCTACAATTTGACCGGCGGTTCCCAGGCCGGTTTCGTCTGGGGCGACGATGCGGTCGCCTCGGCCAATGACGGCAATGATACGTTCAACTGGTCGGGTGGCACTTTGACGGGCGGCTTCCATGGCCAGAACGGCTCGGACACCGCGCTCGTCACCACGGCGAACTATAACGGCACGCAGCTTCTGGATGGCGGCGACGATGTCTCCATCGCCGACGGCTGGATCGACAGCCTGACGCTGAATGGGCTTACCGCTTCCGCCAATGGGACCAACCTGATCAACTGGGAAGCGCTAACGGTCAATGGTGGCCAGCTCACCATTCTCGATGGCGCCATCACGGTCGGCTCGGATCCCGGCTACGGCATGTTCCTGACCGGCGCCACCAGCCTTGAGGCACTCGATGCGCTCGCCATCACCGGCAATCTCGATATCGGCACCGGCTCCACCTTCATCGGCACCGGCGGTGGCGCGGGCGTTTATTCCGTCAGCGGCAATGTCGGTAATGCCGGCATTATCGACCTGCAGGACGGCACGGTCGGCGATGTCTTCAGCGTCAGCGGCAACTATACGGGTAGCGGCGGTACGCTGGCGCTCGATACCTATCTCGGCACTGACGGCTCGGCCTCCGACCGGCTTGTGGTGGCGGGCGACACCTCCGGCACCACCCTGCTGACCGTGACGAACGCCGGCGGCCCCGGCGCCCAGACGCTCAGCGACGGTATCAAGGTGATTCAGGTCGACGGCGCCTCGAACGGCACCTTCCAACTGACCGGCGACTATGTGATCGGCGGCCAGCAGGCAGTGGTCGGCGGCGCCTTCGCCTACACCCTGTGGAAGAACGGCGTCGTCGACCCCGCCGACGGCGACTGGTATCTGCGCTCGCAGCTCCAGCCCGTCGATCCTGACGTCCCGGTGCCCCCGACCGGCCCGCTCTACCAGCCCGGCGTGCCGCTCTATGAGAGCTACCCGCAGGCAC
Source organism: Mesorhizobium sp. M0587 (assembly GCF_040320945.1). Lineage (NCBI taxonomy): Bacteria > Pseudomonadati > Pseudomonadota > Alphaproteobacteria > Hyphomicrobiales > Phyllobacteriaceae > Mesorhizobium > Mesorhizobium sp. M0587. The sequence goes on from NZ_JAMYQP010000001.1 coordinate 251,336, forward strand.
TGCTGGCGCTGAACGGGCTTCCCACCCTGCAGCAGCGCGTCGGCAACCGCCACTGGAACGAGCCCGCTGTGCCTGCCAAAACTGTATTTTGCAAGGATAGTTCGCAAAACTACAGGTGTGCTGTCACTCCCGAGCAGGCCGATTACTACGCCGGCTCGCAAGGGAAAGTCCTGATCGAGCAGAGCGCGTTCTGGAGCCGGGTCGAGGGCACCCACACCGAGATCGAATCCGACCGCTCCACCAGCTCCACCGACTACAGCCAGAGCATCTGGAAGCTGCAGGCCGGCCTCGACGGCAAGGTGATGGAGAATGACAGCGGCAAGCTGATCGCCGGCATCAACGGCCAATACGGCCGCGTGACGCAGGATATTACCTCGTTCTACGGCACCGGCGAGATTTCCACCGAGGGCTACGGCATCGGCGGTACGCTGACCTGGTACGGCTATAACGGCTTCTATGTCGACGCTCAGGCCAGCGCCACCTGGTACGACAGCGACCTCGATTCCGACTGGATCGGCCAGCTCACCGACGGCAATCACGGCTTCGGCTATGCCTTCTCGACGGAGGCCGGCAAGCGGTTTGACATGGGTGGCAAGTGGACCCTCACACCGCAGATGCAGCTGGCCTATTCCAATGTCGACTTCGACGCCTTCACCGATCCGTACGGCGCCACCGTATCGCTCGACAGCGCCGACAGCCTGATCGGCCGCCTCGGCCTCGCTGCCGAGTACAAGGACACCTGGACCAGCAGCTCCGGCGACATCCGCCGGCTGGCGGCCTACGGCATCGGCAATCTCTATTACGAGTTCCTCGATGGCACCCAGGTCGACGTCTCGCAGACCGCCTTCGTCAGCAAAAAGGACGCGTTGTGGGGCGGCATCGGCCTCGGCGGCAGCTATAATTGGGGTGACGACAAATTCTCGGTCTATGGCGAGGCGCTGGTCGCCTCCTCGCTGGAGAATGTCGGCGACAGCTACAGCTACGGTGGCACTGTCGGCTTCCGGATGAAGTGGTAGGCGCTCACGCCCCTAGAGCCTTCCACCAACCCAAGCCACCCCGGAGCCACCCGCTCGGGGTTAAGGGAGTACCGTGGAGTAGGGTCAGATAGCAGAGGACGCTCAAGCGAATCCTAGATGTTAGAGCGGTTCATCGTTTCACGGAAAACGGTGAACCGCTCTAACTCTTGTTTCAACTTTCCTGGAATTTGCTCTAGCGCGCGACCAGTTCTCGGCGTCGATCACACGGCCGCAGATCGATTACTGCTCTTTCTTGAACAGATCCTGGAAGATGAGCTGGCCCCAAGCGCGGCCGCGTGCGTGCACCAGCGCGCCACCCTCGTTGAGCTTTCCCAGCTTGACGGGTGCGAACCCGAGTTGTTTGGCCAAGGCCGCCACGGGAGCGATCGCGTCCTCGTCGTCACCAGACAGGAAGACGACCCGGTGCCCGCCCTCGACGATCGGATCGGCAGCCAAGGTGGCCGCAATCAGGTGATTGAACCCTTTGACGAACTTGGCGCCGGTGAATGCCTTCGCGACGAAGGCGGAGGACGGGAGACCGTCCAGCTCTTCAGGGACAGGAAACGCGTTCGTCGCGTCGATGACCGTCTTGCCTTCCCAGCTCGGCAGGGCCTTCGCAACATCGCGATGCTCCCCGAACGGGACCGCCAAGATGATTGTGTCGGCCTCGAGTGCATCCCGCAGCGACTTGGCGACGACCATGGGTCCAATCGCCCGAGCCTGCGGCGCCAACGCCTCGGGCGGCCGGCGGCTCGCGACGGTCACCTCGATGTTTTTACGGGCGAAGGCATGGGCGAGGGCCTGGCCTATCTTACCGAATCCTACAATCGCATAGCTCATAATACTTCTCCGATATTGTGTTGATATTAATTCCCGGCCCTCAACGGCGCTGGGTTATCTGCCGATCCCTACGGCGCTCCGAATAATCGAATGGCGCCCATCCAGGCGTAGCGCGTCAGAGTTGGGCTAGGCCGCCGTCGACGGCGACCTCGCTGGCGGTCATGAAACTGCTGTCCGACGACGCGAGAAAGGCAGCCACAGCCCCGATCTCCGCCGGATCGGCCATGCGCTGGAGCGGAGTCATCGCGCCATAGGCCTTCTGGCCCTCCTCGCCCAGCGCCTCCTTCGCGAGTTCGGTCGCCGTCGCCCCTGGCGACAACACGTTTACCCGGATGCCGGTGCCCTTCAGGTCCTCCGCCCAGGTCCGCGCGAGGTTACGCACTGCCGCCTTGCTCGCGCTGTAGGCGGTCATTGCCGGGGCGCCCGTGGTGCCGGCGCTCGATCCGGTCAGGATGATCGAACCACCCTGGCCCATCAGCGGCAACGCCTTCTGGACCGTGAAGATCGCACCCTTGACGTTGGTGTCGAAGGTTTCGTCAATGTGTTCGGCGGTGATCACGCCGAGCGCAAGCTGGCTTCCCGCCCCGGCATTGGCGAAGACGATGTCGAGGGTTCCACGCTCGGCCTTCACCGCCCCGTAGAGTCGGTCGAGGTCGGCCAGATCGGAGACGGAGCCCTTCACCGCGCGAGCATTGGGCCCGAGGTAGGCCACGGCGGCGTCGAGCGCTTCCTGCCGGCGGCCGAAGATGAAGACGAAGGCGCCCTCCTCGATGAAGCGCTTGGCTGCGGCGCGGCCGATGCCGGTAGCGCCACCGGTGATCACGGCAGTCTTTCCATTCAGTCTGTTCATGTCATGCATCCTTTGATCGTTCGGGGACGCCCCCGAGAGCCTCGAAATGGGTCCGCCGGCGTCAGTTGTTGAGTGCGGAGGCGCGCACATCGGTGGTGCAAAATCGATCCGGCTGGACGACTCACGCCAGCCGCGACGATCGGCCGTTCGGAATTGGCCGCACTCGTCGACATAGGCTACGACGGCCACCCGTACTGCTGTTCGATGTGTTAGATACCGGCTTTGGAAGGCGCACCGCGCGGTGCGGGATTGCACCATGATCGACTGGGATGACGTTCGCTACTTTCTTGCCGTCGCGCGCGGAGGCTCAGTGCGGGCCGCCGCCGAGCGCCTCGGCGTGAATCACTCGACCGTGCTGCGCCGCATCACCCAGCTCGAGGAACGCCTCGGGGCGCACATGTTCGAAAAGCTGCCTTCGGGCTACCGCCTGACGGCTGCGGGCGAGGAGGTCCTCGATCTCGCGAACCAGATGGAAGCGTCGTCGCACCAGCTGGAGACGCGCGTCTTGGGGCGCGACCAGAGCGTGCGCGGGCTTCTGCGGGTGACGCTGGCGCCGCCCCTCGCGACACATCTGCTCATGCCGGACTTCGCCGATTTCGCGCGTCTGCATCCGGACATCGAGATGGAAATCTTGTCGTCCGGTGAGCTGGCAAATCTGACCAACCGGGAGGCCGACGTCGCGATCCGCGTCGTCTACGACCGCAAAACCCTGCCGCTCAATCTTCACGGCCTGAAGGGACCGGAGCTGTTCGGCGGCGTCTACGTGTCCCGCGATCGACTAGCCGCATGGCGTGCGGGCGCGCCTGATCCCATCCGGTGGATCGTCATAAGCATTCATGGAATCCCGGACTGGGCCAGCGAGGGTGAGGTTCCCACCACGGGGGTTCCATTCAGGATCTCGGACGCCGGGGCGCAGATCGTTGCCGTACGGCAAGGGCTCGGGATGACGACACTGCCGTGCTTCGTTGGCGATGCCGACCCCCTACTGGTGAGGGTGCCGGGTACCGACCTGCACATGTACGGAACGGTTTGGCTCCTCACACAGGGGGAGACACGCAAGACGAAGCGCGTGCGGCTCTTCACTGAGTTCGTATCCCGCAGGCTCGCCGCGTACGCGCCGCTTCTCGCGGGGCTGTCCATACCGCGCGACTGATGCACGGCAGGTCGCCGGCGATGCTTGCCGCAATCCGGTCGGAAGCCTCAATAGGGAGAAAAGCACTGCATGCTGGCGGCAAAGCATGGGACGGGACGGTTCGCCGCCCGCCGCGCCGCGCCTCATCAGGCCGACGCTGCGATCTCGGTGGCAAAGTCGCGATAGGAGCGCAACGGGCGACCGAGCATGGCGGTCAGGCGGTCAACATCCCCTGCCTCCGGGACCATGCCCTCGACCAGGAAGCGCTCGGTCATGAGACGCATGTCCAGCGCCATCCAGCTCGGCGCGTAATTCCGGAGGTTCTGCTCGAACCCAGCGGTATCGTCGCCGCCATAGTGGATCGCCCGCCCAAGAGCTTCCGACCAGATGGCGGCGACATCGGCGCCGGTCAGCGTGTCGGGACCAACGACGTTGATCCGCTCGAGGGGAAGCGGCTCATTTGCCTGTTCACGGCGAACAAGCTCGATGGCCGCGATCTCGCCGAGATCGCGCGCGTCGACCATGGCGAGGCCTTTATCGCCGATCGGCATCGGATAGACACCGTGACCGAGCACCACGTCCTTCACCGTGTGATCGTTGTTGATGAAGTATGCAGGCCGCAGAATGGTGGCGTTGAAGCCCATCTGCTCCAGCATGCGCTCGACACTGAACTTGCCCGCGAAATGCGGCACGTTTGCGTAGACGTCGCTGTGGAGCACGGACAGATAGACGATCCGCTCGATCCCGGCCTCACGGGCCAGATTGAGGGCAATCAGCGCCTGGGTAAACTCGTCGGGCACCACGGCGTTGAGCAAGAACAGGGTGGACACGCCCGAGAACGCCGTGCGCAGCGCATCGACGTCGAGCAGGTCCCCTTGGGCGACGGTAACGCCGGCTGGTAAATTGGCCTTCGAGGGATCGCGGACGAGCGCGCGCACATCGGCGCCACGCTTGATGAGATGATCGACGACATTGCGGCCGACGGTTCCGGTCGCACCGGTAACGAGGATAGTCATGTATGTCACTCCAGCTTGTTTCAAATCGCTGACAGCTATTTAGGAGTCCACAAATGCACCGGTAGCTGCCATTTATAGACACCCTGTCTCACTGGTGGAACATATGGACCTGCTCGCCTTGGCCGACTTCAATCTGGTTGCACGTCATGGTGGGTTCGGGCGCGCCGCGCGCGCCGCAGGTCGCCCCAAGGCGACGCTCTCCCGGCGCGTCGCCGAACTGGAGAATAGCCTGGGCCTACGCTTGTTCGAGCGCGGAGCGCGTGCGCTGAAGCTCACGCAAGAGGGAAAGGCCCTGCATGAGCGAACCAGTCGCTTGCTGACGGAAGTGGAGGAGACGGCCGCGGCGATTGCGTCGGGAGACCGCGAACCGCGTGGAAATTTGCGGATCAGTGCGCCATTGCTCTTCTCTCAGCTTGCGATGGGTAGGCTGGCGGCAGGCTTCTCGCTCAAATATCCCGACGTTATCCTGGAAGTCACGACCGAAGACCGCGCAGTCGACATGGTGGAAGAAGGGTATGACCTGGCCATTCGCGTCAATCCGCGTTCCGATGAAAGCCTGGTGGGACGGGTCTTCATGCGTGATCGGCTTGTGATCGTGGCGAGCCCGCAAGTGGCGCGACCGCGAGACGGAGAGGCCGTTCCGGCTGTCGTGCGGACCTCCGACAGAGGACTTCCGTCGTGGAACATCATCCCGGATACGGGGCCGACGACGATCGCGTTCACCCCGGTGCTCAGCCTGTCGTCGCTCATCATGGTTCGCGATGCGGTCGTCATGGGTGCGGGTGCGGCACGGTTGCCGGTATCGCTGGTGAGTCATGATCTGGCCGCCGGCAGATTGGTGCATTGGGCGGATGTGGATGCCCCAGATACTGCCTTGTGGACGCTCTACCCGTCGCGGCGCCTGTTGAACGCCCGCGTCTCCGCCTTCCTCGACCATCTGAGGGAAGCCTTTCCAAAAGGCACTCCCGACGAATTGGCAGCGTTCATTCGGATTTGAAGCCGCCACGGCTACCATACTGTCGGCCGACGTCGTCGGCCATGTCGCAGGGCCGGCTTGATCCAATGGCGCAAGCGACGACCGCCCGATGGTGGCTGCTGCGGTCCGATGAACTACAGCAGCCGGCGCATCAGTCGGCTAGCCGCGGATAATCCGTGTAGCCGGCCGCGCCACCACCATAGAAGGTGGCCGGATTGGATTCGTTGAAGGACGCGCCCGGCCGCAGACGCGCGACGAGATCGGGATTGGCCAAAGCCCAACGGTCGATCGAGGTCATGTCTGCCTGGCCCGAGACGATGTCCTGGTCCAGGGCTTCGCGCGTGCGCCCGAGCCGCAGCACCATCAGGTCGTGAGGCTGGTCCATCCGGCCCACGCGGACCGGATTCCAGATCGTCGTCATGATAGATTCCTTTAAGTTTGAACGGGGCGTCAGCGGGTGAAGTCTGCGACGATCTTGCCGGGTGCGTGGCCGGTGCGATTGCGCTCGATTGCAGAAGCCAAATCATCGAAACCCACCACTTCGGCGAGCGTCGATTGCAAGGTGCCAGCGGCGACCTGCTGGACGATCGCGGCCAGACGCGCGGTGTCGGGCTTGTTCGATAAGAAGACGCCGTGGCGGTCTGGCGGCGTACGCGATGCGAGGTCCGTAGCGGCGATGCTTACGAGAAGGCCGTCGGGCGACAGGAGTGCCCAGGAGCGGTCCACGACCTCACCGCCGACGAGGTCGACGACGAAATCGATGTCGCGCGCAAGCAGCTCGAAGTTCTGCTGCCGGTAGTCGATCACCTTGTCCGCGCCGAGGGCCAGGACATGCGGCAGGCTCCTGGTCGAGGCGGTGGCATAGACGGTCGCTCCGGCCGCCTTGGCGAACTGGACGGCAAAGCCGCCCACGCCGCCGGCCGCGCCATGGATCAGCACCCGCCGTCCGGAGAGGTCGAAATCCGCGGCCTGAATGACATGCCAGGCTGTCATCGCCGCGACCGGAATGGCCGCCGCCTCCACGTCCGACAGGGTTGACGGCGTCAGGACGAGCTTCTCGGCGTTGATGACGAGATGGTCGGCGTAGGCTCCGACGCCACCGAGGGCGGCCATAACCCGATCCCCGGGCTTCACGCCCGTGACGCCGGGGCCGGTCCGAAGCACGACGCCGGCCATTTCGATGCCAAGCGTCGCGGGCAGGGCCAGCTTGAAGGGTCCGCGGAGGTAGCCTTCACGGATTTTCCAGTCGATGCCGTTTACCGCGGCCGCCTTGACCGACACCAAGACCTCGCCCGGACCTGGCTCGGGCGCGGATACGCTATCGACTGTCAGGGATTCGGCGCCGCCATAGGCTTGAAGACGTAAGGCCCGGCCGTGGCCAAGCGGTTTGGAATTGGAATCGGCCCGGTTGAGGTCAGCGGATTGTGTCATGTAGGTTCTCCTTCTTGGCGGAAGGTATGCGTTCGAAATCCGCGCTATAAGTCGCCGAAATTAGACAGTCCGTCTCGCTGGAGAGACACTTGATGGACCTCCCGGGTGCCTTCGCAGGTAAGGAATTTAACCTCGGTTTTGCGTAGCATCGGCAGCGGCTGCCCAGATTGCTTCCGCGAGGGCCTCGGGCCTGGCGTCGTCTGCGCTACCCGCCGCAGCTTCGTAACGCTGATGGCCTTCCCTGCACTGCAGCCGTCGCCGGATGAGATTCGCAAATGCGTCGGCCCCGGACTCCGGTGCGTTTCGACACTCATTGCGTTTCGACACTCATTGCGGATGGTTCGCCTCTGAGCTAATTTAGAACTTACTTGGATGGAGAAGTGCCTGCTGTCGCGACGGCTTTCACTCTGTTGCCGTCTCGGCAGATTGTGAGTTCTTCAACGGACCTTGATACCGCAAGCTGGGGGATTGTGGTTGTCGGGTAGCAGCGGTTGAGGCAGTTGCCATGCTCCGGCTTTGCGGGCTTATCGCGGTCTTCCTCGTAGCGATCTTTACGGCTTTCGACGCGTCGGCCGATCGAAGGGTCGCCCTGGTGATCGGCAATTCCGAATACCGGGAAATCCCCGCCCTCAAGAATCCGGACAAGGATGCCGACGACGTATCCAAGACGTTCCGGCTGGCCGGCTTCGAGGTGTTCGTCGCCAAGGATCTCACAAAGCTGCGGTTCGAGGAGCAGTTCCGCAACTACCTCGCGGCGGCCGACGGCGCCGATCTGTCCGTCGTCTACTATTCAGGTCACGGGTTTCAGATCGGTGGTGAGAATTTCCTGATCCCCGTGGACGCCTCGCTGAAGAATGCGGCCGACATAGAGGTCCAGGCGGTCAAGCTGAACGATGTCCTGCAGCAATTGCGCGCGAAATCGAAGATCCAGGTGATCATCCTCGATGCCTGCCGCAACAATCCGTTTCCGCGCAAGGATTATTGGCTGAGAGACCAGCTGATCACGGCGGGCAACACCGGCCTTGCACAGGTCAAAAGCTCCTTGAACACGCTGATTGCCTTTGCCACCGAGCCAGGGGCGGTTGCCTATGATGGAGCGGGAGACCTCAGCCCGTTTTCATCTGCATTCTCCAGGCGCGCACTGGCTCCGAACCAGGAGATACGCACGGTCATGGCCGCGGTGCGCCGCGATGTGGTCGAGGCCACCGACGGCAAGCAGGTTCCGTGGGAAAACTCCTCGCTCATCGACGAGGTTGTCCTGATGCGCCGCACCAGCCGGCCCTCGCTGCCGCCGGTTCTGGAAAAGGTCGTGCCGTCGGGTGTCGGCCCTGTTGCTCTGGACCTGCCGGAACCAGTCGATGTCGATGGCGGAGCCATCACCGTAAGCATCGAGAGACCACCCGCTTTCGGGCACCTGCTGCTGGACGGCAAGGCTGTCGCGGTCGGCCAGCCTATCCAGGGCAAGGATCTGCCGCGTTTGGAAATGGATATCCCCAAGGGGAACGCCGCGCAGGACGAGGTGGATATGCTGGCCTACGCCACGCATGACAATTGGGGCGGCCAAACCCAGGGCATCCTGGTGTTTCGCGTCAGGAGTGGCGAAGGCGCCCAGGGCGAACGGATTGTGGCCTCGCTTGAGACCGAGCAGAAACAGCAGGTGCTGGAGCGCGGCATCCATATCACCGGCGCCGCCGAGGCGATCGAAAATCGCGAGATCAGCGTCCCGGTGGGAGTAGGCCCGGTTTCGCTGAAGCTGGACTTCCCGACCAAGGACCCCGCCGTCAGCCTGAAACTTGCGAGCTACCCGGCGACGGGTACGCTGTCCCTGCCGGATCGTGCCCTGTCGCCGGAGTCGAGCCTGATGGCGGACGAGGTCGACCAGCTGCGCTACGAACCCCAGATCGGTGCCGCAGAGCCGGTCGAGGTCGGCTTTGAGATCCGGGCCGCCAGCAGCTCATCCAAGCCCGCCACCATGAAGCTGTCGCCAAGCGTCGATCCTTGTGATCAGGCTGCCGGCGAGCCTCTCGATCTGCAAGGCGTAGTCCCCGGCCTGCTGCCGAACGAAATCGGCGCGAGCGCCGTGGAGGCCTGCGAGGCTGCGGTGAAGGCTTATCCGGATGTGCCGCGCTTCCGCTACGAACTCGGTCGCGCGCTGCTGGCAGCCGGCAAGCTTGATGAAGCCAAAAAAGCCATCGGGGAGGCCGCCAAGAAGGGGCACGTGCGCGCTTTATATGAACTCGGCTATCTTTACACCACGGGAACCAGAGTTGCGGTCGACCAACAAAAAGCCAACGCCTTTTTCGCGGCCGCATCGGACAAGGGCGATCCCTATGGGATGATGGCATGGGGCCGTTCCTTGTTCAACGGTATCGGCGTCGAGCGCGATACCAGCAAGGGGCTGGACCTGCTGCTCAAGGCGGCGGCGATGGGCCACACCTACGCCATGAACGCACTCGCCGAGATATTCACCGAGGGTCGCAACGGCGTGACTGCCGATCAGGCCCGCGCCGTCGCCTTCCTGGAGGCCGGGGTCCAGCGCCAGGACATGTATTCGATGAACCTGCTCGGCCGCAACTACCTGTACGGTCAGGGAATTGAGAAGAACCCACAGACCGCATTGGCGCTTTTCCGGCGAGCTACAGCGCTCGGCCAGCCCTTCGCTCCGAGCCACCTTGCTCGCATGTACCGCGACGGCGTCGGCGTGGAGCGCGACCTCGCGGAAGCACAAAGATTGTTTGAGATGGGAACGATGCGGGGCGATCAGTTCGGTGCCATGGACCGCGCGGCTCTCGAAACGCAGAAGGGCGACAAAGCCGATCAGGCGATCGCCGTGCGATTCCTGGCATTCGCTGCGGCGCTGGATTTTCGGAACCAACTGCCAGAGGCCCGGGTGAACTTGGCAAAATTCGGCACCAAGGCGAAAACAGCGGCGTTGAAGCAACTGCGCGGAGAACTGAAGTCGAAGCTTCCCGTGTCAGGTTCGCTGGATGATCAACTGGTCGGCGCGGCCAGACGGGCCTGGGAGGAAGCCAACCCGCGTCGGGACGTGTTTTGATCAACGAGGAGACAATAATGGGCAGGGCATTGAAGCAAGCACTCATCGGAACGACTCTCTCCGGCGTCTTGGCAGTGCTCATGGGCTGCACGTCCCTAATGCACAAAGCCGAGCCAACGCCGGTGGTGGCAAAGTCTCAGCCGAAAGTCGTTCGCACGACGCCTCCGCCTAGGGTTAAACAGACGAAGGCGGCGGCAAAGGCTACCAAGAAAGTTGCCACGCCGGTTGAGGAAAAGGCTGTGAATGAGCCTGTCGTAATCGTTCCTACCACAGGTGGTGGGAGTGGAGCCGGCGCCAGCGGAGGCGGCACTGGAGGCAGCAGCACCGGAGGCAACAACAGCGGCGGTCCCTGGTGAGGAGAAGGCTGGCGCTCGGGCATTCCCCGGGGGCGGCCAGATAGGGAAATCACTGCTAACCAGGGCCGCAATCACCCCGATGCTGACTTCGTGTCCGGATGTTCGCCTTTTCCCTCCCTTTTCGTCAAAGGCGTACGCGTATTTTCCCCTTTGCGGAAGACCAGTGGAGTTGCTCGCCAAGCAGTCGCAAGTGCTCTATGCTCCCGCTTGGTGTCGTGTCGATACGGTGGTCCTGGGCAGGGGGCGTTCCATGTTCGAAGTCGTCGCATTCTGGTGGAAAACGGGGTCCAGGGACCTCACCACAAAAGGTCTCGGCCTGATCGTCGCGCTTTGCGGCTTGCTGCTGCTCGGCTCGCAAGCCGCCAACGCCGCGCCGAACTGGACGCTTGATCCGTCCGCTTCGGTCATCACCTACCAGTCGGTCAAGAAGAACACGATCGTCGAGACGAACAAGATCAGGAACATCACCGGCACGCTCAGCTCGGCGGGTGACGCCAAGGTCAGTTTCGACCTCAATTCGGTCGATACCGGCGTCGACCTGCGCAATGTCCGCATGCGCTTCCTGTTCTTCGAGACATTCAAGTACCCGACGGCCGAACTGACGGCGAAGGTGGATCCCGCCGCATTCGCCGATCTCGCGACAAAGCGCAGGGTGAAGTCAACGCTGCCTTTCCGTCTCAATCTGCATGGCGTCGACAAGGATCTCGAGGCCAGCATCGTCGTCACCATGATCGGCGACAACATGGTGTCGGTCGCTTCGGAAGCTCCGGTCGCTGTCCATGTCGAAGATTTCGGTTTGCTGCCGAATGTCGACAAGTTGCAGCAGGCTGCCAATGTGACCAATATCGTGCCCACGGCGTCGGTGTCGTTCGACTTCGTCTTCACCGCCGACGGCAGCAAGCCGGCCGCAACCCAGACAGTCGCGGCCAGTTCGGCCGAGGTGGGCCCAGTTGCCACCGATGCCGCGAAGGCGAATTTCAGCGACGAGGAATGCCTGAACAGGTTCGCCGTGCTCTCGCGCACCGGCGCCATCTACTTCCGCCTCGCCAGCGCGCGGCTCGATGCGAAAAGCCGCCCATTGCTGACGGAGGTCGAAGGCGTCGTCGGAAAATGCCCGAGCCTCAAGGTCGAAATTTCTGGCCATACCGATGCCGACGGTTCGCCGGAGGCGAACAAGCAGTTGTCGGAGCGGCGGGCCCAGGCGGTTGCCGATGCGTTGATTGCCGCGGGCGTTCCGCGCAACCAGATCAGCGCCGCCGGTTATGGCGAGGAGCGGCCGGTTGCCGCCAACGACACGTCAAAGAACAAGGCACTCAATCGGCGGATCGAATTTTCCGCCAGCAAGCTCGTGAACTGAGGCTCCGGTGAGGTTCGATTTGATCGCCCGTTGCGGTGGCCTCTTTCGCGCCGCCGGCCTTGCGGTGCTCGCCTTGCTTTTGACTTCGACGATCGCCAATGCCGAGCGCCGCGTCGCGCTTGTCCTCGGCAACTCCCAGTACCAGCACGCGGCGCCGCTCGCCAATCCGGTGCACGATGCCCAGGCCATGGCCGAACGCCTGAAGAAGCTCGACTTCGAAGTCGTTTCCGGCTTCGATCAGACCAAATCGCAGACACAAACAACCATTGCCCAGTTCGCAAAGCAGGTGCGCGGCGCCGACATCGCGCTGTTCTTCTACGCCGGCCACGGCTTGCAGGTCTCGGGCAAGAACTACCTGCTCCCGGTCGACGCCGCGCTGGAGGACGAAACCTCCCTCGATTTCGAGGCCGTGTCGGTTGATTTCGTTTTGCGCCAGATGTCGCGGGAGACCAGCATAAGGTTGGTGTTTCTCGACGCTTGCCGCGACAACCCCCTCGCCGAGGTGCTGGCGAAGACCGCAGGCGTCAACGGCGCAAGCAGCGGCCTTGCCGAGATCCCGATAGAGAATGGCGGCGCCGGCACACTCGTCGCCTTCGCCGCCAGTCCCAATCAACTCGCCTATGACGGGTCTGGCCAACATTCGCCCTTCACCTCGGCGCTACTCCAGAACATCGGGGCACCCAACGTCTCTATCACCGAAGCGATGAACAAGGTGACCAGCGACGTCTTCAAGGCAACCGCCGGCAAGCAGCGTCCCTGGATCAACCTTTCGTTGACCACGGAGGTCGTCCTGCACAAGATCGATCTCAATGCGCCATTGATCGTGGGCGAGGCGAGCGCACCTCAGACCGAAGGTGGTTCCGAGGCGCGCAACACCGGCGCTGCAAGCGCGCCGGGCCAAAGTGACGACCAGCTTGCGCTCGATGTGCTGCGTCGGAAGATCCCCAGGCTGGAGTCGGACGCTCCGATCTCTTTCGACCATCCAATCGATTTCGGCGATCCGGCAATCGACGGCAAGAGCATCGCCCAGCTGATCAAGGGCAAGCCACTGTTCAGCCCGGTGGAGGGATTGGACAAATCGGTCTGGGAGGGCAAGCACTGCGACGGCTGCCATCAATGGAACGAGTCCAGGCTGTGCGACCAAGCGAAGAATTTCGCCGCCAACGATGTCTCTGTTTTGCGCCTGCAACATCCGCTTGGAACGCGCTTCAAGGTGGCGCTTGCCAAATGGGCTCAGGGCGGCTGCAAGTAAAGCTGGACGAAGATGGCATCCGTCCAGTTTCTGTCGGGATGGAGGCTCTAATAGGCATCCGCCGATTGGCGCAGCGCCTCGATCTCGGCCATCTGGATGCCCATTTCGACAAATGCCGAAAGAACGGAAAACCTGTCCGCGAGCGCGACACGGGCCAGTCCGGCCAAAATTCCGGCATTGACTGCATGAGCGGCAGGAAATGGCTGCAAGGCCGATACCATGGTCTCGGCCATGGCCGAGCCATTGTCACGCCATCCCGCAGCCAGCGCAATCCAGCCGGCCGGGGTCGTTGGCGGTGTCGCCGCGGCTGAGCTGATTGTCGCCCGATGGCGAGGACTGTCCGGTTCGCCTACCCAGTCGCGAACATGCGCAAGCAATTCGTGATCGGTCTCATGAAGCAGCTCTGTAAGGTGGCTCAGGCATTCATGCGCCCACCATACCGCGGCCCGCTCGGGAAGCAGGTAGGCACAGAACGTAATCGCTTCCTCGGGAACGCGCCCGGCGAGGAGGTCGCGGCAAAACGCGATCGAGGGCTGTTCGGTTGGAAGGGCTCTCATGTCCCGGGCAGCAGCAGGACAAGCCATGAAAAGATCCCGTGCCGTTTTGAACCGGAGCCCATTGGCCATGACCGCCACGCTTTCATCGAGAAGCTTCGGCCACTCAAGCCTCAGGCGCGGCGCTGGTCAAGTCTCAACCGGTGATCCGGCAACAACCGCCGGCACTATCCCTGCTCCCAGCTTTTATCGACAGACAATTGCCCTGGAATTTGGTACGATCACCCATCATCGAAATCGGATGCTCAAACAGGAGTAACCGTTATGCAGTGGGGCAGTTCAGCCTTTGTGTTGGCGGTCGTGTTTTTCCCGACCCATGCTTTCGCCGACCCGGTCCAGAAATCAGAAGACATCGTGAAGTTTTTTGCTGGTGCCGCCGACCTCGGCAAGTCGCGTGGAATTTGCGTCGGGACCGAGGAGGAGTGCAGTGGCAAGACCAAGGCGAAGGACGCGCCGGCAGAAAAATCCAGCCTCGATATGCTGATCAATTTTGGATTGGATTCGGCTGAACTCGACGCGACAGCGCGTAGTGAACTCGACGAGTTCGCCACGGCCCTGAAGGACAAGCGGCTAAGCACGTTCAGCTTCGTCGTCGAAGGGTTCACCGACGCCACCGGCACGGTGCATTACAACGAAGGCCTCTCGCAACGGCGCGCGCAGTCGGTGGCGGCCTTCCTGACAGCCCGCGGCGTCGAGGCTGCCCGCATCGACGCGATCGGCATGGGCGAAAAGAATCCGCGCAGTCCCAACCCGTACGATGCGGTTAACCGCCGCGTGGAAATGCGGATAAAGACGCAGTAGCGCGCCTGCCGTCACGGCTTGAGCGCGCCGCCCACTGCAATGCCGGTCCCGAAGATAAGCGCTTTGGTCAGGAAGTCATTGTTGTCTTCAGGCGGCGGCGGATCGTCTCTTTGCACCACGGTTTCGCGGTTGCGACGTTTCTGAACGATCTGCTGTTGCTTACGTGGTTTCTGGACCGCCGGCCGCTGCGTGCGAACCTTCTGCACCACCTGCTTTTTCGGCTGCGCCGCGCGGGCTTGATCGTCAGCGTATCTGGCGCGCACGGCTGCCATCATCGGATCTGTCTGGATCACGAGGAACGACAACTGCTCGCGCGTCAGATAGTTGGTTTGCGGCAGACCGTTCTTCGCCTGCCAGATGCCGATCGCCTGACGGGTCTGAGGGCCGATGTTTCCGTCGACGCGGCCAAGCTCGTTGCCCAACGCTTCGATGCGCAATTGCAGGTCGATACGTCCTTGGCGATCAAGCCCGATCGCGCTTTCCGTCAGTTCCGTGCCCGGGGTTTGCTTCACCTCGTCCGAAACGCCGACCGAGGTGCGCACGGCAGAGCCGGAACTGGCGTTCGCCTGATCCGTATCGAGTGCCGCGATCTGCCGGTTTTGGGCTTTCGGGTCGTTCAATTCGTCGATGTTCAGCCGCGCCACGGTGGCGAAACGGCCGTTCGGAAACTGGTCGAGATAGGCCTCGTAGAACGGAATTGAATTGCGCTTCGAAGCCTCGTCCCAAAGGCGTTGCTCGACTTCCCAGGACGGAGGATCACTGGCAACAGTGGCGGGAGGGGATGTTGCTGCCGCATTCGATGCCGCAGCCACGGGATTTGCGGCAGGCGCCGCTGCCGCAACGGCTTTTCCCAGGAAAACCTCGCGTCCCAGCGATGCGTTGTGCCAGGGCCTCTGGCGACCTTGCGTGGTTTCGGTCACCTCGCCGCGCACGCGCGTCAGCGCGCTCTGGATTTCCACGCCGGGTTCGGTCAGATGCCTGGCGAGCGCCGTGGAGTACGGGCTGTCGACGCCGTTGCCGTCGAACGCGATGGCGCCCGGATCCGTTGCGTAGGCAATCAGCAGGCCGCCGGTTCCGACGCCGTCCGATTTTGCTTCGACCGGCGCCAGACCGGTGCCCAACGAGGTGGAGCGGCTTTTCGGCAGCGAGGCCGCCAGTGTCCGTGCCAGCGGATTGTCGCGGCAGGCATCGAGGATGATGACGCCAATTGCCGGGTCTGGTGGCAACGCAGCCATCAAGTCGTCGATCTGGATCGTGCGGGTCTTGAGATAGGCCGGCGAGGTCAACTCGGCGTCGACCGGTATCATGTAGTTCTTGCCGTCGACCTGCATGCCATGGCCGGCATAGAAAATGACCGCGAGGTCCGCATCGTAGGATTGTTCGGTGAACCGGCTGATGAGGCTGTGCATGCCCGCATTGTCCTGGTCGACCCCTTCGATCACCTCGAAGCCGGCGTTGCGCAGCGTCGATGCGATGAGGTGGGCATCGTTGGCGGGGTTGGGCAGAGTAACCGCATGAACGTATTTGCTGTTTCCGATCACCAGCGCGACGCGCTTGGCGTCGGGCGCGGCGGCCTCAGCGCTGAACGCGGCAAGGCAAAACAGGATAATGCCGTTCAGAAGGACAGCGAACGCTTTCATGGATCAACCCTCCGCCCACCGGGGCGCACTATTGATGTCTGCGCATGCTAAATCTCGTCAGCGACAAGGTCGCTTATGCCAAAAATGGCTCTTGGGCGTATGTGATCCTGACCGCCGTTTTGGTTCACAAAGCTCGAAAAAACTTACCCTATAATAACACTAGGCAGCAGGAGCACCAATAGTCTGAGAGACCCATCCAGTGCAACGAACCCAGGTCAACGGGTTCTCCGGAGGGTTGGTTGAGAAGCGTCAAACGAAAAAAACCTGCCTGTGCAGTGCGGTCGTTGGCGAAACCTGCACCGTGAATGAATATTTGCCATAGCTGCGGCTACGAAGTCAAGGAAAAAAATCCTACAATGAAAGCTGCCGGCACCGCTGGTGTTGGCGTCATCAGGCCTTTTGCCAAGCTGAGTTCGGAGCCCTGGAGACCCATGCCGCGACGGGCAGGTTCAGAGCGTATTCTGAATCGAGCTTATGAGGGCCGTGACGGACTGCTTGTATTTTTCGAACTCCGGCGATGTCTGGCGGATCTCGCTGGTCGTTGTCTCCGGGCCAGCTTGCGTGGCTACACGGCTCAGCTTTTGGCCCATTTTCCTTTCTGCCCAATCCACCACATAGCTGGCGGTCTTGCCGGTGAGAAACGGGTTGGCCTGGATGACGGCCGATCCCAGTACGGCGCTCAGTTGCGCCCCACCCGACGCCGCCAGCACCTGATGCGCGCCTTCCATTCCCAGGAAATGACAGAGATAGAGCCGACCGGCTGTGATCTGGTGGCCGCGTGCCCGAAGATAGGCTTCGCCTTCGCGTGCCAGATTACGCACCATCTCGCGCGAGATCGTGGCGTCGTAGCGCAGAGCGAGCAGGTCGGCGGTCGACAGCGTTCGCGCAAGTTCAGGGCGGTAGGTGTTCATCATCCTGATCCAGGTCTTCGTTATGAATTGGCCTGCGCCGGTTGCTGAAGAATTTGGATTCTTGGCACGGGCGCTGCCACCACTTTCGACATGAACGATACGTTCGGTCAGCGTTTCGACAGCAGTATCGTTCGTTGCCACCGCGGCGGCGGTCACCGTGCCGAGCGGATCGATCGCCTCGCCATTCTGATAGAGTTCGAAATGCAGATGCGGCCCGGTCGACAGGCCGGTGGTGCCGATATAGCCAACGATGTCGCCGGCCTTCACCTTTGTGCCGACACCGCTTGCGATTGCGAATTTCTGCATATGCGCGTAGCGCGTCTCACGTCCGTTGGCATGCGCAATCTTGAGCAGGTTGCCGTAGCCGCCGCCGTCGCCCTGGAAGGTGATCTCGCCGTCGAAGGCGGCTGCGATCGGCGTACCCACGGGGGCCGCCCAATCGACGCCCTTGTGGATGCGAACAACTCCGAGAATTGGGTGCTTGCGTGGACCGAAGGTGGACGTCATGACCCCATTGACCGGCGTGACCATGCCGTTGGTGACCGTCAGCGAGCGAACTTGGTCATCGCCGGTAACGCATGCAAACTGACCGTCACTCTGCTGGAAGACGAAGCATTCGAGGCTCTTTTCAGTACCCTGCACACCGACATACAGCACGCGTCCGTCGGTCTCGCTCTTACCGCGCGGCGTTTGCGAATAGATCAGGACAAGGCGCTGATCCTCGCTGGCGAAGGCGTCCAGATCCTGTCCTCTCGACAGGTACATGATCGCTTCGCCGATCACGCTGGTTGGAACTTTGTTGCGTGCCGCCGTCGAATAGATTGCGTCGAGCAGGCGATACTGCCGCTTGTGCGCGCCTTCCTGCGGTGCGCCCGAATAGTTGAACAGATCTTCGCGGACCCAGGGATCGACACCCGATACGAATGCCCCAGCGGCGTTGCGCGTCAGCGTTCCGACAAAGACGTTCTTGGCGTAGATCGACACCTGCATGAGCGACATTGTCGGCGTCTCGCGCGTCGGCCTGAAACCACGTATGGCGACGACATAACCCGGTTCCAGGCCTCCCCGGTTGAAAAGCGCCTTCAGCGCTTCGCCTGCCAGCTTGGCGTCCTCGGCCGAGAAATGCGCATCGAGCGCAACGCTGTCCAGGCTGCGGTCATTGAGGATTTTCACGAACGTGTCTTCGGTCGCTTCGAACCGCTGGTACTCTTTCGTGACGATTGCGACGCTCGTGTTGTCTTCGATCTGCGTCTTCTGGAATGCGGGGAGGGCTGCCTCGCCTGCATCGATCGTTTCACCCCAGCCGGCTTCGGGATCGTCGGTGCCCATCTGCTGTCCCGCCGCAGCCGGAGCCTCGTCGGGAGCAGGCGAGGGCTGAAGATCGTTCTGCAGGTCCCCCGCCGGTGGCTGAAGATCGTCCTGCAGATCGTTGGACGGAGGCTGGGCGGCCTGCCGTTGCGCCTGGAAGAATGCGAAGTCCTCCTGCGTCGACGGTATCGTCGTCATGAATTTTTCGCTGGCGCTGAGCATCACATCCGACAGGATTTCGATCTGCGGAGAAACCCCGGCCTGATCGAGATTCGCCGGTCTCGCGATCGAATGGCCTTTCGACGTGGTGTCGGCGTCGGGGGCAAGGGTAATCCACATCGGATCCCCGGCAAGGTCGATGATGGCAGGCACATAGACCGATGCATCGGCCGGCACGTCGTCCACCCCTTCGACCGCGTGAAGGTCTTCGTCTTCGTCGCCGAACGACCAATAGTCCGCGGTGAGGTAGAAGCCCACGGCGATCGACAGCAAGACAATCGCAGCAAGACCGGCAAGCAGCCGGCGCCAGAGCTTGCGTCTGCGCAGCGCAAGGCGCGCCTGCTTCTTCTGCCTGAAGCTCGTGTCGATACTGTGCGTCACGGGCTGCTTCCGGTCAGGAAGAACGTCCACCGCGCCTGTTCGAGCGTATCGACTTCGAGGAATTGCGCCGCGATGTGGCCGCGCTGCCAACATTCGTCGATGCCGCGGATCGAGAAACGTCGTCGCTCGATACACATTTCGGTCGACCCGGCGAGGATCGCATGGCCAAACACGTCCGTGGCATAGATGTAGATGTAGCGGTTCGTCAGTTCTTCGCGGATGACGTTCACGCATTGATTTGCGCCGATGGTCCACCAGCCGTCGGTCTGGTCCGCATTGTCGATCTTCTGGGCGACCGCGAGATTGACGACGTCGAGCGTCTGGTTGCAGACCGTGAATTCGGCGCGTGCTTCGCCCGATGACAGCAGAGCCAGCAGCGCGGCGCCCCAGATGATCGCGAGCTTCATGTGGCCCGTCAGGGCAAGCAGGGCTCGAAGCGGATCACGCCGCTTTGTCGGCAGGTCGGCAGACGAGGGAAGCAAACACGAGCAGCGTTCCATTGGGCGCCCATGCTACCCGCCGAGCCGGAAATACTTGGCAGTGGCTGAAAATTGAGATCCGTCGGTCTCGATTTCCTCGAGAATTTTGGGTAGCAGCACCGAGGCTGGCGTGGGCGTGGAGAACGCAGCCGCCTGAATATCCTGAGGGCCCGTGATCACCATTATGATCTGCGGCACTGCCTTTCCGGCCGCCTTGTCCGCGGCGCCGAGACCAATCGGGATGCTGAAGGTAGCCTTGTCCGATTGTGCGACGACGCGGTCGTCCAGATTGAACACCATGCCTTTATGGTCGATCAGCAGCACACTGGAAATGAGGCCGCCACGCGTCACCAGCGTGCCGCCGATCGGCGTTCCGTTCGGCACCGATGTCCGGTCGAGAACAAGCTGCGGCTTATCGGCCGCGGACTGTCCCAGAAAGCGCAGAAAATTGGTGACTTCGCATTGGCTCGGCTCAATGAGACGGACGCTGATGTCCGGCTCGACATGGAATTTTGCCTGGAAATCGCCCAGCATCCGTTCGAATGGCCGGACCGCCGTTCCAAATCCTTCGATCGCGGCGGCCTTCTCGGTTGTCGAAGTCATGGTCGCATAGAAACAGTCGCCGCCGCCGAAGTCGCGAACCCAGGAGGCTCGTTGCGCGATGTTGTCGTCGACAACCGGGGGGATCGCTGGCTTGGGCACGTTCAAGGCGACGACAGGTTGGTCCGGCGGTCTGATTGCCGGTGACATCGCCTGTTGGTTCCCGGTGCTCGCGGCATCCGTCTGGCTTGTAATGGGTTTGGGCGCCGGGGGTTTGGGCGCCGGGGGTTGGGGCGCCGGCACGGCCACCTTGGGCGGTGCCGATTGGCTGATCCGTGGTTCAGGCTTTGGGGCCTCCACAGCTTGTGACTGGGCCGGCGGCGGTGCTGGGACCCTTTCTGCTGCTGATGGGGTTGGAGCCGTTGCGTCAGGCGGCGGAGCCGAGATTTGACTGTCGCTGGCCATCGTACCCGGCTGGATTGCCGGCTTTTCGGGCGGCGGCTGCGCGTCCGTCGCGGATGGCTTCGGGGGGGCTTCGGTCTGCGAGGGGCCTTCGGTGGGCTTCGCCGGCTGCGGCTTTTGAGCCGCCGAGGCATCCGGCTGATTTTCAGCCGGCGGTGCGCTGGCCTCTGTTTTCGTCCGCGTAGGCGGAACTTCCTTTGCCGGCTCAGGGGCGTTCGCGACTTCGTCCGTCGGGGCCGGCTTCAAGGTTTCCGGCGCAGGCTTCGATGGTTCGGGCGCGGAGAGCGATGTCTTGCCGGCAGTCGGCGGCGCCGACGTCATAAAGCCGCTCAGATACAGGCCCGCACCCGAGGCGACAGCCAGCGTCGCCAAGGCAGCAATGGCTATGATTCGGGTCTTCGCGGGCTTTCCGGGCACATCCGCCGTGACCGCGCGCGGAGGGCCGACGACCGGGGAAGGCTGCGCTGCGGACAAATGCGCGGGCCGGACATGCGGGACGAAGCGCTGTTCGCCCGGGCCCGTGGCCATCGGCGCGTCATGTCCCGCGGCGTTGCGTTCCAAGACATTGGATGGCTGGGGCTGGCCCTTGGGATCAGGAGCAAGGGTTTGCTCGGCTGGCGGCAAAGCCGGCCGGTTGCGGGGTATGATGGACGTCGGCGGCGTTGTTCCCTCGTCTTCGCCACGCGTCATTCTGGCGATGTCCGCCATGCTGACCGGCCGGTCTCGCGGATCCGGTTGCAGCATGGCTTCAACGATGTCGCGAAAATCGTCGTCGATGTCGGAGAGATCAGGCACCGCCCGGCGCTTTTCGATGATCTCGAATTGCGATCCGCTCATGTCGATCGGTTTTCCACGCAGAGCGGCAACCAGCACCAGCCCAAGGCTGTAGATGTCGGACTGTTCGCTGACGTCGCCGCTGTACAGCCCGAGCTGTTCGGGTGAAACATAGTTGTACTTTCCGGCGAACTTTCCGCCGATCAGCGTCTCCCCACCTACGGTCGCCGATCGCGCGATACCGAAATCGATGATCTTTGCGCGGTCCACCCGGCCCCCTGGCAGGATGATATTGTCCGGCGAGAGGTCGCGATGGATTGCTCCCGCCTGGTGCACGGCGCTCAGGCCGGATGCGAGGCGATGGCAGAGCTTGCGCACCTCTTCCGTCGGCATCCCGCCACGTCGCATGATGTCGAACAGCGACTCGCCATCGACGAATTCCATGGCAAGGTAGGGACGGCCGATCCCGGGATCGATGGTGAAGACGTGGTATCGCACGACCGCATCATGCGACAGGTGGTTGAGGATCGAGGCCTCCTTGCGGAACAAGGACAGGATCGTCTGGTCACGGGCAAACTCGGGCAGGACGATCTTGATCGCGACGTGGTCTCCGGTCTGGATGTTGTGGCCGCGGTAGACCTCGCCCATGCCGCCGAAGGCGATCCGCTCGTCGAGTTCATAGATGCCGCTGAGCTGCGTGCCGACGGCGGTATTGGCCACCTGCGGCGATATTCGCGTCTTGTCGTCGGCGCTCATCTGCCTCAGCCCTCCGCTCTGGACAAATCGGCATGAAGCGATTGTCCGTTGCGCCCTTGTCCGATCTTCACCAGCACAATGGTGACGTTGTCCGTTCCGCCCCGCGCCAGCACCGTTTCCAAAAGATTTTCGCATGCCGCTTGAGGTGTCGCCGATATTACGGCGGCCTCGATCTCCGCGTCGGTGACATGCGCCGTCAGCCCATCGGTGCTCAACACGAAAATATCCCCCGGCATCAGTTCGCCTTGCTGGAAATCGATGACGAATTCGTCGCTGACGCCGACCGCATGCGTGATGACATTGCGGCGTGGCCAGGTGAGCGCCTCGGCCGCACTGATCATGCCTCGGTCCAACAATTCCTGAACTTCGGTGTGGTCCTTCGAGATCTGCGAGATCGAGGCGTTGCGGATCAGGTAAACGCGGCTGTCGCCCGCCCACAGGCAGGCAAACCGTCCGTCCATCGCCAACAGGGCGGCGACCGTGGAGCCGATGGTGATGCCGCGAGATTCCGATATGCCGCGGATCTCGGCATTGGCCCGGCTTAGCCTGTCCTCGAAGCGCGCCCGCAGATCAGGAGCAGAGCTGGCGATGCCGATCGTCGCCAGATGGTCGACAATGCTGGCAGAGGCGACCTCTCCGGCCTCATGCCCGCCCATCCCGTCGGCCACCACCCAAAGGCCGGCTCGCGGCTCGAGCAGATAGCTGTCCTCATTGTGCTCGCGGACACAGCCTTTGTGGCTCACGCCGAAACTGTCAAAAGGAAGGGCGACATCGCTCAATTTGCCACCAAGCGCTTCTCAAGCGCCCTCTACGGCGCACCGCCAGGCGCCCCGCTCGAGCTACTTTGCCACAGGCTAGAACATTAGAGTACCGAAATTAAGGTCTGGGCGCCTGAGGCACATGCAGGGTCTCACCGCACTCAAAGGCTCGAAGCCCATCTCAAAACGCCTTCGGACAGCTGAATCCGGAAAGTGCGGGAAGGAAGAAGGGGTTGGGCCCGGAACCAGTCTGGATCGTATAGGTGACGTCGCGCCCGCCGATCACGAACCGCGCTTCAACATTGCTGTCGTTGCCGGAGACGGTGGCCTTGTCCAGCAGCCGCTTCAGCGCCCATGGCCCTTCGAACTTGACGGCGGATTCGCGCCCCGGCATCTCCGGGATCAGGCTCAGACTGGCGGACCCGGAGGCCGTGCCGCTCGGCCAGGTCACGGTGCTCGGCGCGTTGCCCGCCTGGTTGCTCTGGACGGTTTGGCCGTCGACATCGAGCACCGCCGCATCCGCATCGCCATGCAGTGAGAACGGCGTGAAGCTCACGCTCACCGAGGGCACCGAACCGCCCTGGGGAAAAAAGCCGCTGCGGATTTCGGCCGCCAGCTGGAAGTCCTTCAACGTCGACTTCGACAGGTCGCGCCCGAAGCGCGCATCTTGTTTCCAGCTCCAGTCCTGACCGGTCATGTCTATCAGCGATGCGAGATTCTGTGCGAAGAACCGGTCCATCAGCCCGCCCGGGGCGAACAATTTCGCGAAATCCGCCATCGCGATGTCGTCGAGACCATTGCCGGCGAAAGGATAACGGCCGTTGACTGCCGCCTCGCAAGGCTGAGTGACCGTCTGGTCGAGCAGCTGGTTCAAGTTCGCCACCGAGGTCTCGGCGACATTGCCTTCAAACTCGTCCGCCGTCGCATTGACCATCCGGCCGAGTTGCTTGGGCAGTCGCGAGACATTGGCGCGAAGGGTGGCTATCTGGAGCTGCAGATTTGCGTTGGCGCGTTCAGTCTGGGAGGGAACGTCGGCCGCTAGTTGCAGACTCTGGTGGATATCGCGGAAATTCTGGGTCAAGGCATCGATCGGGCGGTGCCCGGCAGGACCGCCCACCAGGGCCTGGAACGATCTGAACTGCGCTTCTATGTCGGCCCCGGGGTTCTGGTTTTGCGCGCTTGCGGATCCTGTGCCGGCACGGCTCTGGGATTTTCCGGTGGCGATTTGAATGCCGATGCGAGCCAGACCCTTGGCCATGCTTGCGGCGTCCTGTGGCTGGCCTTGAACCGTGCTGGCCGCGCCTGAGTCTTTGCCGGAGGTGATGTCCCGCGTCAGAGCTGTTTCGCCGGCGATCGCCGTGAACAGTTGTTCGATCGGCGAGTTTGGCGAGGCGACTGCGGAAAGCGCGATGAAGTGCGGCTTGTCCTTCAGCATCGCTTTGAACTTCAACCCGTCGAGAACGCCGTTCCACGCCATTGCGAATTCCTTGCCATAGCGATCGAGAAGTTCGGGGCCAAGCCTGGGCAATTCCTGATCGATGCCGCCTTGCTCACCGCCGCCGCCGAGGATCCACTGGTCGTCGACGAGCGTCTGGGCGATGCGGGAGAGTTGCCCGAGATAGAAGCTGTTGAAGCCGGCATAGGTATAGAGGCCGGGAACACGAAGGCCTGACAAATCGCCGCCATCGAGACGCTCGAACACCAGTTGTGCTTCGGGGCCGCCTTTCTCGGAAAGAGAAAAATCAAGCAGCGCTGCCGCGTATATTGCGGATTTGATCAATGCGGAGGCACGGTCGGCGAGGCTCATCCGCCCGAGCGACCGTTGGGCGGCCTCGACGAGCGGCTGGTTGAGTTCGAAAACCGGATCATAGGCATCGTCCAACGCAAGCATGGCGCGCAGGTGCTTTTCGAGTTGCTCGCGTCCTTCGCGGTTGTTTTCACCTGGATACCGGTTCTGCTCCCAATCCTGCTTCATCCAGGAAATGATCAACGCGTCGTCGACCTTCGGCGCCTTGCCGCCAAGCATCAGATAGATTTTCAACGGCTCGTAGAGAGCGGCGGGATCAGCCATCTCAGCCTGGATAGTCCGCTCGGCCTGGATCAGCAGGCGCGATCGCAACATTCGTTCCAGCGCTTGCCGGTAGGCCGTCTTGGATGCCGAAAGAAGTCTCTCCCGTTGGCTGAGACCGAACGTCTCCTCGATGGGTGTCGGCACATCACTGGTCTCGAATCCAGTCGGCAGATTGCGCAACTGGTCGAGCGGCCCAATGACGTTTTCGAGGTCGACATCGGTCACCTCGGTACTTTTGAGCAGCGCGTCCGCCGTCGCGCGATACTGGCTCATGGCCTGTGTGTTGGAGGCGATCAGCGACCTGTTGGCTGTGAAGCTCAGGGCCAGGGTGCCGAGGGCCGCCGCAGCGATCAACGCGATGGCGCAAAGCACCCCAAATCTGGCGATCGCCGCACGTCTTTCAGCCGATTTGTCGTACGAGACCCATCCGGATTCGGCAAAGATGACGTTCGTCAACAGATCATGCAAAAAGAAGCTTTTGCCGGTTCCGGAAAGATGGGCGCGGGCATTGCCGCCGAAGCTGCGGCCGATCGCGCCCAACACCTGATCGATTGGCGTTCCCTCTTGCGTGCCTGATGAAAAATAGAGTCCACGCAGGCTGACATTCACCTGGCTGCGGGCCGGATCGAACAGGCTGGCGATAAAATTCGAAATTCGGCCTTTCAGCGCACCAAATTGTGCCGGAAAGCCAAAGACGGATATGCGCGCGACCGGGTCAGCTTCCTCCTGAAGGCGGTCGGGCATCTCCTCTACGAGGCGTCTTGCCAATGCATCGAATTCGGCCGGAGCCTCGCCGGCCATGTTCTTGTTGCGATCCGTGGTCTGGAACGTCGCGCCCCAGACCTTGCGCCGGCGGGGCTCGTCGAAACCGCCAAAGTAATCCATGAACCCGGAAACGAGATCAGCCTTGGTGAAAAGCAGATAAACGGGAAACTGGATTTTCAGCGTCTCGTGGATTTCCCGCAGGCGACTGCGTATCTCAACGACGTGAGCGTCAAGTTGCTGATCGTCTGAGCTGATGAGATCGGCAAGGCTGATGGCCAGGATGACGCCGTTTATCGGTTGCCGTGTGCGGTATCTCTTGAGCAGAGACAAGAAGGCGAGCCAACTCGTCTTGTCGCTTTGAGCATTGGAGTCCTGCGTTGTGTAGCGTCCAGCGGTGTCGATCAGCACGGCCTTGTCGGTGAACCACCAGTCGCAGGCGCGAGTGCCGCCAACCCCGGCCACTGGTTGGGCGTCACCCGAACCGGCCAGCGGAAAATTCAGGCCCGAATTGACCAGTGCCGTAGTCTTGCCCGCGCCGGGCGGGCCGATGACGATGTACCAAGGGATCTCGTAGAGGAAGTTGCGCTTGCCGCTCGACCGTTTGAGCGCGGCGATCGCCTCGTTCATGCGGGCTTCGAGCACCCGCGAGTCGTCATCGCGGCCGTCATTGCGTGCGACCACAGTTTCGAGTTCTTTTTGCGCCTTTCTCGCCTGCCAGAAACGCAGGCCGTAGAAAAGCGCGAGCGCTGCCACGATCACACCAATGATAGTCGCGCGCAGCCAGGCAGGTCCGAGAGGGCGGGTATCGGCGAAGCGGATCAAGGGTCCGGCAAACCACACCGCCGCCGCGAAGCCGGCCAGCGCGATCATGCTGAATATCCGCAGCAGCCAACGCGTCATGGCCGCTTCCACCTGGCCGTGCTCACAATGTTTCCTCTTTGGCGATCATCACATCGACACGACGGTTCCTGGCGCGGCCTTCCGGCGTGGCATTGTCGGCGATTGGCTCGTCCTCGCCCTTGCCGTCGACCGTCAGTCGCGAAGGATCGCTGAACTTCGGTGCCATTATCGTTTCGACAGCCTTTGCCCTGGCGACGGAAAGATCGAAATTGGACTTGAACGGGCTCGATTTTCGCGGCTTCACATTGTCCGTATGGCCGACGATCTTGATTGGTCCGGGCTCGGGTTCCAGGGCAGCGGCGATGTCAGCGGCAATGGGCTGGAACTCTGGCTTCGCCTCGGCCCTGCCGGACTGGAACAGCAGGAGATTGTTTATTTCGACCACGATGAAGTCGCCCTTCGTGCCGATGGTCAGTCCGCCGCCTTCGACTTCCTTGGCCAGTGCCGAGCGGATGCGATCGATCTGCGTGGTTGTGGCGGCGGGTGGGATGACTTTCACGGGCTCCGCCAACGGGGCCACGCTGGCCCGTTCGATGGCGATCGGTGTCGACGGGTTGAGTGCCAGCAATTCGCCAGCGGCGGCGTCGCCTTCATTGGTGATAGAGACCCGCAGCGCAAAGAATGCGGCAGTCAGCAGCGCCGACGCTGCTGCCGCTGCAACCCAGAGCGGCAGGCGAGCCGACGACTGCGCCATGGTCGCCGCCGAGCCCTGCCAGTGCGGCGAGACATCTTCGCCGGCGCGCGCCCTGAAGTAGCGAAGCGTCTCGTAGACGTCGCGTCGGACGCGCTCGAGATTGTTGTCTTCGCGCCTCACGCCCCGGTACTGGCCCTCGAACCCCAGCGACAGGCAGGCATGCATCAGTTCGAGGAGGTCGTAGTGCGCCTCCGGGCTGGCCAGTATCTTGTTCAGCGCTTCGAAAAAGCCTGTGCCGCTGGGCTCGACATGAAAGAACTGCGACAGCATGCTGTACTGGGCCCAAGCGCCTTTTTGTGGCCAAGGCAGGTTGCCGATAAGATCGTCCGCGGTTTCGCAGAGGGCAAATTTCGCAATCCGCGCATCCTCTTCGCCAACACCTGATTTCTGCAGTGTCGCGTCGAACTTGTCTATCGTTTCGGCGACATGTTCCGCCAACGGCTCCGCTTGTCTCTCGACGGGAATGAGCCTGAGCTGGCCGAACAGCATCAGCAACGGTGCGGCGGCTGCTAGGATCGGGTTTGCCGCGGAATATCTGACACTATCCGTGACATTGAGCAGGGTCTCCTGCCGCAGAGCTGAAGTCGACGCCGCTGCGGAAGCGCCTGCTGCTGCAACGGAAGGATAAATCACGGTCCCGGACGTCCAGCCCGGCGGTGTATGCCGGCCGACGCCGGGATCGAACACTGTCGATTCCTTGATTTGCGCGGGTTGCCCGCCATCCGCGGCAGGCTCCTGAGGGACCGGCGCCGGTTTTCGCTCACGCCGCGGAGCAGCGCGAATGACGGTCTTGCCCGCCGGGCCGAAGGGATCGTCCTTCGAACTCATCGCCGATCGTCCGTGCAGGCGGCGAGCCCGCGACTGGGCGAGACAGGCGCAAAATGGTTTCTGGTCAGGTGAAGGAAATGCTGCCCCTGCCGACCGTGGCAGTGTCCGCAGGGAGGTCGGCTACAAGATACTGTCCCGCCGAAAGATGACATTGCCGCAGACCCCCAGGTCGATCAGCCTTACCCGCTTAGCGAATTGTCGTATGTGATCGTAGTCTCAGAACCCGTCGATTGGAACCTATGCCGAGCGCCGAAGAGATTTTCTTGGCCGGCCACAGTTCCACAGGCTCCCTTGAAACGGTCTATTTTGGCTTGTCGGCCTTGGCATAGGCTTCGCTGAAATAGGCCAGGAATATGTCCAGCATGCCGTTCTCATGGGCTTCCTCCATGGTTCGCCACGTCGCAACGAAAGCATCCCAGGCTTGGCTCTTTTTCGAAGAGAACGACGTCGGGGGAAGCTTTTTGCCGATCGCTTCGGGGGACAGGTCGTCAAGCAATCGCGACAGCGCGGCTTGCATGGCGGCATAGGTGGCGAATTCGTGCGTCTTGAGATCGCGGAAAGCATCTTCGATACTGTGCCTGGCATCAAGGTAGCCGGCCCTGCGCCGTGCGAACATGATTTCGAGGATGTCGTCGGTTCCCGGGACGAATTTCAGGGGATTGTTGTCGGCAGCGCTGATCATTGTTCGCTGTGTGCTCTTGGCCAGCATTTTCGCGGCCGCGCGGGCTTTCAGCAGCAAGGTTAGTTCCTCTACCACCGTCCGCAGGACCGTGCCGATTTCGGCGGCAACTTCGTGTGGGTCGCGCGATTGAAGCAATTCCGGCGAGATGCCGGCCCCGATCGCAATTTCCCGCAGCACCTCGTCTCCTGTCGAGGGAAAAGGCGCGGGTTGCGACGAGAACGCTGGAATCCGCTGCCCGGGCCGCTGCTCCGCCGGAGTGAAGAACGGCTCGGCGGCGAATTCGAGCGGCCGGCCTGTCGCGGCCGGTACTTCTCGTTGTGTCGATTCGTGGCGGATTTGAGGATGACCGGTCGCGGGCCGCTCGTCGTCGATCGATACGAAGATGACATAACGGCCGATCAGCACCCGGTCGCCATGCCCCAGCCGATGCGGGCCGGTCATGCGTTGGCTCGATCCGTTGATGTAGGTTCCGTTGCGCGAGACATCGTGCAGCCAGAACGCGCCTGCCTCGTATCGAACCTCGCAGTGCCGGCCCGAGATGAACTTGTCGGGGTCCGGCAAGGTCCAGTCACAAGCATCGCGTCCGATTTCGAAGCTGCGATCCCGTGCCGCGTAGCCGGTCGGGACATCAGCGGGCAAGGGGTCGATATTGTTGATTTGCAGACTGATGTACATCCAGGATCGCCCGTCGAACGCTGATCGATACCCTACCATTCTAGCAGTTTGCGGGTACAACAGGACAGCAGCGTTTCGAGCCGATGCATTGACAGGGCGAGTTCAGTCATGGTGCGTCCTCTTTGGTCAGCAGGACAACATGTGTTAGGCTCAACATAGCTTGGTGCGGCGGGTTGAAAAAGTTCCTGGGCAGATGGCAGGCACTTCAAATCCACCGCGCTGACGGCCGCGTCCAGGAGGGGCACGACCCATGCCGAACGAACGTGCCACGGTTGTGCAGACACCGGTTGGCGGCGATCTGTTGACCTTCACGCATCTTGTCGGGCGCGATGAGATCAGCCGCTGCTTGGCCTATACGGTCGGGTTCGTCAGCACGGATCACGATATCGATCCGTTGAAGATGCTGGGTGGGCCGGTCTCGGTCGAAGGTGAATCCGACCCGAAGCGGTGGTTCAGCGGTCTCGTGTCCGAGTTTCGCTTGACCCGCATAGAGGACCGGCTGGCTTACTACGAGGCGGTGGTCAGGCCGTGGCTCTGGTTTCTCGGCAACACCACCGATTGCCGTATTTTCCAGAACAAGAGCGTCGTCGACATCGTCAAGGACGTTTTCAAGAAATACAGCACGGCGGAATTCGATCTGCGCCTGCAGGGATCCTATCCTCCACGCGAATACTGCGTGCAGTATGACGAGACCGATCTGGATTTCGTACAGCGGCTGCTCGAGCACGAAGGCATCCTGTATTTCTTCGAGCATGACGAGGGCAAACACACGCTTGTCCTGGCCGATGCGATGAGCAAGCTGAAGCCGGCGCCGGGCTACGAGAAAGTGCCTTATCACTTTGAGGGGCAGGGCTCCCGGCGCGATGTCGAATACATCACCGAATGGATACCGGGCAGTTCGGTGCGCCCGGGCGCCTATGCTCACACCGACTACGACTTCAAGAAGCCGGGCGCCGACCTGATGGCCAAGTCGGCCCAGCCGTTCGGTCACAAACTGGCTGCCGGCGAGAATTATCGCCAGCCCGGCGCGCATCTCGAAGTCGGCCGGGGCGACAGCCTGGCTGCGATCCGCCGCGAGGAAATCCAGGCCGTGCACCAGCGCATTGCGGCGGTCGGGACCGTACGCGGCCTGTTTTCAGGCTGCACCTTCAATCTGGATGGCTTTCCGCGCGAAGACCAGAACCAGGAATATCTGGTGGTCAGCGCCGAATACAGGCTGTTCGACCCGGGATACAGAAGCCACGCGGATGTCGACAGCGAGAACTTCAAGGTGATCCTCGGCGTGGCGCCGACCGGCTTGCCCTATCGTCCGCCGCGGATCACGCCACGGCCGATCATGCGCGGGCCGCAGACGGCAACGGTGGTCGGTCCGTCGGGCCAGGAAATATTCACCGACAAATACGCACGGGTGAAGGTGCAATTCCATTGGGACCGCCTGGGCAAGAAGGACGAGAACAGCTCCTGTTTCGTGCGGGTCTCGCAGACCTGGGCCGGCAGCGGCTGGGGCTTCATCCAGATACCGCGCATCGGCCAGGAAGTTATCGTCGACTTCATCGAAGGCGACCCGGACCTGCCGATCATCACCGGCCGGGTCTACAACGCCTCGCAGATGCCGCCCTACGGGCTACCAGCGAATGCCACGCAATCCGGCTGGAAGTCGAACTCCTCGCTCGGCGGCGGCGGCTACAACGAGCTGATGTTCGAGGACAAGGCCGGCTCCGAACTGGTCAATTTCCAGGCGCAGAAGGACCACCACCTTCTGATCAAGCATGACCGCACCAAGCTGGTGCAGCACGACCAGTCCGACCGCATCGATCACGACGCCAAGCATTCCGTCGGCCACAACCTCGACGAGGACGTCGGCAACAACAAGACCGTCAAGGTCGGCGTCGACCAGACCACGAACATCGGCTCGAACGATACCGAGACGGTGGGCGCCAACCGGTCGCTGACGGTCAACGCCAACGAGACCATCCACGTCGTGTCGAACTCGACGGAGAACATCGACGCCAACCATTCGCAGACGGTGGGGATCGTGCAGACTGTAAGCGTCGGCGCGGCCCGGGTCGATTCGGTCGGAGCGTCGGAGACACGCAGCGTCGGGGCAGTGCAGACGAACACGATCGGCGCGTCGCGGTCGGTCACGGTTGGGGCGGGGCAGGAGCACACCATAGGAGCCAGCGACAGCTGGACGATTGCTTCCGATCAGAGCGTGTCCATAGGCGGCGGCCACACCGAGAGCATCGCGAAGGATCAAGGCTCGACGGTCGGCGGCGCGCGCACGGCTTCGGTGGGCAAGGACGATTCGACATCCGTGGCCGGCGCGCATTCGCTTTCCATCGGCAAAGACAGTGCCATTTCGGTCACCGGCAATGGCACGATCAAAATCGGCAAGAAGCTGGTGATAGACGCAGGGGACGAGATTCTGATCCAGACTGGATCGGCAAAGATTATGATGAAGAAAGACGGCACGATCGCGATCGAGGGCAAGGACATATCGGTCAAGGGGTCGGGCAAGATCAGCATCAAGGCGTCGAGCGACATCACGATGAAGGGCTCGAAGATTGCGGAGAATTAAGGGGGCAGCGATGAGTGACGTTCGCAAACGCATTGATGGCGTGATGATCGGCATCTTTCTCGGTTTCGACGATGCCGCGTCGCCGCTGGTGGTATTCCCGGGCAATCCGGAAGAGACAGCCTTGCCCGCGCGCAGCCTGACTGCCCTGACGTCCGATATGATCGGCTCCGAGGTGGCTTTGCTCTTTCACGAGGGTGACCCCGCCAAGCCGCTGATCGTCGGCCGCGTCGTCGAACCGGCACGGAAGACCGCTGCGCCGCAAGTCGTGAGAGACGGCGAGCGCGTTCGCATCATCGGGGAAGAGCGCATCGAACTACGCTGCGGCAAGGCGACGATCCTGATGGAAAAAGACGGCCGCATCACCATTCGTGGCACTTATGTCACCAGCCAGGCGAGCGCCGCCAATCGTATCCGTGGCGGATCGATCGATCTCAACTGATGTTGGCGCAGAAACCAGAAGGGGCACCGGAGCAGCGGCAAATAGTGCCGGATGTCGTCAGACAGCACGCCGAGCAGGCCGCGTTCTTCTGGGCGCAGCGCGACACGCTGATGGAGGATGATCCGCCGGATCTTCATGTGGTCGCCGGTATCGACCGGCGCTTGGAAGCCAACCTGGATGGTCTGCGTATCGCTGGACCGGCCGCTTGGCCGTTTGTAGTGGCGGCGTATGAGGACTTCCCAGAAAAGGGCGAATTGTTCCTCTATGGATGGATGGCGATCGAGCAGGGTGACAGCTCCCAAATTGCCGAGGCGGTAGAGATGGCCCGCACATCCGAAGACGACGCCTACGGCCTGATCGGCGCGCTGGCATGGCACAAGGCAACGACGATCGCCCCGCTGGTGCGCGATTGGATCGGCTCCCCGGATGCCTTCAAGCGATTTCTCGGCGTGTCCGCCTGCCTGGAACATCGAGTCGATCCAAAGCAGATGCTCGGCCGCCTTGTTCGCGATCCCGACGTCCGCGTGCGCGCCACAAGCCTGCGCCTTGTCGGAACATTGAGGCGGGCAGACCTCGTGCAAGAGATGTCCGAAGCACTTGAGGCGGACCATGAACGGGTGCGGATATGGAGCGCCTGGTCGCTCAACGAGCTTGGCTCGGGCGATCTGGCGCAACCGGAACTGAAGAGACAGGTGCTGGCGAATGGACCAGATGCGCTTGCGGCACTCAGAGCACTGGTCAAGGCCGGGCCCGAAGCGGAGGTACGCGCCTTCATGGGCGGCTTGCTCAAATCACCCGAGACCGCGCCGCTCGCCGTGCGCGGAGCGGGCATGCTGGGCGACCGCACGATCCTGCACTGGCTGATGCATCAAATGCGCACGCCTGCACTTGCCGTGGCGGCGGGTGGTGCGCTCCTGGAAACCTTCCCGGAAGCGCGCAGTGTGGACGGGCTGTTCACGCTCGACCCGGCTGAGCTTGGCCCGGCCTTCGAGGAGCACTTTGGGGATTTTGGCGTGAAGGTGCCAGTGGCGGAGAAGGTGAAGGGGTGGGGTTCTATCCTGTCTTGAATATGCCGTCCGGCACCCAGGCCGAAGCCCTGCCAAAGCGATGCAGCCAGTCGTCCGTTGTGCCCGGGTTGTTGAAAAACCCCTCGCCATCGAGCGGACCCGTATCGGCCTCTGACAGCACGAAGTCTGAAATGGCCTCCCCATAGGCGCGATAGCCGGAAGCGCCCTCCGCCTGCCTATTGACATCAAGCGGCACGGGCCTGTTGCCGATCACATGAACGTCCGCGAATCGTTGCCGGTTCGAACGAATCCCGGATTCCTGGAAACTGGCGCCACGAGACAAAGGCAGATCGTTGGTTGAGGTCAACTCGTGACCGATGAGATTTATCCAGCACGGCGACTTCAGCCGATGCTTCATGTGCCTCGGACACATGTCCAGCATATCGATGTCGATGCCCAGATATCTGCGCGAGTGGGTATAAATCTTGGTAAAGGCGGCATAGGGCAACACCGGATTGAAACCAAAGACCGGCCCGCCGTGGCCGCTCAGCAATTCGATGTCTTCGGCGAACTGCCTCGCCAGGGCGACGAGCACGTTGGGGTCGGATTCCAGTGGCACCAAGACCCGAGCATAGGAAAAAAGGCCTTCGCCGGCATACTTCTCACGGACGATTGTCAGACTCCACGATCCAAGTGGGTCGTCGATCTCACGGCCGTCCCACAACCGGGCGACAAAGGCACGGTCTTCCCGGATCCGCTTTCGCACCGGCTCGAAGAATGGCATCGGCGTGCCGTCCACCTGCGCCTCATGTCCGGAACGGGTAAGGGCCGGCTCAGAAAGCCGAGACCAGACAGGAAGCTCCGAGATCCTGAAGAACTTGAGCTGTTCCGGCGGACAGAAGGCGAGAAATATCCTGACGATCCGCTCGAAGTTCGGGACGGTCACACGCCACGGATACACCGTCACCTCGAACGCGATCCTGACTAGATTGTCCGCAATCTTGCGCTGAAGGTCGAGCAGGGTCTCCGACATCGCTAATCTTCCTCGCCCGGATCGACCCCCTCCTTTTCCTGCCGGATCAGGTAGTCGAGCGTGTCTATGCGATCACGCAGGAAATCCGCGAATGTGTCGAACACGTCTTCCCGATCGACGTTGTCGTACGACACGAACTTTCCGGCGTCGGGCCCCTTCGGGAAATAGAACAGCATGTCGTCGACGCCCGGCGCGATCAGGATCGGCAGCGCGCCGGACTTGATCGGATTCTCGTCACTGAACTGATCGAAAAGGCCCGAACGTCCGCGCAGTATCTTGACCGTCTCCGGATTATTGCGATTGCCTATGCCGAGCAGTGGCGCATCGCCCTCAAACCCGGGCCACCCATCGTGCAGAAGCAGGAAGGCGCGATAGTCCTCGGGCAGGACATAGCCGATCTCCTTCTCGAAACGCCGAATGTCCTGCTCCGTAGCCGGCGGATTGGGCGGGTCGCTCAGGTCCTCGTCGAGGGCCAGAAGATCGTATTCCTTGCTTCGTTGTTGGAACTGTTCAATGAGTTCGGGCAGCGTCAGCATTTCTGATCTCCTTTACAGCAGGTTCCCTTGACCCCAGTGTGCTTGTTCGGTCCGCTGGTTTTTAACTGCCTCATGCAGGTACCCGACCATTCGTTGGCTCCCTGCGACATCCAAACCAAATTGCTAGTGCTGGTCGGAAGCCCGTTATGCTGGATCTCGATCATGTGATCCGGGCTGTAGCCCTTGAAGTCGTTTGCCTTCGCGTCTGCAAGCGTCTCCTCGGCACACTTCTTCGACATGGGATGGAAACCCATGTCTTCCGGCTTCCCCACGCCGCCGGCGCCCCGATCGTCTCGTGCGTAGCGGTTGATCGATTTGCACGCATTGTTACCCGCTGTGCGGTTGGCCTTATATGCTCTTCCAGCCTTTTTGACTGTCCTGCTGCCCTTGCCTTTCACTGCGTCGTCGTAGTTCGCGATCTTTCCGCAGATTTCTTCCTTCTGGCACTTGCTGAGTTCTTCGCCATCATAGCTTGCGTTCGCGCAATCGAGGCATAAATTGCCGTCGTCGTCAGTCCAGGTCGATGGGTCCAGATTGCCGCCCAGATCGACCGTGTTCTTGTCGTTATGAAACTTCTTATCAGTGTGGCGGCAGGCGTTCTTGCCATCCATCTTCACGTCGAAGGAATAGGTGATCCAATCCGTCGCCTTCTTGAACACGTTGGACTTCACGCCACCAACCGTGCCCGGTTCGTCGCCGGTGCTCATTCCGTATTGCGAGCCCTTGATGGCGATCATCTTGCCGCCCTTGGCAAGGACGGTCGTCGTTCCATCCTTCAGCGTTCCCTGGTTCGCGAAGTTGGGGTAAGGTAACGGCACCGGGCCACCGGGGGTCGGCGTCTTACAGACATCGGGAATCGTCGCGATCGAAATGCCGATTGTACCCTTGTAGGTCAGGCCGAGGCTGTTGACGACGATATGACTGGGCATCAGGCGGCTCTCCTTGGTCCGCCCAGCAGCACGGCGGCGCGGGAGCCTTTTTCGGAACTAGCCCAGATCAGCGACAGCGGCCCATTCTGGTAGTTGCGCGCTTCGGCCTCGGCTATCAAGCTCACGAACAGCGGACCGGACGCAGCGCCGACATCGCCCCAACAGTCGGCTGGCGTCTCGAAATCCGCTGCATCCTTGAAGTGCCCGGGGTCGCGGATAACCGCGAAACCATACTCGTTGCCGCGATAGCGTTCACCGTTCATGTCGCAGATGATGCGATCGACTGGATCGATCGGCCCATCTTGGAACAGAAAGCGGAAGGCCGCACCAAGGCCTTCGCCCAATACCACCGTCTCGGTCTTGATCCTGTTTTCCTCACTCGCAATCGAGGAGCCGACGATTTCGAGCAGCGGGTGAAGCCCAGAGGCACGCGCCGTGGCCAGCGTCGTCAGCAGGGTAAACCCCGCCGCCTCGCCTGGACAGAAGCCATAGATATTGCCCTCCGAATGAAGCTGCTCGTTTTCGTCAAGCCACTCCAATGTTTCGGGTTCGAGATATGTATCGACTCCACCAGCGAGGCAGAATTTAGCCCTGCCTTCGCGCAACGAGTTGCAAGCGTGATAGATCGCGAGCAAGCCTCCGGCATGGCCGCCCGCGGTCGAGCCCCCACCTGTTAGAGCGACATGCTGCGCCAACCGCTTACGGAGCCGCGTATCGACTTGCGCGGCGAAACCATCCGGCTGACCAGGCCGGGACTCACCTGTCGACAGGATGAGCGTAACCTCGGCACGGCCCGATCCCAGAAGCGGCCCTAGCGCTTGAATGGCCGGCGATACTGCAATCTCAACAGCCCGGTCAGGTCCGCGCAGATCGACGTCGACGCCAGTATCGCGAGTTACCTTCATCCGCTCGCCGAACCGGTCGATCATATAGGGATGGTCCTGAATGGCGGAAATTCCGGCGCGGACTGCCGCAGCACTTGAGGTCGCGTCGAAACCCAGTGGTGTACGCGCCCCCACGCCCACGACGACAATCGTGTCTCCCTTGACCATCATTCGTCTTCGTCCGCTAGCCAGATCCCGGTCGCCGCGATTGTTGGCGAAATGCCGGTACGCTCACGCACCCTGAGGGTAGTCATCTTCAGGCGCTCCTCGTCGTAAGGCACTGCCAGGGTCGACATCCACGTGATCGAGAACTGCCTGAGGTCAGGTTTGATGCGCAGCGTATGGATAGTGGCTTCACCGTTTTCGCGATCCGGACGATTGTAGAACTGCGTTGTGATTTCGAAGGTGATCCGTGGCAGAAGGAACTGCCAAAAACCATTCTCGGTGAAGTTACCTAGCCGCACATCCTCATAGCCGATGAGCGGCGTCTTGGTTTGTTGGTCCTCTGGCGCACATTGGTAATACATGCGGCTGAAATCGCGGGGCAAAAGCGGATCGCGCGTTTTCTCCCAGTCATCACCATAAGTACCGGCATACTTCATACGCGGCTGCCAGTGTCGTGCCACTGGCCCAAAACCTGCCGGTTTGCCGCTTCTGTGGTCGCGATAGGGAGCATCTGGATACTCAAAGTTGGGCCCGGTCTTGCTGATCAGCCGCTGTGGATCGACAGCAAAGCCGGCGCCGACCGGATTACGCTGATCCCAATCCGGCTTCGATGCCTCCATGTCCGTCCCGCCATAAGTTCGCCGCCAGCTGATCGGGATTTTCGTGAAAGGTTCAGGGCTGCTCATCCGCACCGAAATCGGGCCCGGCATGAAAACTCGATCGCCGATTACTTTCACCGTCTTGTCGATGTCACCGATTTTTATGCGTGCGGCACTCTCGATGCTGGGGCGCCCACCGGGCGCATGGACGTGCCCTTCGATCAGGATGTCGGCGTACTTCTTCTCCAGATTGAGGTCCGTGTCGTCGAGAAGCTCATTCGGATCCGCGCCATAGAGGGGCGCCAGGTTGACCGGCGTCTGCTCCTTCAACAGCCGCTGTTTGCCGTCGGGATCGATCTCGAACGACGCCTTGATTGCGATCAGCCAGACCTCATGTCCGCGCTCGTCACGCGTCCAGCTTTCCTGGGCGGCAAATGGCGTCTCGTTGGACAGTATCCACATTTGAAACCACGCATCCTTACGCAGTGGTGAAACAGCGGGCCTTCAACTGTCTCGGCAATATCTGCATCAACTGGTCCCCCAACTGGCCGCAAAAACCTGTTCCAGCGTCACTTGCGGCGATTGCGGATCGATGTCGAAAACATCCGACCGGGCGGTCCACATCACCATATCGATGATGACTTCTTCGCCCGCCTCGACGGTCGGCACGGGAAGGGCGCCCAGCGCGGCATCGAGTTCGTCTGGCGTTAGCTCGCCATGTTGGGCGGCGATGGCCGCCTCTTCGATGTTGGAAAACCACGCCTCGGCTTTAGTCAGCCGAACGGGAGCCTCAGCAAGCTGCGCGACGACAGTCAAAGGGAATTGCCTGCCGACCCTGTCGGCGCTCTGCACGATGATGCCCGCCGATGCGCCGAAGGAAGCCGGGCCAGCCAGGAAACGCAGCGCGGTTGTGCTTGGCCAAAATTCCGAGCCGATCAGCGGGACGAGATGCTGCGCCAGCCAGCGGTCCCAGCTGCGGACAAAGTCTCCCGGCAGTCGCCGCGCCACGAAATCCCCGGTGGCGGGCATTTTGCCGTAGAAGCCGGGCACATTCATATCTGCGGCGGGCATGAGAATTTCTTGAACATTTGCAGATTGTAGGGATTCTCGACGCTGGCGGCCTTGAGCTCGAAATCGGCGTACATGCCTTTCGTGCCCAGGCGCAGGCTGTAGACATCGGTCAGCGACGTGCCGGCGAAACGGCCGCTGCGCAGCATCCTCAGCCACGCCCAGCTGCCGGTCTCGTTGAGCATGATTTCGGGCGAACCGTCGATGGGCTGGAAGGCGAGCGAGATGACCCCGGTGCCGTCCTTGCCGGGCCAGGTCATCGGTTGCGGCCGCGTCGCGTTGTTGAAGTAGACGAGGCTCTGGCCATCGAGATTGAGCGTCACGCGCGTGACGTTCGGAGACAGGTCTTTCGGTTCGAGCGTGAAGCTCATCATCGGGCCAGTGCCACCAGGAAAGAGATCGTCGCGGATCCGCCTGGCCTGCTCGAACGCCGCCAGCGCCGACGGGTCGAGGCCGAAGTCGGCACGCCATTTCCACGGCTGGCTGGCCGTGTCCACATAGCTGATCAAATGGTCGTTGATGAAGGCATCGATCAGACCCGCCGGGCCGAACAGGCGGGCGAAATCGCGGACATTGACGTCCACCGCGCTTTCGGGGCTGAACGGATAGCGATCGTTGAGCGCCGCCTGGCAGAAAGGCAGGATGTCGGCACGCCAGATGGCGTTGAGCTCCGAGGTGACCGCCTTTTGCGTCAACCCGCTGGTGTCGCCGGCGACACCGCCGAGCCAATCGTCGATCGGATCGGGCAGGATCTGCGCTTGCCTGGCGACCGCTCCCGTCAGCTCGGCGAGGCCGCCCTGCTTCTTGATGGCGTCCTGAGGGTCGGGATTGGCCGTGACCGTCTGCAGCACGTTGGACAGCGCCGTCAGAGCCACCACCGCGGCGTCGAGTGCCGGCGGCTGGCCGTCGACCTCGGCGATTGCACCCTTGAGTGGCTTGAAGTGCTCGGCCACCAGATTGCCGGTAAGATCCACTTCATCGGCCGAGCCCGCGCGTGGAAGCAGCTTTGCCCCCGTTTTCACGATCTTGCCAAGCTTGCCGAGTTTGCCGAGCAGTTTCGAGCCGCCCTTGGCCGCGGCTTTGTCGTCGGCCGGCGCTTCATCGGACCGGGTAAGGTCGGTCTCCTGAACGACCGCGGTAAGCAGGCGTTTCAGTGCTGAATCGGCGCTGGAGAGATCCTTCAGATTTTCGCTGGCCACATTGAGATCGGTCAACGGCGCCAGCCTCATATCACGCAGGAAGCTGTCCCATTGCGCGATATAATCGTCGTAATAGAGCTTCAGGATATCCTCGGACAGCGCCGACACCGACGTTTCCGAGTTCTCGGAGCAGCCCCCGGCGAAGACCGCCCGATCGAGCGCCGCTTGTGCGGCCACATCCTCGATCCGGTCGAGAACGGCATCGTGGAAGCCCGCATAGGTGAAGGCTCCCGAAACGCCGACACGAAGCGTCTTGTCGGAGCGGCGCGCAAAAACCTTGGCACCGTTCGGGCCGGCGAAATTCGCCGGGATCCACTCCTTGAGCCCGGCCACCGCCGGATCGGCCAGCAACTGCTTGTAGGCACGTGCCGGCAACGAGATCGTGCACACCGTTTTGAGCGCTTCGGCAACCAAGGCCTGGTCGGGCTCGATATAGCTTGCGTCGACGGTCATCCGGCGGATGGCGGCAAGCTGATGCTCTTCGGCATCGGCGGTTGGAAACGGTGCCGCGACGGCGAATTCGGGCAGGCTGTTTACCCACCAGTTCTGGGCGAAATCCGTGTCCATCTGCGACAGACCCGTCATCATGCGATAGGCCTTGAGCGCGCCGAGCATGAAATCCGGATCGCGGATCTGCCGCCACATGGTGGCCTCAAGAAGCGCCACCATGTGCGGCTCAAGCACGTTGCGCAGGGCGTGGTCGTACGTGTCGGTCTGGGCCCGCA
This sequence comes from Mesorhizobium sp. M0587, assembly GCF_040320945.1. Taxonomy (NCBI): domain Bacteria; kingdom Pseudomonadati; phylum Pseudomonadota; class Alphaproteobacteria; order Hyphomicrobiales; family Phyllobacteriaceae; genus Mesorhizobium; species Mesorhizobium sp. M0587. The sequence continues at coordinate 291,977 of NZ_JAMYQP010000001.1, forward strand.
CCAGTTCCGCCGAGGCTGATGGCCCGAGCAGATCCTGGACAGCGCCCGGCGGTGGTGTCCGGGCACTTGCGACAGCGTCCATCGCCTCGAGCGCGCGATCCATGGCGGGTTGCTGCACCGATGCCGGGTCCGCGGCGGCCGAGGTCAGCGGGGTTTGCAGGGCCTCGAACTGGCTGGCCTGGGCCGTAATTGCGTTGCGGTTGTCAAGATAGGACCAGGTGAAGAGGCCGCCGGCCAGCAGCGCCGCTGCCGCACAAGCAGCCGCCGCACCCCGCCAGATCCAGGTGCGTCGGCGTTGCGCAAGGGGGTCGAACGTACCGAGACCTGCTTCCTTGAAGATGACTTCGGTGAGCAGGTTCTTCAGGAAGAAGCTGCGTTTCTCGACCCTTTGCGCGGGCAGGGCCCGCCGTGGCGGAAGACCGAAGGACGACGACAGCGCCGCGGTCAGCCGATCGATCGGTGCCCCTTCCTGCGTCGCCGATGTCAGGTAGAGGCCGCGCAGCCAGGCGGCCTCTTCATACCGGCTTTCGCCGAACATCGCCTCGACCAGCACCTGGATCGGTTCGGACAGGCTTGCGAGTTGGGCGGGAAACCTGAAGATTTCGGCACGGGCGGCGAGTTTTTCCTCATCCTCCAGGCGCGGCACCAGCCGCCACTCGAGTTGTGTCGCCAGCGTCGAAATTTCGCGCTCGATGGTCTTGGCATCCACGCGCGCATCCAGCGCGAAAGTCGTTCCCCATACCTGCTCGCGTGAGGCGGTGGACAAGCCGCCGAAGAAGGCCTCGAAGCCCTTGATCAGATCGGCCTTGGTCAGCATCAGATAGACCGGAAGGCGGATTTCAAGCCGGTCGTTGAGCTCGGCCAACCGTCGGCGGATCTTGCGGCCGTGCGCCTTGATGGCTTCGTCACCCTCCGAAAGCACGTCGATCGAAAGCGCGACGATCACGCCGTTAAGGGCGCGGCGGCCGCGATGCTTCTTCAGAAGATCAAGAAAGCCCAGCCATTCCGCCGCGTCGACGTCTGGCTGGCTCTCCTGCTGCACATAGCGGCCGGCGGTGTCGATCAGAACCGCGTTCTCGGAAAAGAACCAGTCGCAGTTGCGCGTGCCGCCGACACCTTGCAGGTCGTCGGTGAGGTCGATCGGAAAGTTCAGTCCGGACTGCCGCAGGGCCGTGGTCTTGCCGGTGGCCGGCGGCCCGACGATCACATACCACGGCATCTCGCGCAGAAACTTGCGTCCGCCCAGCTTGCGACGCCTCAGTTCGGCCATGACCTCGGCGAACTTGGCCCCTACGGCAGCGACGTTCTCTTCGCCGGGGCTCAGCGGCTTTTCCACCGCAGGCGCGGCAATCTCGGCGATGAACAGGCGGTTGGCGCGGATCGCCCGGCGCTGGGCGACGATCAGCCAGATCAGCCAGAAGATGACCAGCAGCGCGACGATGACGATGCGCACATTCTCGGAGGCGAACGGTTCGTAGGGACCGACCCTGACGATCGGACCGAACACCCAGACGACCAGGGAAAGCAGCGTGATGCCGATCAAGGTCCACAGCCAGCGCGATGTCAGAACCGCCCAGAGGAAGCGCAGGATGAACATCTCACAGCCTCTTTTCGACGAGCACCTCGACGCGGCGGTTCAAGGCTCGCCCCTCGCGCGTGCTGTCGCTGGCCACTGGATCGGTTGCGGCGCGGCCCTCGGAATGGACGCGGTCCCCCGGCACCCCATTCTGGACCAGCATGTCGGCAATCGTCTGGGCGCGAGCCTCGGACAGTCGCTGGTTGGTCGACAGCGGATTGGTCTTTTGCAGAGGAACGCTGTCCGTATGACCAACCACCGTGATGTTCCCGATCAGCTCCTGATTGGCGAGGATCACCTTGGCAATCGAACCGATCAGGGGCTCGAAGCCTTCGGTCAGTTGCGGCCGCGACGACTGGAACAGTTCGGGATTGGAGGCCTGGATGATCAGCTTGGCCAACGAGACGCTCTCGGTGCCGCTGAGCGCGGATTTGAGCTCGGCCGGCGCCCCGGCTTGAAATTCAGGCAACAGCGCAAAATCCACTTTTTCCGGGGGCGGGGCATCGACCTTGGGCGACGTACGGCTGACGTCACCGCGCGCGGGCGGCGGCAGCGCCCGCACAAGGGCGGAAAGCTCGACCGCCTGGCTGCTCAGTCCCATCGAGAGCCCGATATGAATTGCCGTGGCAACAACCGCCGCACCGAGTGCCATGACCCAGATCGGAACGATGAAGCGCTGCGGCTCGTCGGATGCGATCACGCCCTTCCAGTTTGGCGACAGCGGCGCGCCTTCGGCATCGGCATCGCGCAGGAAGCGGGCTGCCGCCACGCGAACCGCATTGAGCGAGCGATCGCCTGACCGGCCAGGCACGCGATATTTGCCGCGAAAGCCGAGCGCCATGCAATCATATTGCAGCTCCAGCAGTTCCCGATCGCGGTTGGGATGGCGTTCCAGTTCGTCGAGACGCGTGAAGAACTGCGTGCCGGCATCGACATCGCCGCGCAGCATGACCACAAGCGGCTGCCGCGGCCAGGCGCTGGCGCCGCCCCATGGCGTGTTCAGGGCCAGATCGTCGAGCAAAGCCGCCACGACCCAGGCTGCCTGGTCGGCCCTCTCCATCGAGGACCCCGTCGACATTGCCGTGTCGCGTGCCCGAACCAGTTCTTCAAGCAGCCGGGTGCGCAGCGCTTCCGGGTTCTCCGGCGGCAGCGCGCTTTCAAGCTCGGGAGCGAATTCGAGCAGGGGCGCGAATGCGTTGACCAGCGCGTTCGGGTGGGTGCGAGACCGTTTTACCGCCGCGCCCGGCAACAGCGGCGCCATCGGCCGCGGCACCGGCGCTCCGGTCAATCGTATGCGAGTGCGTTCGCGATCCTCCGACAGTCCGAAAGGATCATCGCGGCTCATGATCTCACCTGTTCACCGAATAGCAGTCCACCTGCGGCTCGCTTGGCAACACGCCCGAAACCCCGATGACGAAGCCGGGAGCATCGAGCAGTGACGCCCAATGCTCGCTTTTCTGGTCCAGCTCGAGGCATAGCCGATCGCCATCGTAAGGGATCTCGCGCGGTTGGGAATGAAGCGGTTTCAGCGGAATACCGGGCAAACGGGACTTCCACAGGCCCTCGAACTGGTCGGCCGAGCCGACAGTCGCCTGATTGACGAATATCTTGCGCAGCGCGTCCTCCGACAACTCCGAACCGACCCGGATGACGATCCGGCTGGCCACCAGCAGCTTTGGATTGTCGATGCGTATTTTCCAGACATTGGTCGAATGCCGCATGACAGGCAGCGCACGCGATTTCGGTTCGATGTAACGCAGGCTGAGGATGAGCGAGCGCAGCGCATCCGCCAGCGCCGAATAGGCGGGGCCGGGCGCCATATGGTCGTAAGCGGGCAATTCGCCCAGCCGCCGCGCGCTCGATCCGTAGGTCGCCATCGAACCGGCGAGCCCGGCGAGTTCAAGGTAAAGCTCGGCCGGATGGAAGACATCCTGCGCCAGCATGTGGGCCAGCCGCGGACGCGCCGCATTGGCGAGATTGAGCATCAGCAGATCTTCGACACTGCGCCCAGGCCCACCCATGACCATCTTGCCATGCGCCTCGGCGATCTGGTCGAGGCCTGTGACGACTTCCAGAAGCAATTGCCGATACCAGGTCACCGCGCCGGTAACCAACGCGGGTGGCAGGAAGGTCTCGTCCAGAGAGACGCCGCCGTCAGCTCGAACCCCCTTGAGGTCGGCAATCGGCAAGCCTGTGTAGCCACCGACCGACTTGCCAGGCGCAAGCAGCAGCGCTTGCGGCCGGGCGATCTCGATCTCTTCAGGATCTGAACCGCCCTGGACGGCGTCACGCACCGAAACGATCCGCCCGTGATATCGCGCTCCCGAGGCGGCGGCGTGCGCTGGATCGAAACCGATGCCGCCCGGAGGCTCCAGCGGCAGGGCGACCAGCACCCGTCCGGCGGCCGTGTCCGGGGTGACCGGCAATGGTCGCGGCGCGTCCATCATGTCTGGAATGGAAAAAGGCGTCCCATCCGGAAAGATGCCTCGTGCGGACAGGATCGAGATCTGGCCGGCGTCCAGCAATGCCTGGTCCAGCGTCAGCTGCTGAAAGCCGAACGTATGCAGTTGCCCGGCCTGCAACGCGCCGCGCACCGTCGCCTCGAAAAAACGATCCTGCTGCTGGAAATGCTGGGTCCGCAGGAAAAGGCCCTCGGACCACAGCACCCTGTTTGCATCGCTCATGCCGCTACATCCTGCATTGAGCTCCCCTTGCCCTGGCCGCTAGGCGGAAATGCCGCCGCTGCCAATCGTGACGTTGACCGTAAACTGTGATCCTGCCGATACCGATTTGGTTGTTCGCCAGTTCCGGCCTCCGGGCTCGCGGATAAGCGCAACGAAGCCCAGCGCCGTCGCGTCCGGCTCGACCGTGATGGTCTTGGACGCGGTCTTCCCCGGCCCGACGGCGATCTGGTCCGATCCGATGAGGTCGCCCCCGAGCGCCGAGCCGGCATCCCCCTGCAGCGCAAAATAATCGGCTGAGTTGAATTTCCCGGTGCTGCGCAGACGCATCACGAGGACCGTCACCGGACGGTCACCGCCCCCTGGTCCCGGATTCATGCCGGCCCCGCCGGTCACGTTGACGGTGATCACCGATGGTTTCGGCGGACCGCTCTGGCAAGCGGCGAGCAGTCCGGTCGCACCTAGGGCAACGACGAATTCACGTCGATCGATCATGTCTCACTCCTCCTCATATGCATCCCGAAAATCGGCGCCGATTTCGCCAAGAAAGCTTTTTTCCGCGCTCTCGGCGATTTCACGATGGCGTTTCTGGTAAAGCTCCCACAGCTTGGCGCCGCGCCCGCCTGAAAGCAGCGTGCCGATCGCGGAATTCGATTTCAGCTCTTCCTCGATCGCTGCCGGGTCAAAACGGTCGATCATCCGCCGCAAGGCAGCCTGTACGCCACGCCAGGCGCGCACGTGATGTTGAGCGAGATCGCGAACCGCATCGGCGATTGCCGCTTCGCCGGCGAGAAATCCGGGGCTGCGCTCGGCGATAAGGGTGACGATGGCGTCGTCGACCGTCGGCAGAAACTTGAGCGGATTGACCTCAGAGGCCCCGACCACGGTCTGGGCGACGCGCGCGTTTCCCTTCTCCTCGGCCCGCTTGCGCAGAAGCTGCATCAGGCCTTCCATCATCAGCCGATATTCGCGGCCAAACTTCTCCATTTCCGCAACGGTGTCGCGCCCGGGGAAATCGGCTTCCTCGACCCCCATGCCGTGCAGGAATGCGGAGCGAAGCGTGATGTCCCCCAGCTGCGCCGCTGCCGGCAGGCGGGCGGGTTTGGCAGCGGCACCTGTCCGCGCTGGAGGCGGGACATCCGCCGCTTGCACGGGTAAATCCCAGGGGTTGGCGGATTGCGGTCGTTTGGCGATGCGCTCGCGCTGCACGGCCGAGCCCTTGCCGTTTGCCGCACCGGTCGCCGGGGCTGGTCCGAAACCAAAATCATCGCTGAAATCGGACGGCTTTCCCTGGGCAGATTGGGCTCCGCTGCCGGGGGACGGCACGGGGTCGAGGCTGAATGGGTCCGCCTGGTTCGCCGCGCCGCCCGGTTCAAGGTAAGGGGCGGCGTCTTTCGACACAGGTGTTGAAACCGGATCGAGGCTGAACGGGTCATCGAAAGCAGGCGAGTTGCGCTGGCCGGAGGCGACACGCTCGAATGCGCCCGGAACCGGCTGCTCGAACGGGTTTGGCAGATCGGCCGGACGCGGCCGTCGCGGCTCTTCTTCGACCGGGGCGGAAAAGAAGTCATCGCGGCCGATGCTCACCGGCGCCCGGGATGCCGGCGGCAGGCGTTCCGGGACCGGCTGGCCGGCCGCTTGTGCCTGGGCGGTTGGCGTCTGCAGGTCGACATGTACGACGTAGTCGCCCAGTCTCAGCCGCATGCCGCTTAGAAGGCGCGTTGACTTGCCGGCCCCGAGCGGGCTGTCGGAGTCGTTTATGAACAATCCGCTGCTTGACGTATCGGTGACGAAATATCCATCTCGCCCGCCCGAAATCTTGCAATGAGCGCGCGAAACGAACATGTCGGGATCGTCGATCTGCCAGCCTGCGTCCGCGCTGCGGCCGATCACCAGCTCGCCATCGTCCAGCCGGGTCTGCCGTACCGCCTGGGTACGCGGCCCTTGCTCCAGCGTCAGCAGCAGGCTCATGCCGCGACCCCCGCCATTTCCGGCCGCCATCCGACGATTGTCCGCAGCCGCATGTCGTCAGCATCGCCCCTTTCAGTGGGCCGCGCAAGCCAGGCGGTCCGGCCGAGCTGTACCGCTCCGATACGGGGCTGCGGCACTGCTTCACGCGCAAGCACGATGCGCAGGTCGACGTCGAGCGATTCCCCGACCATGTCGCGAACGGCTTGCTTGAAGAGTTTGAGCCGCTGGCCGCCAGGCAGGAACGCTTTGAAGGCCTCGTACCCCAGCGGGCCGACACGCAGTTCGATCCTGCTTTGGCGATTGAAAACGCGTGGGCCGATCGTCGCCCCTCGGCCGAGTCCTGCATAGGCTTTGGCAAGGCGGGTCTGGAGCCCGGTTGGTATGATTATCCAGGAGGCGATGAACTCTTTGATCTGAACCGGCACCTTGAACGCCTCCGCCAGGAACAGCGTCAGCCGTTCCGGGCCATCGACCTGGCTGGCGAGCGAAGCCGCCTGGCGAAGCTTCACCGTATCGAGATCGGTGTTCTGGGTGCCCGGGAGTCCGAGTCCCGCCATGGCTTCAAGCATGGCGCGAACGCGCCCGCCGACCGCGCGCTCGACCTGTACCGCCGGATGCGCATCCGCCCACGCCCGATAATACAGGGCGATCATGCGGTGTTGCAGCACGTTGACGAAGTCCATGAATGTCGTGTCACTGGTTTGCTGCGCGTCAGCGCCGGTGAACCAGCGCTGCGAAAGGCGATCGAGCACCCAGCGCGTCAAATGCAGCGGCATGGGACCTTCAGGTCCCATCAGGCCGAGATTTGCCACGGTGACCCTGGCGGGGGCCTTGTCGTTCGCGTCGCGGAATTCAACCACGTCCCTGGCCGAAAAACTCAGGCGCACGTGCTGTCCGAGCCTTGCCGGCTCGCGTTCCGGCGAGCCGGAATAGCCGAACAGCCCGCCCCGCCGTTCGAGCCGGCGCAACAGCTCGAAGAAGTCGAACGCTTCGGACAATCCCTCAGCCCAGTTCGGGTCGACTGCCTCTAGATCAGGTAGCGATTGCCGGGCGTCATCGGCCATGGCACATCCTCCTGCTTCTGCAGCAGCCGCGTGCGGGTCCGCACAAAGCCGTTTATTCCGGCATGACGGGCAAACAGCCGCGCCAGCAACGCCGAAAGCAGCAATGTGCTTTGCCCTGCCAGGACCGACTGGTCCACATGCAATGTCACTTCGGTGCCGCGCCCGAAGCACATCGGCCCGTCGATCTGCAGCCGTTCGATGACCGACCGCGAGTCGATACGGACGATCGAATGTACGTTGCGGGCAAGGCTCGGATCGCCGCGGTCGGCATAGAGGTCGAGCAGCGCATGCAGCGGATCGACGCCGCGGCCCTCCTTGGCAAGGCTGAGAAAGTTGAGCGCCAACTGTGCCACGAGCCGCCAGGCGAGATTGTCGGCCCGGGATTCTCCCGCCGCGCCCGCCGGCAACGCCGCGGGAATGGCCGGGCGAGGCGGACGCAGCGCGCCGAGAAGCCGCACCGTCTCGACCGGATCGCCGGCCTCCAGCGTCAAGGTAGGATTGTCGTCGAGGATCGGCAGATCGCGGTTGGTACAAAGTGCCACGACGTCGACACGCTTCAGCGGCCGGTTCGCCTGACTTTCCACCGGGCGTGAAATCGCCAGGAAAACATCGTCCCCTGTGTAAGAGGTGCGGGTCAGCCCGTCGCGCCGCTCCTCTTCCGTCGCACGGCGCGGGCGACGCTCGGTGGAATAGACCCAGCCACTGCCGCGATTCTGACCCAGGCTGAAGAGCTCTGGAATTTCGGCATCGCTGCTCCCCGTGTCGGCGTCTTCGACGCGGATGACCCGGTAGATTTCGAAGTCGCGCGCCCGCGTTCGGTCGGCATGCAGCACCTGGCGCGTCTTGCGCGGATCAAGCTCGATGACGTTGCACTCACGTTCGAAGAGATTGATGATCGGCGTTGCGAAAAGCTCGAAATCAGCCGGTGTCAGGTCGGCTAGCTCAGGTACTGGACGCCTGAACATAAAGATGATCTCCAGCCCGGCCGCGCATCGGCGCACGACGGGCAGCAGCCCGGAAATCCGCGCATAGTGAAAGCGCTCGGGCATCATGAAATATTCGCGCAGCAGACGGTACCCCTCAAATGTCGGGCGGGTACGAGGCATCAGGGCCTCTTCGTCGCTGATGCCGATCATTTCGGGTTCCGGCAAGGACGATACGGGATTGGTCTTGCCTTCCGCGCGCGCGCCAACGGCCGAGCAGGCGCCGAAAATCGCGTCGAAAAGCAGTGGCGCCTTTGTGCGCCCGGCAAAATAGAGATCAAGCCGGTCGAGCAACAGTTCGTCGAGCCTGCCCTTTCCTGTCCGAGCCAGCACGATGCGGAGTGCCGCCTCGCCACCAACACCGCCGATCGGCGCTATGCCGGCCGCCGCGAGCGCGCTGCGATCTTGAAAGTAGCTTACCGAAGTGACCGCTATCGGCCACAGGGTGATGTCCTGGGCGGTGGTGAACGTGCAGCGCGTCGAAAGGCCGGGCTGCAGGCCGGAGACCAGCCGGGTGTTGCGCTTGACGACATGGCCGGCAACCATCGACTGGACCTGCTGCCCGGGTTTGAGCACCACCATGGCCGTTGCCGGCGCCGGCGTGACCAGATCTGGATACAGGACGTCCAGCACGCTGCGTGAAAACCGCGAGCGCTCCGCATCAACCTTCAGCCGGGTGCGCGCGGCGAGGAAGGCGACGCCGTCGAGCAGCCGTTCGACGTAAGGATCCGGGCAGGGCACCGTATCGAGGGAAAGGTTGCGCGCCACCGCCGGATGCATGTCGGCAAATTCCGCCGCAAGGCCCCGGATATGGGTCAGTTCCTCCTCGTAATATTCTACGAAGACCCGATCCACCTCAGGCCTCCCTAATTTCGGTCCGCGCCAAGCCGTTATCGAGATTAATCGTCGTGCGCAGGCGCATGCGTTCCGGCGTCGGCGTCATGATCAGCACGGCGTCTATCTCGATCTTCAGGCCCACCGTCTTGTCGCCCAAGGTGACCGTCACTTTCGTCGCGCTTTCCTTGAGGCGCGGCTCGAAGGTGGCGAGCACCGAGCGGATTTCGCGCGCCAGTACGTCGCGGTCAAAGTCGCGGGACGACCGGCCCGAGAACGAAGGCACGCCGTAATTGACCACGCTTCGCCGGACCTCCGGAAAATCGGCGAGCGACGGTGGATTATCCGCCACCTGCTCGTTTTCCAGGTCGGAAAGCAGCGGCGTAGCCTCGAAGCGCTCGGTGTTGAACAGAGCCTCGATGTCGCGCCGCACCGCTTCCCTGAGCACGCGGGCCGATACCACCACGCCACGGCTTTCGATCTCGACGCGATGCTGGGTCTGAAAGACCAATCGATGCAGACGCCGTTTCTGATCGGGCGTCAGCTCCGCATCGGCGTCTATGGTCCGCGCACTGCCGGCAGTTAAAGTGTCGAGACGGTCCGCGCCAAGCTCGTCTAGCAAGACATGGCGCAGCCTGTCTATCTCCGAGGTCAGGCCCGGCAGGTCATTGACGAGGCGATCCCAAAGCGACGGCTGCACCGCCTCGCTTTTTGCCCGCAAGCTGCCCGCGATCTGCTGCTTGTCCGGCCGCCGAACCTCACTTGCCGACATAGACATCCATTTCGGCTTCATCATTGCCGTCATAGGCGAACTTGATCTTCTTGTAGGCGAAGCTCACCGCTTCCTCGATCAGGTCTGGCTCATCCTCGGCCTGCGACATGTCGTATTCCATGACGAAGGCGTCAGTCAGGGTAACGACTAGGTAGTCCTTGCTTTCGCCATCGATGGTCCGGCGTGCCGAAAACACCACTTCATCAAGAGCCTTGTTGTCGAACAAGGCCTTTTTCAAATAGGGCGAGGATTTGTCGTAGTGTTTGGTGAACTTTATCATGCCCATGGACACGCGGCCACGGCGCGAGATCGAATTCGGATCATAAGGTGCGACCATCTTATAGTCGACACCATGGATTTCGATCTCGTCCTCATGGCCATCGCGGGTGCTGGGGCCTTTGATGTCAGGAACCTTTAGAAAGCCATCAATCTTCGTAGTTGTGGGCATTGTAACTTCTCCACCGCTTTAAGAAATCAGGATGTTGCTGCAAATCAAGTCTTCACTGACGGCAGTTCCGATACCAGCCGGAGCGAGGCGTTGATGCCTTCCAACTGGTAATGCGGGCGCAGGTAGAAGCGGGCGTTGTAGTAGCCCGGCCGTCCTTCCACGCTGTCCACCTGGACTTCGGCCGCCGCGAGCGGGCGCTTGGCGCGCGCCTTGTCGTCGGCAAAGGCCGGGTTGGCCAGCACGTAACGGTTGATCCATTCGGTCAGCCAGATCTGCATGTCGGACCGCTCCTTGAACGAGCCGACCTTGTCGCGCGCGATCGCCTTGAGGTAGTGGGCGAAGCGCGAGACCGGGAACAGGTACGGCAGGTTGGCGCTCAGCCGCTCGTTCGACTGTGCATCGGGATCGACCAGGCGGCCGGCGCGCGTTTCGTCGTCCTGTAGCGAATGGGCGCCGATGAAGGCCGCCAGATCGGTGTTTTTCCGGTGCAGGATCGGCATCAGGCCAAGCTTGGCCAGTTCGGCCTCGCGCCGGTCGTCGATGGCGACTTCGGTCGGACATTTCATCGCGATCGAGCCGTCGTCGGTCGGGAAGCTGTGCACGGGCAGATTGAGCACCGTGCCCCCATTCTCGACGCCGCGGATCTGCGTGCCCCAGCCAAAGAGCTTGTGGCTGCGGTTGATGTTGACGCCCATCGGGAAGGCAGCGTTCATCCAGACATATTTATTGTGATCGCCCTGCACCTCTTCCTCGAAGGTGAAGCCCTTCACCGGGACGGTGTCGGTGCCATAGGGCAGCCGGGCCAGGACGCGAGGCATGGTCAGGCCGATGTAGCGAGCGTCCTCGCTCTCGCGCAGCGATTGCCACGAGGCATAGGCCGGATTGGAGACGATCTGCTGCAGGTCTTGCGGGTTCGGCAGTTCCTGCCAGCTATCCATGCGGAACAGCCGCGGCGAGGCAGCTGCGATAAACGGCGTGTGCGCCGAGGCACAGATTCCGGAGATATTGCGCAGCAGACCGACGTCGCGCGGATGGTTCGAGAATTCGTAGGCGCCGATGACACAGCCGATCGGCTCGCCGCCAAGCATGGAATACTCGTCCGTATAGACTTTCTTGAAGATCGGGCTCTGGTCCCACATCTGGCCTTCATAGTCCTCGAGCGTGTCGGCCAATTGCTCCTTGGAGATGTTCATCACCCGGATCTTCAGCTTCTGATCCGTCTCGGTATTGTTGACGAGATACCAGAGGCCGCGCCATGTGCCTTCCATTTCGCGCACTTCCGGCGCATGCAGGATTTCGTTGACCTGTGTCGTCAACATCTTGTCGATGCCCGCGATCAGCGACTTGATCGACTTGATCGCATTGGACGAGATGGTCGTGGTATCGGAACGGGACTGTGCCGCGAGCGCGAGATTGCGGACGAGTTGCTGCAGCTTCTCGCTATCGTCCTTCTTGACCTTGAAATCCTTCTCGAGCAGCCCGCTGAATTCTCCGAGGTCGATAGTTTCGGCCTCGGCGACGACGGCAGTCTTTTGCTGTTCAGCCATGACTTACTCCCCTGTCTTGTCGTCGTCGGCGAGTGCCTGGCTGGCGATCTTGCCAAGCAGCGGCTCGTTGTTCAGTAGCTGCGCAATGCGCTTTTCGGCGTCGACACGGCCATCCATGAAGCCGAGCAACTCCTCGAGCTGACGACGCATCTTGAGGATTTCGGCCAGTTGCGGCACCTGCTCGGCGATCTTGTCCGGAGCGAAATCGCCCATTCTGGAAAATGTAAGATCGAGCGCCAGTTCCTCGTCGCGCTCCTGACCTTCGGCCTGCGGCAGCGTATTCTTCACCCGGGCTTTGACGCGGGGCCCGAGCGCCTCCATGAACTTGGGGAAGCGGTTCGCGTCGGTCTCGACAAAGGAGCGGTCCAGCACCGACTTCGACGCTTCCTTGGTTTGCGAAGCACCGGAAAGGTCGGCCATCACACCCATGACGAACGGCAGTTCGATCGTCGTCGGGCTACCGTAGGTTTCCACGTCGTAGGCGATCTGCACCCGCGGCGCGCGATTTCGTTCGATAACCTTCGCTTTGCTTTCGGCTGGCATGTGCTGTTACCTTTCATCCTTCTGAGCCGTCTTCTTGGCATCGGGAACGCCGGCAAGGAGCCGGAATTCCTTCAGCCCCGACGGCGCGAGATCTTCCATCAGTTCAACGAAATCCATATGCACCATCCGGCGCACACGCCGCGCCAGATGCGGGATAGGGCTGGACGGTTCGGTGCGGTCATAGAAGGCGACGACGAGGTCGAGGCATTTCACCACGTCGTCGCGCGAGGAGATGCGGTCGGGAAGCCCCGTGCTCGGTTCTGCGTAGCTTGCCACACTTGCCATAGTATCGGCTCCATGACCGTTTCGAGCAGTCGCTGCCGGTTCCGCCGGCGTCGGCGGCTTGGCCGTGCCATTCGCGCCGGCGCCGGCTGCCGAATTCCGTTCGAGGGTCGTCAGCAAACGCTGCAGAAATCGTTTTAATTCCGGAACAGGAGGGCCGCCGCCCTCAAGGCGAGCGTTGAGGTTGGTTTCGACCGCATCGAGAGCCGCGATCGCCGCCCGGGCGTCGGCGACGAGCGAGACCATCTCCGCCTTGGCTTGATCCATCTGTGCCGCACATCCGGCACGCACCCTGTTCAAGAGTTGCCCGTGCGCACTGACCAGTGTGGCTTTTTCTGCCGCATTCAATCCCGAGGCGGCTTCCTGGAGCATGACGCGGTCGTCGAGCGCGCCTTGTTCCAGATCGCGTCCGCTGATTGGCCCGATCGAGCGTGGCGCAAAGAACGTCATCTGCCGCAGGTTCGCCAACAACCCGTCCTGACCATTCTGGAGGTCGAGCAGTGCGTTGATGCGGCGCAAGGCGGCATCGCGTGGCGAAGCGTTGGGCCGCAGTGCCGGATGCATGGTCGCCCAATGTTGGTCGAAGGTCTGCGCAATGAGGGTCAGACCCTGCGCGAGCCCGGCCAGTCCTTCTTCATTGGCCAGAGCGCGCGCGACGATGACGAGCAGGCGCAGGTCCCGGCCATGGGCGCGCAGTTCCTCTGCCTTTGCGAGCACCGCAGGCCAGTCGACCGGAATGGTGCTTTGCGAGTTGGGCTTGTTGTTGCCGTCGTGGACGACCTTGACCTGGGGTTCCGTCAGGCGCTCCAGCTCATGAAAAGCCGGATCGTTGCGCAAATCCTCCCCTGACGGATTTTCACCGTCGAGCGAAGTAAGCCAGAGTGCGATATCAATCACACCAACCCCCCAGCATCCGGCCTCAAGCCGTATGTGACCTAACGTTATCACACCGTCGCACTTTACCACAATTGAAGGACTGCTCAAAAATTAACAGAAGCTAAATGCAACCGGCTTGAGGCCGAAATCCATGGCGTGATTGCGAAATCCCGCTGCGAAACGCATCGCACGGGGGCGCTCAATTCCGTGGTTGTTTGCAGCCGGTGGTGCGGGACCTTTCGAAAGCGGACGAAGCCGATTGAACCCGCGTCAAGCCCTCGCCATCACACGCTTTGTCAAGTGACCGCTTATGTGGCAGGTTATCGGCTGGCAGATTGCAGGAGCACGTTCGATGGAACAGCGCCGGTCATCGCAGACCTTCAAACGCAAGGAACTGGTCGGCAAGCTCAATCCTGTCGGTGTGCGCGCCTTCAAGGCTGCCGCCGACACCGCCAAGCTGCGCGGCAATCCCTACGTCGAACTCGTCCACTTCATCGAGCAACTGGTGCTTTCCGACCGCTCCGACGTGCAAATGATAATCGCCGATGCGGGGTTGGATGCGAGCCGGCTCACGGCCGATATGACCCGCGCCGTCGACAAGCTGCCCTATGGCGCGACATCGATCGAGGAATTCTCCGACCACATCTTTCATGCCATCCAGGAAGCCTGGAACCTGGCAACGCTTGAGTTCAGCGTCGAAGAAGTCCGCAGCGCGCATATTCTCCTTGCTTGCCTTAAGACGCCGGTGCTGGAAGGCCTGTTGTCGAAGATCAGCGGCGAGTTCGACAAGGTCGACGCGGACGCGGTCATCGCGCGGTTCGCCGATGTCACGGAGGGCTCGCTCGAAGCCGGCGCCTCGACCGCGGTCTCCGCCGCAGAGGCGCCGAGGCGGCTTTCGGGCGGGGATTCGGCGCTGGCGAAATACGCCACCGACCTGACCCAGCGCGCTCGCGACGGCAAAATCGATCCGGTCGTCGGCCGCGATCCGGAGATCAGGCAGATCGTCGATATCCTGATGCGGCGCCGGCAGAACAATCCGATCCTGACCGGCGAGGCTGGGGTCGGCAAGACCGCGGTCGTCGAGGGTTTTGCCTTGCGTATCGCCGAGGGCGACGTGCCGCCCAGCCTGCGGAACGTCAGTGTACGCATGCTCGATGTCGGACTGATGCAGGCGGGGGCAAGCGTGAAGGGTGAGTTCGAAAAACGGCTCAAGGCTGTCATCGACGAGGTTCAATCGTCCGAAACGCCGGTCATCCTGTTCATCGATGAGGCCCACACCTTGATCGGCGCCGGCGGCGCGGCTGGAACGGGCGACGCGGCCAATCTGCTGAAGCCGGCGCTGGCGCGGGGCGAATTGCGCACAATCGCGGCAACGACCTGGGCGGAATACAAGCAGCACATCGAGAAGGACCCGGCCCTGACCCGCCGTTTCCAGGTGGTAAAGATCGACGAGCCTTCGGAGGTGGTGGCCGTTCTCATGTTGCGCGGTGTGGCCGGCGTTCTGGAGCAGCACCACAAGGTACAGATACTGGATGAGGCGATCGAGGCGGCGGTCGGCCTCTCGCATCGCTACATCCCGGCGCGGCAATTGCCGGATAAAGCGGTGAGCCTTCTCGACACCGCTTGTGCCCGTGTCGCCATATCGCAGCATGCCACGCCGGCGGAGGTCGAGGATATCATGCGCCGCCGCCAGGCGCTGGAGGTCGAGCGCGGTATTATCGGCCGCGAGGCTGCGATCGGCATCGAGGTGGCTGAGCGGCAGGCCCGGGTCGAGACTGGTTTAGCCGAAAGCGAGGCCACGCTGGCCGCAGCGCAGCAACGTTGGGATCGCGAAAAGGCCCTTGTCGCCGAGATACTCGAATTGCGCGCCAGGCTGCGCGGCGAAGGTGTGCCGCTGGATGAGACGCCGGAGATCACCGTCGAAACAGCAGGTCCGGACGCAGTTGAGACCGAGCTGCCTAAGACCGAAACGCCCAAAATCAAAACGGCCAAGATCGACGCGGCGACACCGGCGGCTGCCGATGTCTCTCCGCCCGATCCGGCCGCCGATCTCGCCCGGCTGCGCGAACTGATGGCAGAACTGGCCGAGGCGCAAGGCGAGACGCCGCTCATCCTGCCGTCGGTCGACCGCAACGCCGTGGCGGCGGTCGTTCAGGACTGGACGGGAATCCCGACGGGGCGGATGCTGTCGAGCCAGACCGAAAAGGCGCTGCGGCTCGCCGTGACCCTGTCCGAACGCGTCGTCGGCCAGGACCACGCCATGGAGATGATCGCCAAGCGCGTACAGACCAGCCGCGCCGGGCTCGGCCCGCCCGAAAAGCCGGTGGGTGTGTTCCTGCTCTGCGGCCCCTCGGGCGTCGGCAAGACCGAGACCGCCTTGGCGCTGGCCGAGACACTTTATGGCGGCGAGCAGAACCTCATCTCGATCAACATGTCCGAATTCCAGGAGGCGCATACGGTTTCCACCTTGAAGGGGGCGCCGCCCGGTTATGTCGGCTACGGCAAGGGCGGCATCCTGACCGAGGCGGTCCGCCGCAAGCCCTATTCGGTGATCCTGCTCGACGAGGTCGAGAAGGCGCATCCGGACGTGCACGAAATCTTCTTCCAGGTCTTCGACAAGGGAATGATGGACGACAGCGAGGGCCGGCGCATCGATTTCAAGAATACGCTGATCCTGCTCACTTCGAATGTCGGCTCCGATGTCATCATGGATCGCACCAGGAATGGCACGCTGCGGGTAGGGCTCGACGATCTGGACGCTGCCTTGCGCGGCCCGCTGCTGAAGGTCTTTCCCGCGGCCTTTCTCGGCCGGGTGGTGACCATTCCCTATTATCCGCTCTCGGATTCGATGATCGAGGCGATCACCCGCCACCAGTTCGCCAAGATCGCTCGTAGGCTGCGTGCGAGCCGCGACGCGGAATTGGTGATCGGCGACGGCGTCATCGACCTGGTCAAGGCTCGCTGCACCGAGATCGAATCCGGCGGGCGGATGATCGACGCCATTTTGACCAATACGCTTCTGCCTGAATTGAGCCGCGGCGTGCTGAACCGCTCGCTCGAGGGCGAAAAGATAACGAAGGTGACCGTCGGCGCCTCCAAGGAGGGCTTCACCTACGCCTTCGAGTAGCTTCGTCGGTCAAACGCCTGTCGGATGCAGATAAGTATTCGATGAAGGGCGATCCTCGAACGTCCACCTTGGGACGTTTCGGCCATTCAGCCGTTAAGCTTCGCGTAATCTCCCCAATCTATCATGGCGCCAGATTGGGGAGGAACATGAAACGCAACCCTATTCTGCTTTTTGCCTTTCCGGCTCTCATCATCGCGCTTCTGGCAGGTGAGCGCGTAGCGACCGTCTCGCTCGGAACTTATCCGGCCAGCCCCATCGCATGGAGGATCTGGCTTGAACTGCGTCCGTTGGCGACGATGTTCTGGCAACAGGTCGATCTTTATCTGGGTGGCTCGATGGCCATCGATGCCGCCATCCTGATCGCTGCGTGTGTTGTCTTGTGGGTGGCGCACCGCACGAGAAAATCGGCTGCGTTCTTCCTTGCCAACCACCTGGCGCTGCTTTTCGCGGGGCTGATGATCGCGGTCGCCGGTCATGCGCAAACAGCGAGCGCGATCGCCACATTCGCCGAGCCGAGCGTGTTCCCGTTCTCGCTGATGCTCGACGTCAGCTGGGAGAACAGCCTCGTGCTCGTCATGGGCCTCGCGGCCTGCGCCTACTGCCATGTCGCGTTCCTGCGCGAGGCCCGGCAGCGTGCGGAGGCCTTGGCCGTGCGCCTCATGGTTTTGAAGCGGGATTTCTAATCTAGCCGGCGCGGCAGGCGCCGGGTCTTCGCACCCGTCTCTAATTGATCTTGCGATAGTAGACCTTGCCATCCGGCGTTTCGGTTCGCTGGTAGCCGGGGTTGGGTGGCGGCGGCGAGGCGGCGATCCTCCTCTTGGGCGGCCGCGGCGCATCGGCAGCGGCGGGTTCGGCCGCGACTTCGGTGTCGGAGGACGCCTCCGCCACCGTGCTGGTGGTGAAGACGGGTTCCGGCGCGGCGGCGAGACCGGCATCGCCAGCCGGGGGAAGGTTCTGTTCCACCTTGGCTATGTTGCCGTTGATCTCGTTGAACCTGCCTTGCAGCTGGCTGTCGAGCTTTTCAAACCGGCTTTGAAAGCCGTTGTTGACGCTGTCGAGCCGGGCACCGATGCGCTGCTCGAAGCTTCCGAGTTGTTCGAGATGCGCTTCCACGACGCGCAGGTCGGTGATGCCCCGGTAAAGATAGACGGCGGCCGTGGCGTTCAGCACCGCAAACAGCGTCAGTCCGACGCCGATCGCGACGGCCAGGCGGGACCGGCTGGTGGCGCGGTCGAGCAGTTGCGGTTCGAGCTGCTGTTCTATCGTCGGCACACGCGGATCGCTGATCGTCGTCATTGAACCACCACCTTGGTGCCGATCGGCACGCGCTTGAAAAGATCGATCACATCCGTGTTGGTAAGGCGAAAACAGCCGGATGTGCCGTCGAACCCGACGCCCGACGGGTCGTTGGTGCCATGGATGCGATAGAGCGTGTCGCGCCCGTCCCGAAGCAGATAGAGCGCCCTGGCGCCGAGCGGATTGTAGGGGCCCGAGGGCACCAGCTCCGGCAGTTCCGGCTGGCGGGCGCGCATTTCGCGCGGCGGGCGCCATTGGGGCCATTCCGTTTTGGCGCCGACTTTCACAGTCCCGGTCCAGCCGAAGCCGTCGCGCCCGACGCTGATCTGGTAGCGAAGCGCCTGGCCCTGCCGGGTGACCAGGTAGAGCGCCTTCTCGTTCTTGCGGATGATGATGGTTCCGGGCTGCTCGCCGGTCGCGAAGGCAACGGCCTTGCGCAGGCTGGGGCCCATCGCCGGCAGCGGCGGCCGGTCCGAAAGCCCCGACCGCGCCGCGGCGACGGTCTGGACGGACATCGCCAGCACCACGCCGAGGGCGCAGGCGCCGGCGAACCTTGGCGCGATGCGATGTCTATCGGGCAGCGTCATCGAGCCGCTCCTTGAACATCTTCTTCAGATCCTTGTTGAAGCGCGCGCGCCCATCCACTTCGGAAGGCAGGATGGCGCGGTTCAAGGCATCGGTCAGCAGGGCGTTGTCCAGCGCGACCGACTTGATGTGCGGCGCCTTGAATATCTTCTCGAGCTCGCTGCGCGAGAAATGGTTCCCGAACCATTTGCGCTTGTGCTTGTTGGCGACCAGCGTGATGCTGACCGCATTGCCGCGCAGCTCGCGGATCTTCTTGTAGAGCCGCTTGCCTTGCCGCAGCGAGGCGACGTTGAGTTCGAAGACGATGAAGATCTCGTCGCTCGTCGAGAGCACGGAATTGTGCCACGGCGTTTCGATGTTGGGCAGGTCGATGACGATGTCGTCGAAGCGGTAGGCGACGAGATCCAGCAGCCGGAACACGAAATCGCTGCCTTGCGGCTCGAACGGCAGCTGCGGCCGCTCGAACGCGTAGAGGGTGAGACCGGATGGCCGCGAAAGCTTGATGACGTCCATCAACTCGACATCGAGCCGTTCCGGCTGGCCGATGATGCCGGCAAGATCGAACTGGTTGAACAGATTGAGGTAGGCGCCGCAATTGGCGCTCTGGAAATCGAGATCGACCAGGCAGGTCGAGGCCGCGCGTTCCTTCGATTTCGAGGCGAGGAACTCGGCCGCCGAGAGCGCCAGCGTCGTCGCGCCGGCGCCGCCGCTGGCACTGATGAAGGTGATGATGCGGCTTTTCGTTCCCTGGTTGCCGGTGTCGTGGAAGGTCACCGCGTTGAGCAGTTCCTTGCCGTCGAGCGGCTTGTGCAGCCAGTCCGAGGCATTCATGCGCACCAGAACGCGCGTCTGTTCGGAGGTCAATTCGTCGGAAACGGCGATCAGCGGCACGCTCGCCCACAGCGCGCGCGCCTCGACGATGCCTGGCCTGCCGAGCAGCTCGCCATTGCCGAGGTCGAGGATGACGATGCCCGGGCGCGTATCGGCGGGTGGCCCCTTGAGAAAGTCGCCCGTCTCGGAAATCCGGACATCGTAGATCGCCAGCGCATCGAGCCGCGTCGCCACATCGCGCTTGAAATTCGCATCCGAAGAAAACAGCGCCACCTGCTTGCGCTTGGTCGGCAGAACCTTGGTGTTGATGGCGTTCATGGAAAGGTGCTCTTCATGTCTTCACCCGTGACCGTGCTCAGCATCGAGGGCATGGTGATGTCTGCGAATCCGAGCAGTCCGCCCAGAAAGAAGAACTGGAACGTAAGACCCTCCAGGCTGACCGTGACTGTCGGGACCGGTCCACCCGGGCGGCCCCAATAGCCGAGGCCGGTCGCGGAGTAGGTGATCCTGACATTCGCCGGCTGGAGCCTGGGGAAGAACACGACCATGCGATTGTAGATCGCGTCGAAATTCGCCTGGTTGAATCCAGTACATCCGCCTGCACCGGTACAGGAATAGGTGGGGAAGCTGCCAGGCGCCATAGCCGTGCCCACCAGCGGCACGTTCGTGGTGACCGCGGCGCTGGCAAGCACGGTACTCACTGGATTGGAAATGGAGGCTGCCCTCGCGCCGACTTGGACCGCCTTGTTCGCTGCATTCCACTGGTAGAGGGCATAGCCAAAATCGACGAAGCCAAGCGTCAGCGTAAGAAGCAGCGTCATGGCAATTGCAGCCTCAACCATGGCTGCTCCGCACTCCTCTTGTCTGAAATCACTCAATGGTCGCATGCTAATACCCAATAAATCGCTCCTCATGTGAAGCGGTGATGGTGATGGGACCGATACCGATATAGGAGAGCAGCGACGTAGCCCCATATGCGTAGCTGGTGGTCACGCGGACCGTGCGGACAGTCGCACCGCTCCCTCGATAGTCCTGCAGCCCCGTGTCGGGATCGACCGCATTAGTGGTGTCATAGGTTGATATGATGACCGGCTCGTCGGTGCCCCAGTCGGCCACTCTCAAGGTCCCGGCCGTCGGCGTCCCATATTTGGCGATGTTCTGCGCCGTGGTCGTGCAATTCACGGTGGCGAAGCCGGTCGTGCAACGTGCCATGTACCGTGCTGCGTCCTGCAGGCCCACTTCTATCAGCAGCTTCCGGTGGATGACTGTGCCGAACTCGAATACACCCGCCGATAGCGCGATCATCAGCGGCGTGATCAACGTCATCTCGACCAGGATCGCGCCGCGCTCCTCGCGGCCGAATTTCCGGGCGAGTCGGCGAAGGATCCCGGTGCGCTTAGCGGTAAAGTTGGACATTGTCCTTCGCGAAGCCGACCATGGTTCCACGCCCTGCGTTGCCGTCGATGTCAACGATTTCGGCGAACACGTCGTCGCCAATAACCGGCTCGGTGAGGAAGAAACTCGCAAATCCGATCGCGGTCATTGAGCCACTCTGCCCGTTCAATTCGCCCGCGTACTGGTCGCAGTCGACAATGGCGGCATAGACTAGCCGACGATTAGGGTCGGTCGATGGAGTTGCGTGACACATTGCTTGGCCGGTTTCACCACCGACGGAGTGAGTGTTCACCAGTCCGGGGGTGTTTAGCTCGTATTTGTAGAGGTCGTATCGAGATGGCGGGTTGGTGTTGGAGTAGGCGTTTCCGCTCGCGTCTCTGAAGCCTGCCAGTTCACCATTGGGATAGTTGGCGGCCACGTAGCCGTCGTAGTCCCAAAGGCCATTGCCGATGCGCCCGTCAAAGAGCGGGTAAGCGGTGTCCTGCGTCAGTCCATGGAATTTCGTGAGATCGGTCGCGGGGATCATATCGCACGGGTCTGTGCCTGGGTTTTTTCCCTTCGGCTTGAAATCGAAGCCCTTCCGAATATTCGGTGCGGGAGGAACAGAGGCATCGTTCTTTCCAAAGTGAGGCCCGTACATGTCGAAGCGGGTATTGAACGCCGCCTTGGCCTTTTCGGTCAGACTGCCGGTCTGGGTGTAGATACCTCGGCTGTTCACGCACTCCGGGAAATCGACATGGGCGATGTCGTCGGCAAGGTCGCCCTCACCATAGCCATGGGAATCGGCGGGTCTAAGGAAGCCCATGTTGCCAGGCCCCCACGACGTCGAGCCCATCACAAGCTTGATGCCCTTTCGGAAGAAGTTCTGATTGTTGACCACATCCTGCAGGTTCTGACCGGGGAACGGGTTACAGATGAAAAGGGGGGTCATGTCGCAGACTACGACTCCGGCAAAGCCTGCGACCGCGGTCGCTCCGATGTTGAAGGCATTATCCCCGGTATTGCCAGTCAGAAACGAGGCGGGGAAGATCGCCGAGAAGCCAGTCGGGTTGACCGTCACCTCGACAAATTCGGCTTCGGCAGCTCCCGCAACCTCGTCCGTGATGACGTCCTGCACCCTGATTGCGTCAGTGTCATTTGGCGGAAGCGACCGCAGGTAGCGGCGGGTTATCCCGGCACTTGTCAGCGTCTGTATCGGCCCCGCGCTAGAGAATTTATACGTGTTGTCGACGAGATTGGCGATCGCCCTATCGGACCGAGTGATCGAATCCGCCTTGCCGTCCAGTTCCGCCGCACCGGCCAGAGCAAACGCGTCCGACCCTTTCTGCAAATCGTTGTGCAGATTGTTCGCACGGGACATATCGATGACCAGCAGCGCGAAGCCGATAATCACCGGCAACATAATCGCCACCAGGATCATCGCTATACCGCGTTGATCGTTCCAGAAGGCGCGAATGGTCCCCAACATGACCTTACTCTCTGCTTTCCTGCGCCAGGGCCCCTCGCATGCCCGGCGCCCTCCGCATCCTTCCGTTCAGTTCACGGTGTCACGCCGGACCCACCGACATTGACCGTGATCGCCGGCGGCGGTGGCGGCGGCGGCGGAAATTTGTAGTTGTGCGCAACAAGCGCGGCGCGCGTGCCGTCGCCTTCGATATGTGTGTTCCGGGAGGCCGGATTGAGCGGGTCGACCGTCTGCAGCATCGAATTGTATTTCTGCGTGTCGCCGGCGGCCAAAGTCACCGAGTCGTAGTGGTTCAGATAGTCGGCGGCGCAGCCCGTCAGCAAGCCGGTGCACACAATGAGGACCAAGGCGCTATTTCTTGACATAGAGCATCTTGTCCTTCGATTTGAAGTCCAGCATGTGGCCATAGGGGCCGGTGACGCCTTCGCCGTGTTCATATTTGCGGATCATGTCCTTGTTCACCTCGAGCTGGCCGAGCAGGAACAATTCGGGATCGTTGGCCGGCCGCGTCTTGTCGAATGGTGTCGCCAGTTGTTCGCCGGGCTTCACCGGCCGCACGAGGTGCGGGGTGACGATGACCACCAGCTCGGTTTCTTCCTTCTGGTTGCTCGAATTGCGAAACAGCGAGCCGATGACCGGCACCTGGCCGAGCCACGGCACCTGGTTCTGGAGCTTTGTCGTCTTGCTGGACAAAAGCCCGCCCACCGCAAAGCTCTGCCCGTCGCGCAGTTCGACGACGGTATCCAGTTTGCGGTTGGTGAAGATCGGGTCGCCGGCGGTGGTGAAGCCGGTCAGGTCGCTCACTTCGGGCGCCAGCTTCATATGGATCTTGTCGTCGGCGAGCACGACCGGGGTGAACTGAAGATTGACGCCGAACTGCTTGTATTCGATCTGGATCAGGCCATCGGCGGTGACGCTGCGGATAGGCACCTGGCCGCCGGCATTGAAGCTGGCCGGTTCGCCGGAAAGCGTGGTCAGGTTGGGCTCGGCCAGCGTGCGCACCACGCCCTTGGCTTCGAGTGCTTCGATGATCAAATCGACCTTGATGTTGCTGTCGATGACGCGGGTGATCAGAGCCGCGAACGGATTGGAGTTCGACAGGAGGCCACTAACAAGGTCTCCCGCGCCGAGCACCGCTCCGTCCGCGTCGACAGTGCCAATGCCTGTTCCGCTCCGGGTTGTGCCGCTCTTGTTGGTGCTCCTGATCGACACGCCCAGATCACGGCCGGCGTTGCGCTTGGCTTCCAGCACGCGAACTTCGAGATTGACCTGCTGGCTGTCGTCGACGATGACGGAGTTGATGATGGCGTCAGGACCGTATTGCTGCGCCACTTCCATGATTGCGGCGAGCGTGGCGCCGTCCTTGACATGGCCGCCGAGCCTGACCTTGCCGTTGATCGAGCCGATTTCGATGCGCGACCTCGGTGCCACCTGGCGGATCGCCTGCGCCATGTCGCTGACGTCGACGCCGACCTCGATCTGGATGACGCCGAGCGAGCGCTTGTCGGTGGAAAACAGATTGACCGTGGTGGTGCCGGCGCCCTTGCCGATGACATAAAGCGTGCGGTCGGTCATAGGCTGCGCATCGGCGATTTTCTCGTCGCCGACGACGATATCGCCCAGATTGGCATTTACCTGCACGGTCACCGATTGCGACATCGGCAGGAAGATGCGATGGACGCTGGGGTTCGACACGTCGATGAAACGGTCGGCTGCATCGGCCGCCAGACTCGACAGCAACAGCACTGCCAGACAAGGCAATGCCGCCGCCGCCAACCTCAACCAAGCCCCCTGCATCCCCGTCTCCCCAATCGCTGCCGGTGGCAGCCTCGTTTTATTAGCCGCACTCTATCATGGTTGCCGCGGCACGTCATATGTCTCGAGCTTCACGCCTCGGAAAACGCCCACTGACACATTCTTCGGCGGTTCCGGCTGCACATATTTGACCACTTCCTTGACGACCGGCTGCGGCGCTGGTGCCGTCACCACGACCGGAGCGGGCTTTACCTTGCCCAGTTCGTCAAGGCGGCTTCCCACCCGCTCAACGGCCTGGGTCAACCCGGCAATCTTGTCCGCGGCGCGCTTGCGCTCGGCTGCTGCCTCCGCTTCGGCTGCTGCCTTCTTGTCGAGCTCCGCCTGCCTGGCGGCGACATCGGCCGGCGTTTCGCCGATCAAATCGGAAAGCGTTACTCGTTCGGTGGTCTCGCCCTTGCTGGCCGCGGCCTGGCGAAGCGCCAGCGACAATTGGCCGGCGCCCGCTGCCAGGGTCAGCTTCTGGGCATCCTTGGTGCTGGCCTCGAGCGTCACCGACTTCACCACCGTCGGGCTTTCCTTGCTCTCGTCGGCCAGCTGGTCGATGGCGAGCACCTTCATGCTCTGCAACAGCACGTCGACAAAACTCTTGTCCGCGCCATCGTCGCCGCGCACGGTTCGCGTCAGCAGCACGTCGACGCGGTCGCCCGGGAAGACGAAGCCGGCGACACCGAGCACGTCATTGACGCGGATCGATACTGCTTTCATCCCTTCGCCCAGCACAGCCGAAAGCGTGGCGCGCTGGCCGGGGCCGGTGATCTTGTTGGCGAGAACAGGTTCGTTGACGCCGATTGCCTGCAACGCCTGCTTTGTGCCTTCGCCGGCCAGCGCCTCTTTCGTTGTCTTGAAGGCGCCCGTTGGAACCGCACCCGCCGGCCACGCGACTTCGCGCAATTTGTCGGCGCTCAGTGCGTCGCCAAACTTCAGAGGCATTGCCGCTACGACGACAGTGCTGCCTTGGACGATCCCCGTTTGCGCCATGGCGCTTCGCTGTCCGGCCAGCCAGATGTTGGCCAGAACCACCGCCAGGACGCCGAACACGCCGGCGAGAACGATCATGATAAGCGTATTGGCGCGCATGGCTTTGCTCCCGTCAGACACTTGTCGGTTCCATCGACGTCAATGATTCCGTTGACGTCGATGGAAGCTAATGTCGACAACCGGTGTTAGCCGCCGACGCCAGCGGTAAGGACCGTAGTCAAAGCCTGCCATTGGGTGCTAACCCAGGCCCCGACCGCGATAATCGACACGATGACTGCCGCGGTAATGATACCGAGCAGGATTGTGTATTCGACCATGGCAGCGCCGTCACTATCGTCGCGGAACTGCCGGGCCATCGTCATGAGCTTCTTCATGCGAATTTCTCCCTTGAGATTGAACCCGACGAGACAGAGCAAAGGATGAAATCCATACCCAAGCATCCCCCGTCATCCCAATCCTTGACCTGGGAAAAAACAGAGTCAAACGGGATTAACAGTTCCTTAACCTTCCAATACCTGTTTCTCAGGGATCTTGCGAGATCGATTCTTAGCAAGATATTGATTCGACTAATTTTTCAAGCTCCTTAACCATTCGTTCACAATTTTGCCTCACTCACGGCAGTCATTGGTTTACATTAGCTGTTATGCATATTCCTTTATATCTAATGGGTTAGCGATCGCTTAGAAGACAGGATGGCCTGTCGTGGTCATAAGGTTCGTGAGCGTCGCGAGGGCGGTGCGTCACGAACAAAATAAAACGTATTTGACGGGGGAGGCTGGTTAACTATGCTGTAAGTATTGGCTGGCAGTCGCCCTTCGAACGCTTGCCCCGCCCCGTGGTTAATGATTAGTTTAGGCATCTCAAATTTAGCGGGGCTAAATTGACGTGACGCGTTGTTCGCAGCCAAGCCAGGGGAGCTATCGAGAGCAGAGTTTCATGCGGCTGTCTTGTCCTGCATCCAAGATGACCGCCGATTCTCCAGGTGCCGTGCCAATCGGTCGCTCGGCATGGCTTCGGAACATAGCGGCCAACCTCCGACATGATAGGCTCCTTGGTCTTGTTTTGGTGCTCATCATTGGCCTTACGGTGGTGAATTTGGTTTGGTTGCCGTTTTCAACCGTCAACGCAAACCCTCTCCTTTTCTTCTATCAAGCGCTGGCAAGCCTTCCGTTTCTGGTTCTGTGGCTGTTGTTAGGCGCCATGCGGTACCAGTTGCGGAAGACTCCATTTCTCTACCGTGAGGCCGTGGCGCAGTTTTCTGTTAGAGCGCAGGGACTGCTTGTCGCTTTGGGTCAAATAATTTTACTCTCGGCCGGGCTACTATTGTTATCCTATCTGGCTAGTGCGACGGGGCGCCCATTAATGGATCGGTATCTCGCGGCGGCCGATGGAGCTTTGGGATTTGATTGGGTTGACTACGTTACTGGCCTGAACGCTCATCCGATTTTTGCGCACGCAATAACATACGCATATGGCAGTTTGAAAATTCAGATGCTGGTTTTGCCGGCTATCCTTGCGTTCACTTCCAGATTGGATCGACTGGCAGAGTTCTCTGCGCACTTTGGGTTAGCTGGGTGCCTGACGTGCGTGGTGCTTGTCGGGATCCCGGCGGCAGGAGCTTCTGATTTCTTTCATCCTTCGCCAGAAGTCTTGAGTTCTTTTGGGGCCGGTGCTTCGACGCGCCACCTAGATCAACTCCACACGCTTCGCACGTTAAAACCGTTTCTGATCGAACACCCTGAAGGGCTAGTGACTTTCCCGTCTTTTCATTCAGCGCTAGCGGCGATTTTCGTCTATTCGATGCGTGATGTCCGCTACATTGCGCCGCCCGTCTTCCTATTGAACGTGATGCTTATACTTGCCACTCCGCCGCAGGGTGGTCACTACCTAGTCGATGTTCTGGCGGGGTTGGCGATTGCTATCGTTGCTATTCAATCCGTTCGCTGGATTGCACGCGGGCGTGGGGCGGTTCGTAGCTCTGGCGGTCGTCTGTGTTAGGACGTCCAATCCCGCGCGTTCCTTAACTGTGTTCGGCGGATTAGTATATTAGAATGCCCTAAAGCTTGTGCGTTCGATGGTTAACGAATAGATTCTTGACCAGAGAATGTGGGGAGGTTGGCCAATATGCTAGGTCGGTTCATTAATAAGGCAGCGAATGAGGCTCGGGTTGAGCCGTCGATCATACCTACGCCGACAAACCTGTTATCCGGCCCTGTCGACGATTTCAGACCTCAGGGTGACGATTTCCTGACGCTCAAGGTAGAGCTCCATCGCCACCTTATTGATCGGTTCAATCTGACCGCTCTTGAAAGCGCCTCCAAGGATGAAATCTTGAACGAGATCCGGCCCATCGTTCGCGAGTTCGTTCGAAATCGAAACGTGCCGCTGAATGCGCGAGAGCTCGATCAATTGACCAGCGACACCGCCGACGAGATGCTGGGTCTTGGGCCGATCGAACCGCTGCTCAAGGACGACTCGATTACCGACATCATGATCAACACGCACAAGCGTGTCTTCATCGAGCGGCGTGGCGTGATCGAGGAGACGGCGATCCGCTTTAGAGACGAGGCGCACCTGCTTCGCGTCATCAACAAGATTGTCTCGGCGATCGGCAGGCGTGTCGACGAATCGTCGCCCATGGTCGATGCCCGGCTGGAGGACGGTTCGCGCGTCAATATTGCCGTGCGGCCGATCTCGGTCGACGGCCCGCTGGTATCGATCCGTAAATTCTCGAAGAATCCGTACTCCCTCGAGCGTTTGATGGCATTCAATTCGATCCGGCCGCCCATGATCGAGCTGCTGCGGATCGCAGTGCAGGCGCGCAAATCGATCCTGGTTTCGGGCGGGACCGGCAGCGGCAAGACGACCCTGCTCAACGCGTTGTCGAGCTACATCCCCTCGAAAGAGCGACTGGTCACCATCGAGGATGCGGCCGAACTGCAATTGCAGCAGCCGCATGTCGGCCGGCTGGAGACGCGCCCGCCCAATGTCGAGGGCAAGGGCGAGGTTCGCCAGCGTGAATTGCTGAAGAACGCACTTCGCATGCGGCCGGATCGCATCATCGTCGGCGAGGTTCGCGGCGAGGAAGCCTTCGACATGCTGCAGGCGATGAACACCGGCCATGAAGGCTCGATGACCACCATCCATGCCAACACGCCACGCGATGCGATCTCGCGGCTGGAGCAGATGGTCGGCATGGCCGGCATGCCGATGACGCACGACTCCATCCGGGCGCAGATTGCCTCCGCGATTGACATCATCGTCCAGACCCAGCGCCTGTCGGATGGCGGTCGCCGTGTCACCTCCATCTCCGAACTGACCGGCATGGAAGGCAATGTCGTCCAGCTGCAGGAAATCTATCACTTCGTCCGTTGCGAGGTCACAGCCGAGGGCAAGGTCATAGGAGACTTTCGCGCCACCGGTGTCCGTCCGCGCTTCGCTCCGGAAGCGGCGACGCTTGGCCACCATTTTGCCAAGGACGCTTTCAACCCGCAGGTTGCCCTCTGATGCCGACCGGCCAAGCTCTATTGTACTTCATCTACATGCTGGCGGCGGCCTCGGTCATTCTCGCCGGCGAAGCTCTCTATCTTTCCTTTGCCGGCCGCCGCTCCCGGTCCATGGCAGTGAATCGCCGGCTGAACCGGCTTGCCGGCGAGGTTCCGGCGGAACAAACGTTACAGGGGTTGCTGCGAGAGCGCGGCCTCACTGACTCCGGCGACTTTCTTTTTGGAATGGTCTGGTTGAACAGGCTCTATACCCAATCCGGCATTACTGGAAATCCCCTGACCTTCGCCGCGGCGTTCCTGCTTGCTGGGCTGGCGATGGCCTTGCTGCTGGCGATCCTCCTCAATTTCTCTGCCTTGGCGTCGCTCCTTATCTTTCTGGTCGTAGGGCTTGTCCTGCCGCTTCTCGTCCTTCGGCGTGCCCGCAACAAGCGTATTCGGAAGTTCGCCAAACAGTTGCCGGACGCGCTCGACATGATCGTTCGTTCGCTGCGCGCCGGACACCCCGCTTCGGTCGCGATCGGTCTGGTCGCGCGCGAGATGCCGGATCCGCTCGGCACCGAGTTCGGCATCGTCGCCGATGAAATCACATTCGGTCTCAGCATAGAGCAGGCCGTGCGAAAGCTTTCGCAGCGTGTCGGCTTCGAGGGCCTTCAGCTGCTGTCGGTATCGCTGTCGATCCAGGCCAAGACGGGCGGCAATCTCACCGAGATCCTGGCTAATCTTTCCTCGGTACTGCGTGAGCGGCAGAAGTTGAGAATGAAAATCAGGGCGCTTTCGGCCGAGGGCCGCGTCTCCGCGTGGATCATCTCCTTGTTTCCTGTCGCGATGTTCCTGATCCTTCAACTCATTGCTCCGGCCTATTACGGCGCCGTCTGGGGTAACCCAATGATCTTTCCAGTGTTCCTGATCTTTGGGCTTTGGGCGCTGCTTGGCGACTTCATCATGTACCGGATGGTCACTTTCGATTTTTGACTGGAGCGACGGATAAAATTGTTTTCGAATATTCAGGACCTGGGCTTCTTGGTTTCCATTGCCGTCTTCGTGGCGGCGGTGTCCCTTTTCCTGTTCGGTGCGCTTGTCTTCTTGCCGGCTCTGCAAACCCGAAAGCTTGTCGCGCAGAGCCTGATGGGCGAAGGAATTACAGACCGCCGATCGATGCTCGGACAAGACCAGCTTGCCAAGCTTGCGGCGCAGCGTCCGGTCGACGCATACTTCAAGTCGATCGAGAAGGAGCGCGATGAGCCAAACGCCCTGGAGGCGAAACTGTTTCGCGCCGGCTTTTATCAATCAAGCGCGCCCTTGCTTTATACGCTGTCCCGCCTGGTTGCGGTCTGCCTCGGGTTTTTGGCCATTTATGCACTGTTGTCGCGGGTCCTGCCGCCACAACTGCCCGGTTTCATCACTTTTGCTGGTTCTGCCTTGTTCGGCTTATCCTGCATCGTGATTCCAGCCATTCTGCTCGACCGTTTCGAGAACAGCCAAAAACAGATCTATCGTCGGGCGTTCCCCGACTTCATGGACATGATGATCACCTGCGCGGATGCCGGAATGAGCCTGGAGGCGGCAGTCGAACGTGTCAGCCATGAAATGGCTGCCACCCACAAATGGCTGGGAATACAGCTGTCGATCATGAACCTGCAATTGCGCGCCGGCAAACCATTGCGAGAGGCGCTACGCGAACTCTCGGATCGCATCGGGCTTGACGAGGCGAGGGCACTGGCCGTGCTGTTTCGGCAATCGGAAGAATTGGGCACCAGCCTCACCGACGCCTTGCGTGTCTATAGCGCCGAAATGCGTGGACAAAGAATTCTAAGTGCCGAGGAACGCGCCAATTCTCTGCCGGTCAAAATGATGATCCCGCTGGGGCTATGCATTTTTCCGGTGGTTATGATGGTCATCATGTTGCCGGTGATCATCCGCATGAGGGGCATTTTCTTCTAAATGGTATATGCTTTGATTCTAAAAATGGAGTCGGACGGCTCTTGGGGGATAGAATGACAGCGCCAATGCGCCTCTCAGTCGCAGCCGCAGCCAGTCTGTTGATGATGGTGCTTGCCGGCTGCCAGACGGACGCCACCGACGGTGTCGTCCGCACCAACGAGCCGTCGAAAGGCGACGTAACCTCCTTTGGCGATGCCTTTGACGGGTTGAAGACCGTCAGCGACGTCGAATATTACGCCTCGGACCAGGCCGTCGGGGAGGCCAAGAACCAGTTTCGCGCGGAAAATTACGGCAATGCCGGCGCCCTGTTCTTCAAGGCGACGCAGCTTGCCCCGAACGACGGTGGCGCCTGGATGGGGCTGGCTGCCTCCTGCGACCGCATCCACCGCTTCGATCTCTCCGACCGGGCCTATACCAGGGCCTTCAAGCTGATGGGCGCATCGCCCGAGTACTACAACAATGTCGGCTATTCCTATTT
Organism: Mesorhizobium sp. M0587; assembly: GCF_040320945.1. Taxonomy (NCBI): domain Bacteria; kingdom Pseudomonadati; phylum Pseudomonadota; class Alphaproteobacteria; order Hyphomicrobiales; family Phyllobacteriaceae; genus Mesorhizobium; species Mesorhizobium sp. M0587. The sequence continues at coordinate 322,971 of NZ_JAMYQP010000001.1, forward strand.
GCTGCGCGGCAAGCTGCAGGACGCGCGCGCGAATTTCCTCAAGGCCTATGAGCTGGCGCCGAACGATCCGACCGTAGCCAACAATCTGAAGCTTTTGTCCTCAAGCGTGCAGAATATCGAGCGCTAGCATGTTGCTCGTCGAAGCGCTGCTGCTGAAGGCGCTCGCCATCCCTCTGCTCGCAAGGATCGCGTGGCTCGACTTCACGACGCAGAAGATAGCCAATCGCGATGTGCTGCTGCTGCTCTGCCTGGGGGCAGGAGGCCTGCTGCTGCTGTCGCTCCAATCCGGATCGTGGTGGGATTTGGGGCTGAGCGCCATGGCCGGACTTCTGTTGTTCGTCGCGCTCTTCCCTTTCTGGGCGCTGCGCAAGATCGGCGCCGGCGATGTCAAGCTGCTGGCGGTCACGCCGTTCCTGATCGGCGAAAGCGATCTCATCGTGTTTTCGGGACTGCTGCTGGTTTTTGCTCTCGTCACGGCGCTGGTCGTTAAAAACCCGCTGCTGCTGCCCCAAGGCGCATTTCGCCTCTACACCCAGCATCTCGACCGCAAAGGCGTCGTGCCCTTCGGCGTGCCGATTTCGATGGCCGCGATCTTCACGATAGGCTTCCAGATCTACAGGAGCTTGGAGCTGGCGAGCAGCTCTGGAATCCTAGATCAGCTTAACTGAAGCTCGGCAGGCCCGCTCTGCTGTTGGCCGAAGTGTGGGCCATCCAGCGGCATTCAAAGGCAACGCAGCACAAAGCGCGAAAGTCGCGCTGTGGGGGTTGAGGGCGACCACAATGATTGCCGAAATAATAAAGGAGATAGGGGCCACGACGCGAAGCGTTGGGAGCAGGTTCGGCATCTGGTCATGGTACGCCGGTCAGTTTAATCGAACGTTAAGATAGAAATGGGCGTTAACCTTTCGGAAACCATTTTCTTGTGCAGACGTAAGAGGAGTGCTTGAATGCTTCTTTGGGAGGCTAACAGATGTTAACGGAGGATTTTTTCGGCCGCGTCGCCATCGTCTTTATAATGACGGTCTTGGCGATCCTTAGTGGGATACCTTTGTTCTCCTATTTGCATCAGGACGTCTCGGCAAATTTGTTGGCCGTCGTCACTCAAGCCGCAGCGACTTTGTTTTCGTTGTTGCAGGTTCTCATGACTGTGAGCCGCCTCCCGCCAAAAGGGACGGCCGTGGGCATTGGACCTAGGGTCACGTCGGTGGCCGGAACGTTCATGATAGTCGTCACGATGTTTTTGACGCCTGCGGTGAGAAATGAGGCCGCTCAAATGATTGCGCTCTGCTTGACTTTTATTGGCATGGTCAGTTCGATTTTTTGCCTCTATTGGCTTGGCCCTCTTTCTCCATCATGGCTACGGCCCGACAACTGGTTACCTCCGGTCCATATTCCATCATACGCCATCCGCTCTACATCTGTGAGGCGGCATTCGTCCTCGGGATGATTCTTTCGCATTTTTCAGTGATAATGATTGCCTTAGGCGGTCTCCAATTTCTTTTACAGTTTCGCCGCGCCAAGAATGAAGAGGCGATCCTGCGGCAAACTTTCCCCGAATACGAGGAATATGCCCGGCGCGTCCCCATGCTTCTGCCGCGTTTTCGTCGCGTAAAGCTGGTGGTTTCCGGGGGGTAGTACCTCAGACGTCAGGGCAACGAATCCGGGTTAACGGGTTCCTCCGGAGCGCTCGCCGGCGCGTTGGTCGTGAAGCGTCAAACGAAAAACCCGCCTGTGCGGCGGGTCCTTGGCGCAAATCTGCACCATAGGTAGATATCTATCATAGCTGCACTCACCCTGTCAAGAAAAAATTCCTACCAGGACAAAGCCGCCATCGAATTCGCCTTATTGGCGTAGTCCAGTTTCACACAACTTTAAGTTGTAACACTATATTAGCTAGCTAAGATATAATTACCAAATTGTTAACCAGGATTAATGCGTGTTTTCCACAGCATCGTAGTATGCCCTCTGGGTTGGGTTACCACCATAGGTCGGGGAAGCCATACGTCCGTGCGTTGGGGCGGCGTATGCCATACTCCTTGAATCCAATCCTCAGTTACATCTAGGCAGCCTGACATGTGATCAAGCGTATCAGTTGTCGCCTCTGACAAGCTTTGAGAGGGTACCAACCCAAGAGGGAGAAAAGCAAAGTCAGCGGCAAAAAGGAGTAGGTGAGGCTATGGGACATCCCCAAACTTCCGATTTTTGGAATGACGCAACAAGACCGATACACAACGGACATCTGCCGGACGCGAATGGTCTTGGCAGCCCCGAGGTCGAAGAAGGACATCGAAACGAAGGCCTTGTCATGATTGTCGACAAGCGAGCACTCGAACGTGAATGCCTTGCTCGTGGCCTTATCGAACACACTCCCACTTTGCGCGTTAGCGCGGTGGGATCGCTCGACGAAATCCATCACATTGCGGGGGAAGCGGACCCATCCGCGATCCTTGTGATTCTTGGCGCCAAAAAGGTCACGGACCCGAGCGTTCGGGCGGAACTTGCGCACTTCATTTCCGAGATTGGCGCCGTACCCGTAATCGTCGTGGTGGATTCCGACGAGCCGGGAGAGGTCCTCGCGGCTCTCGAATGCGGCGCCCGAGGCTACATTCCTACGAGCGTGAAGGTGAAGGTCGCTGCCGAGGCCATCGGTCTTGCTCGTGCCGGAGGGATCTTTGTACCCGCCAGCTGCGTGCTGGCGCTTCGAGAGATCATCCACTCGACCGCAAACGGTGCCCGCCCGCTCTCCGGCATGTTCACCACACGCGAGGCCGCGGTTGTGGAGGCGCTCAGGACAGGCAAGGCGAACAAGATAATCGCCTACGAGCTCAACCTTTGCGAGAGCACCGTCAAGGTCCACATCCGAAATATCATGAAGAAGCTCAAGGCTACGAACCGCACCGAGGTGGCGTACAAGCTCAGACAAATGTTGCTTTGAAGGCTGCCTCGATCGGGTTTTGCCTAGCCGGCCCTGGCATGCTGGCGGGTGCGTCAAGGGCGGGACCTCGCGGTCCTGATCCAAGGTTCGGAAATTCGATGTCTCGTTTCGCGAAACGGGCACGCTCGGCGTGTGTCTAGACACGTTCCCAGCCAACCGTCGCGGACCTTGCCGTCACGAGAAATCCAACGCTGTCTCCTCCGAGCTCCACGCCCCGATATGCGGCTTCTGCCGCCTTCAGCCCTCCCGTCAGTCTGCGGACCATTGGAGCCGATCCGAGTACGTCAAGTGGAAGGCCTAGCTGACCACGGTTGGGCCGCTTCTGTGGCCAGATCCTTAGGCCGAAATAGTTGGCGGCCGAGCGATCAATCCCGCCGCTGAACTGCACCAGCAGGGCTTGGCGAGAGTTCCGGGCAATGCGTCCCAGGCTGTTGATGTCCATTGATGGTTTGTCGGACGGCCTCATCGCGACGACGATCACATCCCATGCATCGTTGGTCATGAGCATGGGGTGCGAAAAGACAGTTACTCTCGCCCCACTCTCGCGTAGCGTATGCTCGAGCGACGGCGCAAAGGGCGTGTCGCAGACGATGGCGAGCCTCGCGGCACGTTGATCGACACCGGCATCGCGCAGCAGGATGCAGCATAACCGCGCGAGTTCCGGCAGCAGGTCTATGGCTGGGTGGCTGAGGTTGGGAGCCGCAACTTTGATGCCGGCTTCGTCACAGGCGTCGAAGTCCACAACGCCCGGCCGAAGCTCCCATGGTTCAGCCATCAGCGAAACAACCGCATGCGAGGGCAAGAGTTCGATGAGCGATCTCGTAATCGGCCCGACCTGGAGGCAATTCGTGACGAGGTCGACGTCCTGCCATTTGCGGCCATCGATGCGGTTCGTCACTTCGACGCGTTCGGAGACCTTGGCAAGGTTGGCAAATGCCGACGTTGCATCCGCGGATGCCGCCAGGCTCGGATGTCTGGAGGATATGCGGGTCAGCGCGACGACACGGTTGGCGTTGGCGAGCGCCGCCGCCGTGGCAGTCACCGCTTGATGTCCTGTCGTGGCGCCAACGACCACGGTGAGGCCGGAGAGATCGAGATCGAGCAAGGCTATTTGCTTGCGCACGACGGCAAGTACTCCGGCAAAGTCGATCTCGAGAACATCACGAGCGGACGGCCTTGCGGCCAGATCACTTGGTAAGAGCATCAAGCTGGACACCACGTTGCGCCCTCCACTATCCGATAGCCTGCAATGTCCTTTAAGCGGATCAACTGCCCTCCGGGATATCGTCTCGGCGCGATGCACGTGCATTTCCTGCCGCGATGCATTTGCAGTCCTGCATTGCGTTGAGGGACGCCTTCGCGGTCTTGCGCATTTGGCAAACATGGTTCCTGTATCGCCACGAGCGTGACGGCCTGGATTTGGTTGGCACTCCGACCTCGTGTTGACTGACCAGTTCCAATTCAGGCTCTACAGCCGAACCCGCCCGAACTGCTACCGCAGCAAACGGATGCCGGGTTATACGCCGTTTGATCAGAAGGCTTACAGACACTACGCCAGCGCCGTGCGGATCAGGCTAAGGGGTAACGAGCGCCGGGTATGCCGCTACCTCCTTTGATTCTCTTGCCAACAATCACAAGCCGCTGTGAAGTTGGGCAGCAACACCAACAGCGTTTCTTGGTGAAAACCCGTGACAATCAGCGCTTTTGACACGAAGGGCCACAGGCCCGGCATCCGCATCGGCCAAAACCTCCGTCCGCTTGGAGGCCGGCGCAAAAGGATGATGGACATGGCTGTCGCATTGATCGCGCTGGTCCTTGCTGCTCCGGTCATGCTGGTGGTTGCCCTTTTGATATTGCTGACCGACGGCGGACCGGCGGTGTTCTCCCACACCCGGGTCGGGTTCAACGGCAAGCGTTTCGCCTGCTACAAGTTCAGAACCATGGTGGCGGACTCGGAGCGGGTCCTGGCCGATTATCTGGCGAGCAATCCCGAAGCCGCCAAGGAGTGGGAGCAGAATTGGAAATTCAAGAAGGATCCGCGCATTACATTCCTGGGCCACATTCTCAGGAAGTCCAGCCTGGACGAGTTGCCTCAACTCATCAATGTGCTGCGCGGCGAGATGAGTTGCGTCGGTCCTCGTCCGGTCGTTCCCGACGAACTGCAACGTTACGGCTCCTGTGCGATGGACTATCTAAAAACCCGGCCGGGGCTGACTGGCCTGTGGCAGGTGACAGGCAGAGACGCAATGGATTATCCCAGTCGTGTCTCTCTCGACAGCCGCTACGTGCGGGAATGGTCGCTGCGGGCCGATGTCGTTATTCTCGTCCGGACCGTCTTCGCCGTGATGAAATTCGACCAGGCGTCTTGAGCAGAGCGCACGGCAGCGGACCGTCATGGCTCACGTGACATGCCACGGCGCCATATGACGCCAAGCAAGTAGGCACACTGCAGAACGACAACCAGAAGCAGGATTGAAAGCAGGCGGTGCCAATCGAACACATTGCCGATGCCGCCCGCAACGACGCCGCCCACGACAGTCGCCGCGGTCACGACGATGAGCGCAGCTGCTCGAAAACGAAATCCCAGCAAAACGCCGATCACACCGACTGTGACAAGGTACCAAAGCACGGCGATCTCCTATGGTGTGGAAGACTCGGTCTGCCGTCCATAAGCTTCCCATATCCGCGAATCCGTACCAACACCCAATCCGGCTGCACTGCCTGCTCGATTCTCGATCAAGTGGCGGGAAATCGGCAGTCCCGCGCCGCTTTGCACAAAAGGCTTAGGGCATCCCGTCCCAATACCCCCTTTTCGTTCATTTCCTTATCCACCCGTCGAGCCTAGGCTGCTTGTGAAATAGGTATGCGGAGAATTTCACCCGCCATGCGGCAGCATGCCATGAATCACGATCCGGAAAGGAACGCTGAGCCTCTGTTTCTCAGTGTTGCTGTTCAGGACGACAAACCGCGGGACGTTGCGCATCGGGCGCGAAGTCTCTGTGCAACGCACTGACATCCCATCTATGCTGCAGGCATCCGTCCTTTTGCTGATCGTGTCCATCTGGTTCCCTGGCGCCACGCGTATCGCCGGAACAGATGGCTCGCTTTCCTTTTTGCTGGCTCTGTTCTGCGCCCTGGTAAGCATCGTTGCCTATGCCGAAACAGCAAGACGCCTCCATCGGGCCGAGGCGGCCTTGGCGACTGCGGTGCTGACGATATCCGCCTTCATCATCGTTCTGTCCCTGCTGTCGATGCTCTACGCAGACAATCCGATGAGAACGATGCGCGCAGTTTTCGCCCAGGTGTTCGGTTTTGCGATCATTCCAGCCGTCGCAGCGATCTCCACAAGGCCAAATGGTCTGGTGGCAATCGATAGGATCGTGATGACAATGATCATCATGAGTGCTGCAACATCCTGTCTTGTCGCAATTGGGCTGGGCGACGCCAGATTCGCCGATCGGGCGGAAGGCTATTTCAAGCACTCGAACCAACTCGGGATCGCCCTGTCGGCTGTTCTGCCGCTCATCGCCGCGAAGCTGGTCTCATCTCGTAGGCATCGAATTTTCCTCTTGATCTGCCTCCTTGCGGTGCTCCTGGGTTTGGTGAAATCGGGCTCAAAGACAAACTTCATTCTCGGCGTTGCAGGGCTTGGAACTTTCTTTGGACTATATAGTATATATCTGGTGAGAAGAAAGCAGAGATCTGTAACAGTGATCGTGGGTACTGTTACGGCTCCGGTTTTGCTCCAAGCGAGTCTGGTTACATTGCAGTTCCTAAATCCACGGGCTTACAATCTGCTGGCCCTTCAACTTTCCGGAGGGGAGGCGCATTCGGTGGTCTCGCGGCAGCGACTGTGGTCTATATCGATAGATCTCGGCCTGTCGCATCCGTTTGTGGGAGTGGGAGCAGGGCAGCCGGTGGGCGATATCGCTCCCCATAGCCATAACCTGTTCATCGACTCCTTTAGAACACTGGGAGTGCCCGGCATCGCGTTGGTGTCGGTGATGGTTCTCGTGGTCGTTGCATATCTGGTCAGCGCGGTCTTCTCCACATTGCTCGGCAACGACAAGGGTGACTACGCGACGGAAGTGAATGTGATGGTGCTCGGAACATCGGTTTCCGTGTGGAACTACATCGTCGCAAACCAAATGAGCGATTCCTTCGGTCCGTCAACAGCGGCTTTCTTCTGGCTCCCGCTGGCTTTGCTCGTCTTCTACCGCGGCACGCAACGATCACTGCAGAGCGGTCTTGATGAGAATCCAAAGTTGTATGCCGGGACCGGGTCCCAGCTGTTTCAACGTTGAGCTTCCGCCACGTTTCTTGGATCTTCCGAAAACCAATCCGATGACCACCCACACAGTTCCTGGTCTGGCGGCAGGCCTGCCGCCAAGCCTCGAAGCGCGCGCGCTTCAAAGAGACATTCGATTCGTGGAATTTTTTGGTCTCCCTGGGATTGGAAAGACAACCGCCTCCAGCCTGTTGGCGAACGGCTTGCGAGAGTGCGGCCCGCTAGTAGGCGATGTGCGAATAGCGTGGGAGGCAAGAACGTTCATCGACCGCCAGATCCACAGGATCGGTATTGTTGCCCCAAGATTCAAGGATCGTCAGTTTCGTTCGTTGCTCGCCCGAATTGCACGTTTTGTCATCGAAGGTGGGCAATCATCGGTTGTAGATGTAATCAGGGTCGTCTGGAATCTTTCGGTCTTGGTTGCTTATGTTCAGACCGAGAGGCAAGGAAAGAATACCATAATTATTATGGATCAGGGTCTGTTGCAGGGGTTTTTGTCCATATTGCTTAAGAGTAAGCATCGGGCAACTTCGGAGAAGTGGCTGGACATCCTGTTCGCCATTGGCGTGCATGACATGGTTTTTGTGCATCTGCGCGGCGAGATCGGCGTGGCACGAAATCGACTTCAAAAAAGGGGCGATCGATCCTCGCGGATGCAAAGGGCATCTCCTGACTGCGACCTCCATCTCTGGTCGGCGGCGGATTGTGCTTGCCGTCAGATCGTGGCCGATCTTGAGGGGGGCATGGGAACGGAAGATCACGTCGGCGTGCTGACGGCAGTCGACGTGGAAAGGTTGGCGTCGCCCGAAAACGTCGCCGAAAAGGTTTTGGAGGCCGTGCTTCTGGCCTGCCTCGAACGGCCTCGGCTGGGCGATTCGGCAGGTCGATGAGCACTACAATGGACCGCCGTTCATTCATGGGCGTCGCCGGCTTGTATCCTCTGATCGCTCTGTTGCCGGGTTCGTGCCAAGCGCAAGGCGGACAGACGCCGAAAGACAACGAGTTCGTTCTGGCAGGTGAGTATGGCTTCGAACAGCAATCGATCAGGAATCTCCAGCCGGGAGCAACAATCGATGCTCGGAATGCGTCCTTCACAGTTGCCAACAGCAGAAACAGCAATCCCAGCGCGACGATGGGCTGCGACGAGGGGCCGTTGCCCATCAATCGCTATCCGCTCGTCATCCGCAACTGCCCCGGCGTTCGCCTTATCGGAGGTCGTTTTGACGGCCAGGTGCCGCTGACGTCTGATTGGCGTGACACCTACTGCAACAGCGCCGCTCTGCTTGTCAGGGATGGAACCACCGACGCCACGATAGAGGGTGTCCGTGGGCGTCGTTGCTGGGACGGCGTTCGTTTCGCCGAGCACGCCGACGGCTTTCGCCTAAAAGGGTGCTGGCTGAGCGAAATCAGGGATGATGCGGTGGAGAACGACTATCTCCTCAGCGGCACCATTGAAGACTGCCTGTTCGACGGATGTTTCTCGGGGATCAGCCTGGATCCTGCGTCAAACGATCGGGACGGAACACGGGAAACCGTGCGCATCGATGGATCCTTCATCCGCATGCACGCCTTTCTCTCCAAGGGCGAAATCACGCATCAAGCGCCGATCAAGGCTGTCGATCGATCACCCAGGTTGAGGATCACCAGATCGGTTTTTGCGTTGGCTGCGGCAAACATGCGTGGTTTCCATCGCCTGGAAAGAACATGGCGGCTGACGGTTGAAAGTCGGGACAACGTGTTGCTCTGGCTGCCCGACGAGCCAATCCCCGCCGCGTTGCCGTTACCGCCGTCTGGTTTCAGATTGCTGATGGGCGCCAACGCCCGCGCCTATTGGAACAAGGCGCATTCCCAGTGGACCGCGGCGCATCAGGACGTGGTCCGGTTCTCCGACGAAGTGCTGTGAGAAGTCGCGGTCCTCGGTGGAGATTATCCGGACTGCGAAGGCATGTGGCGCTAGCCCATTGAACGCACCCGCTTTGCAACAACAGCTTGGACCGTTACCGCGATGAATCAGCACGAGGCGATTGACAGAACCGTGGCACCAGGTCTCGCCGATGACGGTGCAGCGACGTTTGTGCTCCAAGGGCAGTTGGCATGCGTCAGGGGACAGAACATGCTGTTCAGCCCATCCCAGAAGGCCATTTTCGCCGTCAACGATACTGCTGCCGACATATGGCGCTCTCTGGAAGAAGGCATGCAACCGCTAGCCATCTCGGTCGAGATGGCGCGTGGTGGTGTTGATAGGCTTGAGGCAAGCAGGCATGTCGCGGCAGCGCTCGCGGATTGGCTGCGGCTTAGCCTGATACGGCCCTGCGCGCCTTTGCCGTCGTCATCAGGTCGAGAACTCGTGAGCCAGGTAGTCGCCGTTGCGGGCCTCAATATTCGCATCGTCTATCCGGCGGCCTGTGCCTTTCCCGCGATCACCGTATTTCGGCATCTCGAGGTCCGAAGAGAGACCGCCGACGTTCTGTTCGAGATGGTCGAGTATAAGGGACGGGTGCATCTGTTCCGGGATGGTGATTGGATTCTGTGCTGCTCCCGCGACGAACTGGCGGTCACGCTGAAAGGGCAATTGCTGATCGAGGTCCTCGATCACGGTGTCTATGAACTCGCCCTCCATGCGGCAGCGCTGATCGACAATGAACGTCTCGTCCTTCTTTGCGGCAATCCGGGCGCGGGCAAGACGACGCTGACCTTGGCCTTGGTCCATGCAGGATTCGGCTTTGCCGCTGATGATGTTACGCTGCTGGACTCCGGCGGGCATGGCGTCGGCCTTCCGTTTGCCCCTGCGGTCAAGGCGGGAGCATGGTCGCTGCTGGCCGAATACTGCCCCGATCTCAATGCCGTTCCAGTCTGCCGCCGCCCTGACCGCAGGCGCGTACGGTTTGGCCGTGCCCAAGGCGTTCGTGCCCTTGCCTCCTTCTCCCCTGCCCATCGGCTGTGTGGTCCTGCTCCGTAGAGATCGCGACTCGAAAGCTTGCCTGGAGCCGCTCGATCCAGCCGACGCATTGCGCGGCCTGCTCAACGGCGCGCTTGCACCCGGCGGAGACCTGAGTGGCGCCGCGTTCGAAGTCCTGACTCAACTCATCGGATCGGCAAAAACCTATCGCCTGACCTATTCGGGGCTCGATGAGGCAGTACAGCTCATCACGAAAGCGTGCCGGTGATGAGCAGGGGCAACGCGCTTGAGGCGTTGATCGCCGGACTTCACGGCAATCCGACTGACAAGGCCGACTGGCAGGCCGTGATTGCTCTGGCAAATCACACTCTGCTTACGCCCGATTTGTTCTCGTCCCTCGCTCGCGCCGGACAAATCCACCAGCTCCCCCATGACGTGCGTGAGTACCTTCGGTTCGTCCACGACTGCAATCGGGAACGGAACCTGCGCTTGCGTGCCCAATTGCGTGAAGCCGTTGCAGTCCTCAACAGCAGCGGTATCGTTCCGCTCCTGCTCAAGGGGGCCGTTCCCCTGTTCCTTTCGTCGGACGGCCGGGTTCCCAGCAGGATGATGAGTGACCTCGATCTGGCCGTGGACCCGGGCGAAGAGACGGTCGCCACAGCGTGTCTTGAAGGGCTTGGCTACCTCGACGTGGCGGGCGCTCGAGGCATGGCCCGCCAAAAGGACGCCGGAATGCTGGAGCTCCGATCGAGCCGAGCGAACTGCTTTGCCCCCCCCAAGCTCGTCCGGCGAGACGGCCTTCGGGTGAAAATTCCTCCCGCTCAGTCTCGCGCCATGCACTGGATGGTGCACGACCTTCTCAAGGAGGGAGACTACTGGCGCGGAAGGATAGATCTCAGGCACCTTCATGATCTGGCACGATTGGCGGAAAGCGACGACCTGGATTGGACGTCTCTGCGGCGATCCATGTCGGATCGAACCGCCCGCAACGCGCTCGACACCCAGCTCCTGGCCTTGCACCACTTCTTTGGAACCAGAATCCCGGCAAAAAGTGCACAACGCCGGATAGTCCGTTTCCAGCACTGGAGGCGCATCTTCACGGCGACCCACCCCATCATCGGTGCCCCGCTGCGCCTGGCCGGCAATTTGGCATGGGGCACATGGCGTTTTTCACGAGCCTACGGTTTGGCGCGATGTCGGCCGTCGGACCTCTTGCGTCGCGTCGCTCGCACGCTTTTCAACCCTCGCGCCAAAATCTAAGCCTTTTGGAGAACTAGTTCGCTCGTATGGAAGGCATAAGGTAAATCCGTGAATTTCAGAAAACCTATGGGAGTTTGACATGTCGACCGAAGGCACAAAACGCTCGGAACGGACGCAGGAGACCCTCGTCTCGGAGGCTCAAGCGCGGCGTGACTTTCTCAAAAAGGCGGGACGTTTTGCGGCGGTTACACCGCCGGCTGTGACGCTTTTGCTCGGCACGAGCTTGAACTCCAAGGCGATTGCCAAATCGGGCGGATCACGCCCGGGCAATGGCTGGGGTGACACGAACCATATTCACGTCGGCCCTCCCGGCCAAGGTTGAATTCTTCGGTCATCGTGGTCGCTGAAAACAGCGTTTCGAGAACATAGGGCTCCAGCCCGACACTAAAAACCCGGACCGCTCACGGCACGTAAAAGTGCCGCGAGCGGTCCGGGTTTTTCTTTGCCGGGACGACCGGGCTCGCATTTGTGGGACACCCGACGGGCCGCATTGACGGTAGCGAAAGTCAGCAAGCCCGGAGGCCGATTGCGCGGAGCCAATCGCTTTCGGCCGGCGCGGCGCGCTCCGGGTCTTGAAACATCGCTCTGGGGGATCAGGCGAGCAGCCAATCGTTCAGATGGAATTCATAGATCATGCCGTCGTTCTCGGTCGGATTGGAGTCATTGTCCGTGCCGCGATCGGTGATGTACAGGCTCATACTATGGCTTGGATCGTCGCTGCTCGGCGCCAGCGCCATTCCCGACGGCTTGTGCGCATGGGCGGCGGAGATATCAAGCGTGCCCAATAGCTGTCCAGTAGGCGTTATCATTGCTACCGAGTTCTTCGACGTAATGACATAAAGGAGGTCGTGGACCGAGTCGTACGCAATGCTTTCGTCGGAAGGGGTCCCTAGCGAACGCGCAGAAAAACTCGAGACGATGTCGTCGCCGCCCGTGCTCGGGACACCATCGAATTTGCCGTTCGGACCCGCAGCGATGGTGTAAATCGTCTGGGTCGTGCCGTCGGCCACGTAAAGGACTCCACGTTTTGTATCATACGCAATCCCCTCCGGGTCCGTGCTGCCGAATGCGGCCGTCTTGAATGAGGTCACGAGGTCATCGGAAGTGTTGTAAAGTCCGTCCCGTCCGGGGTTGAGTTCGTATACGCTCTTTGTGCCGGTGTCGTCCGTGAAGAAGAGATGGTGGTTAGCGGGGTTGTAGGCGATCCCAGACGGTTCATCGGAAAAGTTGATCGTCGTGAGCGTGCCCAACAGGGCGCCGCTCAGGTTCATTTGGTAGACATTTTTGCCGGTAAAAATGGACATCTCGTCGACTTCGCTGTCGGCAACCAGCAGCGTGCCGAGGTGAGAGATATAGACGATATCCGTGGGGTCGGGGCTCGGTGGCGACCACTGCGAAGTGAGGATGGTATGCGCCAGGGTCACTGATGTCGGGAGCTGGTTAGCACCGGTGATGCTGACGCTGAAGGCGTGGGTATCGGTGCTGCCGTCGGATGAAGTTGCGGTCACGTTCAAGTTGACCGACGGCTCCGACGTTGCGTTGAGCGTGCCGGTGCTCGAGCGCGTGATGACACCGGTGCTGGCATTGATGGCAAAGCGCGAGTCGTTGATGCTGTAGGTGACCGTCGATCCGGCATCGGGATCATTGGCCGATGCGGTGATGCCGATCGTTGTGCCGGCGGCGGCGTTCTGGGCAATCTGGTTGGCCGTGCTGTCGGCATCCGGCTGGGTGTTGAACACGACCGGCTCCGGGCTATTGAGCACGGCGAGGGTGAAGGCCTGGTTGGCGGTGGTGCCGTCGGAAGACTTTGCCGTCACCGTCAGGTTGATCGACGACTGCGTCTCGAAGTCGAGCGTGCCGGTGGCCGAGCGCGTGATGACGCCGGTGCTGGCATTAATGGCGAAGCGGGAGTCATCGATGCTGTAGGTGACGGTCGAGCCAGCGTCGGGATCCGTGGCAGAGGCGGTGATCCCGGTGGATGCACCTACCGCGGCGAGTTCGGCGATCTGGTTGGTGGCGTTGTTGGCATCGGGTGGTGCGTTGAAGGCCACCGGATCACCGGATCCTGGCAGAATATATTCGATGTGCAGCAGCGGCGCGCTGGCCGGCGAGTATTCATAGGAATCTGCTGTCCGCGTCCCGGTGCCGGTGACCAGGAATGCCATGTCGTTGAGCGCAGCCCAGCCCGAACGGTTGACGATCTCCTGCACGACCGCCGACAGGTCCGGCGTGCGCTCGGCCAAGCCGTGGTCGCCCACCGTGGTCCAAGGGTCCGGCGCCCAAGCGATGGATGCGGCCGTCCTGGGAAGCGAGGACACGTTGTTGTTGGCGGTAGTGAAGGGACTGGCGTCGTCGACATTATCGCCCTGAATGAGAAGCGACGTCGCGCCGGTCTTCACCTCGTTAGCCTGGAACTGGATATAAGCGCTGGTGATGATGGCGCCTTGCGGGATGTCGATGCCGGTGAAGCGGATGCCTACCGTCTGGCGAGTGCTGCTGTCGTAGCCCAGCTCCAGGTCGTTGATGTTGGTCGAGATCGAGCCCGAACCCTTCTCCTCGACGTCGTCGCCGGCGGCCGCCACCCTTGTCTCGAAGACCGGGTCGATCGCCGTTGAACTCGCGGCAAGCAGACTGCTGGTGACGACCCCGGCGCCCGTTGTGCTTGTGCCGATGTCAGCAGCAACTGCCTCAGGGGTGTTGGCGGTGTAGGTGGCATGGCTGTTGGCATGACCCCTTTCCGCATCGTGCCGCAAGCCGGCGACCTTCGCCATCAGCGTTTCGAGGAAGGTGCTGTCGAGATGAGTCCCAGGTCCGGCCGTTGTCTCGGCGATGGTGGTGAGTTTCAATCCACCATCGCTCCCCCATGTCGGAGTGAAGCCATACGCCGAGATAGGATCGATGCTGCTCGCGGCCGGATCCAGGCCAGGATTGCTACTGCCCTTGCCGGTTCCAGCAGCGAGTCCTTCGCTAAGATCGGAGATCTCGCGGGTCGTCTCGTTGTCGCTCACGCTTTCGATCGGCGGGGTCCAATTGTCAATGTTCAGCCAGTCGCCTTTGAAGCCGGAGTCAATGCCGAGATCCGTCAAGAATTTCGGATCATTCCAGGGAAGCCCAGTCAGCCCGGCCATATCGAATTTCCTCTCCTCATTTCTCGACTAAATCGGAATCTCGACATGCCCGATCGGGGGCGGTTCCCGACCCCGGATCGAGCATGGCGATGGGGGGCTGGATCGCCGCCCGAAATCCATGGCCGGGCGGTCAAGCGTTGATCTTCAATCAGTCAATCGCCTTCCTCATCCTTGGCCAGGCGGGCGCCACGGCCGCGACCAGGCGCAGCAGTGCCAGTCCGTCCCGTCCAAGGAACAGCGACGGCAGGATCCAGCACAGCATCAAACCCCCGGCGGATGCCAGCAACGCCGTGTCGATGAGCAGGGAAATAGGTGGCAGCCGGAGTTCGCGCAGCCATTCCACGAGTGCCCAGACGCCGGTTCCGACAACGCCCGCCAGCGCGAGGCCGGGCAGGTGCGCCACGAAGAAGTCCGCCCAGGTCATCTCGGTCACGCGGAGACTCAACTGTGCCATGAGCAAGAAGTTGATCCCGAACGCCCCGCCGACGCCGAATGCCACGCCTTCTATGCCCCAGAGTTGGCCTATGAAAGACCCGACCAAGACACCGACGGTGAAAATGGCCTGGCGCCAGGCGCGTGCGTAGACCGTCCCGGTTGCGCGCGAAACGGAATCGCTCAGCTTGTAGCTCGTGCGGAACAGCATGCTGAACGCCAGGATCTGGAGCGGGGCGACAACCCCTTCCCATCCCCGCCCGAGAATGACCGCAACCAGCTCCGGCGCGACGATCGCCACGACCACACTGGCCGGCAGGACAAGCAGGGCGCAACCCGCGACTGCGCTGCGATAGGCACGAGCAAGCCGCGCGGGCTGCTCCTGGACCAGCGCCATGGTCGGGAACAGCACCCGATCGAGAACCTGACCCACGATGACCGCAGGCGTCGTCATCAGTTGTGACGACAGACCATACAGGCCAAGCGCATCTGCGCCAAGCCAGCGGCCGACGACAACCCTGTCCGCCTGAGTAGCGAGGTAATTGCACACCCGGGCAATGGTGAAACCACTTCCGAAATACAGCAGTTCGAGGATGGCGCGCCGCTCCAGCAAAGGCCGCATCGGGTGCGGCTGGCCAGCGACCAGCACGACCATGCGGATGAATTGCTGGATCAGGAGGGCGCCGACAAGGGCCCAGATACCGAAGCCGAGCCAAGCCAGTACCGGACCGGCAACGACGTAGCCCATGGCGAAGGCGCAGGCATCGACGAGCGCCAGCCAGCGGAATCGCAGCGCGCGTTGGGCCGCGGCCAATGCCACCATGGAAGCGCCTTGGAAAAAGAACACAAAGCAGATGGCACGAACGACCGGAGCGAGGTCGGCCAGTCGAAGCAGGCCGGCGATTGCCGGCGCCATCGCCCAGACCAACGCGGACACAACGACGCCGAGGAGGCACGACAAGGTGAACCCGACCCGAAGATGTCGCTCTTCCAGTACAGGTCGCTGGACGATCGCGGGGGTGATGCCCAGTCCCTGGAAGATCGCCGAAAACTTGATGACGATCAGCGCTGCGGAGTAAAGGCCGAACTCATTGGGCGAGAGCAGCCGTGCCAGGATGAGAAGTGCGACAAGCTCAGCGACCGCGAGGGCGCCCATCGACAGGGCCGTCCACAACATGCCCACGACACTTTGTTTTGCCAGCCCGCGCCGGTTGCTGCTCACGTCTCTCTCCACTCCTCGGCCGACCGAAACAGGCGGCCATTGCGTGCTTCCTGGATCCGCCGAGCGACGGGTGATGCTCGGCGACGCGCCTGTGACCTCACGGTCGCATTGATCATGAAGGGGCCGCGGCCGCGGTGCCGCCCGCCCTGGCGCACTTTACCTATCGAAGAAGCGAGGGGATCTCGTAGCGATAGAACTGCATCTCATCCCGGACCTCCGGTATGATCGCCGTCAGATCCTTCCTTTCGAGGCGGAGCCATTTCTGCTGGCGGCCGGGATCGATCATCTCCTTGGCCCTGCAGACGATATCGTCGGTGCAGTTCAGCCCGCAATGTTCATAGATTCGCCGCAAGACCAACTCGGGATCCTGTATCAAATCCTCGTAGCGAAAAGACAGCACGCGGCCGTTGCCCAGCTTGGCGAGATCCTCTCGAGCCTTTCGATTGCCGCGCGCCCACTGGCGCGCGATCACCGTCAGTTTTTCATTCTCCTTCAAATCTCGATCTATTCCATTATAACGCGGCCCATAGATCGATGTGTATTTCTTCCCCAATACCCTTTTTGTAACTATCTGTTTTATAACGTCTTTCGCATAATAATGAATTTGAGTAACGGGCGTAATCTTCAGAAGGCGGATTAAGCCTTTGAAAGATTTTGCTCGCTGCCACTTAAGCTCCATCGAGCTTATGTACGAAAATGGATTCCTCGTAATATAGAGAAATATGGCCTCCGGAAAAATCTCGTGGACAAACGGCACGCGCAAAACATTGGCAGGCGTATTTTCCATGATCTGCCGGCCGCCGTTCCGCGACTGATATTCGAGGAACCTGCCGCGAATGTAACGGGCGACCTTTTCGGTAGCATCGGTTTCGGCGAATTCGTCATGACGTCGCGCCGGATCGGCATATAACCACAATGTCTTTGGCTCGTACCAGGTGACGATGTCGGGATGCAGCCCTATCAATTTTTGTGCAATCGTGGTCCCCGACCGATAGTTGCCGATTAGAAAAATCGGAGGTTTCAGCTCTGTTGCTGTCATGACAAGTCTCCGTCGCTAAAGATTGGCCGGGATCGCCCATCCGCACGACAGGCGCCGCAGCGCGGTGATTGGTGTCTGGACGCACGAATCTTGGTCCGTCGAAGGCTTCATCAGCTCGTGCGCAATCATGGACCTATACCTTCCGTTTCGGCGTAGTGCCGACCGAAAGCGGTGAAGCGCAGGTTCGAGCTATTGGCCGATGGTGCTTGGCTGGAGGGCCGTGCCTTCTGCATTTGGCACCCCGATCGTTCCAGCATGTCGGTCTCGGGTGCGTAGAACCCTTTGTTGGCCACAATCGAAACCTCGATGACATCGCCAGCTCGGACTTCCGTATTTTCATCGGCGATGATGTCGTGGGCGACTTTCTGGTCGCGCCTGAAGATGGAAATCTTCACAGAGCCCTGCAGGTCGTCGAACGTCCTCTGTTCGCCATATGTAAAGATGAAGAGAAGCTTGTCGGCGACGTACCTTATTTGACTTTGAATTTTTCCCAGCTCGACCTGCGTGTCCTGGGTTTGCGCGATCAAATCCATTTCATAACTCTGCTTCTTTTTTCGCAGCTCACTCTGCGAATTCAGCATCGTCTGTTGCGCCTGCTCCTGCTGCAGCTCGGTCTGTGCAAGTTCGGCGCGATAGCTGGTATGTGCTCGTTCCGCCGTCATGACGTTCGAATTGGTTATCAGGCCTTTTTCACGCAGTGAGCGGGCAGACTGAAGTTCCTCGAGTTGAATGTTCGCGGTCTTTTCCCGTTCTTTCCGCGCGGCAGCGACCATATCCGCTTCCTTCCTGGCCCGATCCAACGAGACCTCAAGGTAGGAAATGTCGTCCCGATATGCGGCAAGGCGGGCATCCAACTGCGCCTGTTCGGACGCAATGATCTCGGCGGTCAAGTGGCCGCCAAACTCAACTGGCGGATCCGGCGGAGCAACGAAGGACTTGTCCTGCCGGCTTTCCGCCTGGAGCCGGGCGAGCCGAACCTTCAGACGATATTCTTCGATCGCCAGACCTGCGCGCGCGCTGCGCAGATCAGCTATCTGCAGGGCCGGCTCCATATTTCCTACCGCGGTAGCCCGAAAGCCACCGGCTATGGCGAGTGCATGGCGAACCGTTATTCCGGGTTGAAACGGGTACGATCCGGGATGAGCCACCGTTCCGGAGATAAAGAATGGTCGGTACTGACCGATCTCCACTTTCACGAACGGCTCGAGGATGAGCTTCTGCTGCTGGAATGCACGCTGGATGGCCTGCGAAAGGGCGACGGTGGTGAGGCCGCGCGCCTGGACATCACCCAACATGGGAAGTGATATCGAGCCCCGATCATCGACCACGACTTCCAGCGGATAGGATGCCTCGCCAATCACGGATACCCGCAGGACGTCACCGGTGTCGAATATATATCCGTCGGCGCGGGATGCGTCCGCGGTGAGCAGAACAAAGGCAATGGCGAGACCGCCAATCATTGCGAGCATGCGGCCGGCCACAGATTCGGATCTGGGAAGTAGCCGTCTGAGCCAATCCTTCATTCGAAAAGGCTTGGAAGTAAATTGCTGGTCGCCACGCACACGCATCGTCGTACTCCGGTTGTCTTGCCTGTCGTCACGACCAGTCGGCATTCGTCGGCTGGAGGGTGACGGCAGGGTGTTCATTGGGTTCGAGCGGTAAGCCTTGGAAATCCGCGCTCCGTCGAAGGAGCAAAAGGGACAAGATCCGTCCAGTCTAAGGTTTGGTTGGCGAGGCCATCGCGAATTCGCGCGTCGTTTGGCCTTGCGGCTGAAAGCGTGACTCAAGAACGGATTGATAAATCAGCTCGACTCTATCGCACATGGCGCCCAGCCCCCAAGACGACAGGTCGGTCAGTCTCGCGCTGTCAGCTAGCCGAGCGCGGTAGTGCTCATTTTCGAGAAGGTCGGCGATCGCCGCCGCTGCGGCGCCGACGTCTTCCGCTGACGTCACAATTCCATTCACGCCGTGCTTCACGACCTCTTCCACTCCCGGCAGATGCGAGACCACACTGGCTCGACCACCCGCCAGATACTGCATGACGACCCGAGGCAATCCTTCTCGCATTGACGTCAGCACACATACATCCGCCAGGCTGATCAGTTGTTCCGGCTTGCTGTGGTAGCCGATCAAACGAACGTTTTTTGCGAACGGGGATCGTTCAATCGCCGATTCGACGGTGGACCGCGCCGGCCCTTCGCCGGCCAGGAGCAGTCGCACGTTCGGAATTCGGTCGACGACTTGCCCAAATGCTTCAATGAATTCCACGTGGCGTTTTCTCGGTTCCAGTGCAGCCAGCATCAGGATCACCGGTGGCTTAGGCTCGCCGATAGCCGTCCCCAGGAGCAGATGCGGTTCTTGCGGCCATTGCGCGTTCGCGAAGCGTGTCAGATCGAAGCCGGAGTGGACGACGTGGTGCTGATCGGGACTGCCCAAATGATTGGCGATGCAAATGTCGCGCATAGCCTGGCTGACATCGATGAAAGCGCGGGTGAACTTCGCGGCGAGGCGTTCGGCAGCCAGGAACATCAGCCTCTGCGCGGTGCCTACATGCACGAAAGGCAAGATGTGGACGCCATGAATGATGCAAGGGACATTGGCTTCCTTTGCGGCGAGGCGGCCCACGATGCCGGCTTTGCTTTGATGTGTGTGCACGATGTCGGGCTGCCAGTCGCGTATAAGGCGAGTGAGTTGCCCAAATGCAGAAATGTCGCGGGATGGCGAAATCGAGTTGATGAGCTTTTCCAGGGTCACAACCCGAACGGATTCGCCAACGGAGGCCCGTAAACTCGCGTCGTACTCCTCGCCATGAACCAAGATCACTTCGTGGCCGTGCTGCGCCTGAGCGAGACAGCAGGCCAATGTGTTCTCTTCGGAACCTGCCCGAAGCAGTCGGGTGAGCACATGGACGATCTTCATTTGCTTATGTCCTCTGGGGACAGGAAATCGGGGGGCGGTGCATCCCATGTGGAAGCTCGAGCGCATCGAGCGGGAGCGTTCCACAACTCCTTCGGCGGCTTTTCCCGCGCATGGCCGGGATGGCTGTCGCCGGCGATCGTGGCAAAGGCTGCCCGTTCGCGTCTGCTATGGTGGTGAATGTCGCTAGCGCTGGTCTTACAGGGACAGCCAGATATGCCTGAACAGGTCCCGACCGACCGCCTCTATGCCGGCGCTCGCATCAACGGTTCGGATGTTCTTGTCCTTGGCTCGCAGCTGCGCCATCAGCAACAGCCGTGCATCGAACGCTTCTTTCTTGATTTCTCCGGGCTTCCGCTGCTCGGAGACGGCAAAATCTGAAACGAGGTGCAAAGTGAGGTGTGGTCGGCATTCCGCCATTTTCTGATACAGACTTTGCTCGAGGCGGGCGAGGGCAGACAGGCCCCGGATGGAGAACAGGTGCGGGGGGATGGTTGGTCCGTCCAGATATCCGCTGCAGAGCGCCTGAGGCCACCTGTCACAAAAGACGATCAGGCCGCGCGTCGCCCATCGATGTGCGCGTTTCACGACAGCGTATCGCTCGAACGCGATCAAAACTGCCCACAAGGCCAGCCCGGCGGCGACAACTCCTCCCTTCGACCAATTCATGCTGGAGGAATTTTTGCTATCGTGCTGGACCAAGGACTTCAGGCGGCGTCTATGGGGAAAAACCAGAGCCTGCAACGCCTTGCGAAGCCACCACCCGTTGCCGTCTCCGGTTCCGACATATGCTTGCGCGCACCCGAACTTCCATCGAAATATCTGTGTTAGCCGCTCAACCTGTGTGCTCTTCCCCATGCCATCAGGACCTACTAGCGCCACTACAAGGCCACCAGCCGCAGGCCGTCTCTTTGGTGGAAATCTGCCGGGCATCAGGTGCTGAAGGGACCTCAAGGCGAGATACGAGGTCTTGCGGGCCAGATGGACGCCAGCATCGACGATCCCGTAACGACCTGTGAAACCACACATTTCTCGGATTGAACGCCGTAGCCTGGCCAGATCTCCGCGGTGGATGCCCAAACTGTCCGCGCTTTGCAAAAATCTGCAGCTTACCGTTCTCGCGCCGCCAAATGTGTATTCCAAAACCTGCAGACCTTGCTCGCCTGACTGAAATGGCAGGCGTGCAAATTGGTCCCTCCAACCATCACCGACGGTGATCCATTGTCTCCAAGGCAGTGCCCAGGCCCGAAAGGCGAAGCGAGCAGTTGCTATTCGCATCTCGTCTTCGAGAGAGACGATCGGCACCGATACGCCGTCCACACAAATCGGCTCCCATCGTGTGATCGCCTCATAGTCGAATACCGGATATCGCTTACGAAACTCCCAGCCGACCCGGAGCCCGATATGCATGTCGAGATGGATATAGCGCCCATGCGAAAAGTCGGGCAGGAACCAGTCCTCGCGGCCGGCGCAGACATTGTCGTAGCAGGACAGACTGACGCTGCGACAGCCATGCAGCTTGCTCACTATCGAGCAGAAGGCCGGGTAATCGTGTTTGTCCAGAAGGACATCCAAGTCGTCCCGGCCCGCAAGTCCGTCTTGCAGGGATGCGAGATCCTGAATTATTCCGTACTTGAGGCCGGCCTCGTTGAATGCTCGAAACAGTTCGGTGGCGATCGGCAGGGCTGGTACCGCTTCGGGCAGCAGGGAGGGTGCGCTTCGGTGGGTTTGAGATAGCCCACCTGCGTCTGCTTTGCTGCCCGACAGACCCGCCCCAACCACCTTGGCTGGCGCCGGAGCATTCATTTCCGCCGTCGACGCTTCGGCCGGCATACTTGCCTTGGCCCCTGGAGCCCAACGACGATATTGTTGGGGCCGCTGGCCATCCCGAGACTCTCCAGGGTCCGCGGGACGGTGGCTTGCGGGGTTGGATTTGCGTGAGGGTTGCAAGGGGTGTTCCCTGTTTGATCGCGTCGAGGGCTATTCGCTCGTCGTCGCGGCTGACTTCGTTGGGACGCAGCACTGCCAATGTTCTCGATGTCGGCCCGCGGGCTCGGATGTCGCCTTGCAAGCTGCCGCAGTGAGGGTGAATTGGGTGCCAACTCATTCCTCGTTGCCGGGCGGTTTCGGCGTCTTTCGTGAAAAAGTATAAAGTAATGAAAAATACTGCCCTAATTTCAAGCAACAACAGAAATATTATTTCGGTTTATGACAATCGGGATTGAATGGTTCATGATATCAAGGAGAATTCTGACCGCTCCAGCGCTGCCAACATGATCAAGAACGCCAAGTTGATCAGAAAATGGCCCATCTATAATTCTAATTCTTTGCCCTGGCCTCAATAAAACGTCCGGGTGCAAAATTCCGTCGTCGTCGGTTGCCGATATCAAAGACTCAACCACACCGTATGGTGCCGCTATCGGCATTCCTTTGCTCATGACAAGTTTCCGGACGCCGACGGTTGAGTTGATCGGATACCAACTCTGCTGCTGAGCGAGCGAGACGAACAGATAGCAGTCGAAATACGCACTGGAGACGGTTCTGACAATGCGAGCGTGGCGGACGGTTCGCCTCCGCTTGGGCAGATAGGTTTGGAAGTTTTGCGATAGCAGGTGCCGCTCTGCCAAGCTCTCCGAATGCTGGTGCGTCTGGACCACACACCAGCGCGCAGGTTCCCCCTCGTGGGTTTTTCCTGCCGGCTCCGGGAGACGGTCATGGTATAAGTCAGCGTGCTGCATGGCAAAATATTTCTCTTGCTCTAGTTGAGATAGTAACTGTCCGAAACACCACTTTCGAGGGACGTGTAGCGGCCATATTTCGGCAGCTTTGGCTCGTCCACCATTGTCAAGGCGATGCCGGCAATCTCGGACCGGCCGCCCAGATGTCGAATTCCTTCGGCAACGGCCTCGCGTGAGGTTTCACGCCACCTCACGACAAAGAGGACTTTGTCGACATACCTCGCCAGGATCGAGGCGTCGGCCGCAGGTCCAACGGGTGGTGCATCAATGATCACCGTGTCGAATTTTCCGCGAAGCTCCTCGAGCACCGAGCGCATTCGCACCGAAGCAAGAAGGGCAGGCGGGTTCCGGGTCTTTGCGCCGGCAGGAAGCAGGGAAATACCCGAGCGTTCGTCCAGATGAATTGCGTTTGCGGCCTTCACCGGCAAAGTCAGAAGGTCGACCAGTCCGACCTTGTCCGCCATGCCGAAGAAGGTCGTGGCAGCCGAAAGCCGCAAGTCCGCATCGACGACCAGAACCCGTTCGCCGTCGGCCGCGGCGGAGCAGGCAAGGCTCAACACCAGGGTTGTCTTTCCTTCGCCGGGCATCGCCGACGTCACCAGCATGATGCGCGGCAAACGACCCTGTTCCGGTGTCCCATCGATGCCCAGGCGGAGCCGCCGGACGGCTTCGCTATATCTGGATAATGGTCTGCGCTCGAGATAGGCCACAGGCTGGGCTTGGGACTGGGCGTCTCTCGACCAGCCCGACATCCTTGGCATCGACGCAAGGACCGGAACGGCCAGCTCGTCCTCTATCTGCTTCTTTGCCATGAAGCCGGAAGCGAAAAGTTCACGGAGAACGGCGCCCGCGCCTCCGACGAAAAGTCCGAGGACAAGTCCCAGGGCCGCAAAAAGAGGCCTGTTCGGGAAGCTTGGCGAATTCGGGACACCCGCATCGGTGATCACACGTACGCCGCTGTTGAGGAGGGTGGACTTTTCCTCGGTAAGCTTGGCGCGTGAAAGGAATGTCTCGAAGAGTTCCTTGTTCGCGGCGGCAATCCTCTCCAGGTCGCGCAACTGGACGCCAACTTGACCTTCGATCTCGGATCGGTTGGATACGGAATCCAAGGCCCGGCTCAGAGACGCTTCCCGGGCTTCGGCGGCGTCGACTTCATTTTTTAGATTGCCGATGAGACGTTGGACTTCAGCGGTAATCTGTCCTTCGATGTCGCGGCGCTCGGCTTGGGCCGTCATGACATCCGGATGCCGTTCGCCATATTTCAATTTGAGGTCGGCTTCCCGCCGTGTCACTCCAGAGATCTGAGCCCGAAGTGCGCTGATCACCACGGACTGCAATACGTCAGGTATCGATTGGATGTCGCCGCCGTTAGCCAGCAATTTGTCAACTTGTTGAAACTGTGCCCGTTTCTCGGACAATTCGGCGCGTGCGTTAATTAACGCGATATTCAATTCGGACAGCTGCTGGTCAGTCAAACTGCCTGCTGGTGTCGCCAATAAATTGTGATCGATCCGAAATTTCTGAACAACTTGTTCCGAACGGCTCAGTTCCGCTCGCAGGGATGCGGCGCGCTCACTGAGCCATGTGGATGCTTTCCTGGCGCCATCGTAGCGCGACCTTACTCGATCAGCGAGATAGGTTTGGGAAATCGCGTTCGCCAGGGATGCTGCTTTTTCCGGGTCGTAAGCGGTCACTGAAATCTCAATAACGTCCGCCATTCCGACGCGCGAGACTCCCAGCGCGCGCTTCAGCCATTCCAATGCCCCCAACCCGATCTTTGGGTCTTCCGTTAGCTTTTCACTGTCGACGACGTTCTGGAGGAGCGAAGTGGATCTCAGAACTGCAATCTGGCTTTCTATAAATGTTGAATTGTCGGAAAAATCAGAATTCGAATAATCCTGTGGCGTCATGTAGTCGATCGGAGAATCGAGTAAGACTTGTGCGACTCCGGTATACGATGGGGGAAGGACATAGGCGGCCACCACAAACATGCCGAAGGTAAGCGCAGCAATGCTGCACACCAACTTCCATCGCCGTAGAAAGAAGTCAAGGATCTCCCTCACGTCGAGCGGAAGCAACTCTCGGGTTATGATCGGACTGTTAGTTGGGCTTGCCATTTCCGAATCCCCACAATCAGCAGCACAACCCCCGCCCCTCCAGCGTCGGCTGAATTTGCTTCACTTTAAAAAATAGCTCGGGCAGCTGCCTGTAAGCGCTCAAAGCGCACGAAATGTAAGGGCTCGCGCCCCGCCATCCGGCACGTCCAAATCGCTCTCTTCCGCCCCACTGACCGATCGCGTCGCCGGTCAGTCGGAAACATAACAGCTTCGCGGATATCCCCGCCATTACCATTATTGAGTAGTAAATCGGCTAAAGGTCGGTCTGGTCTACCCGACAAGCCTTTCAGATCTTAGGAAGTCGCCGGGACGATGATATATCGCCCTTCCGGGAGGTGTAAAACGCTGTAGCGTGCACGGCGTGCAGGAGCGCGCGCAGCTCCTGACGACAAGAAAGCGGCCGATCTCGTCTGGTCTGGGGTTGATATGGATGCTTACAGCCAAATTGTTGCGGGCCTTTTAGATTGGGTCGCCAACAGACCGCTAGCCATTCTGATGTTGTCCGCAACCTGGCCGTTGATACTTCTTCTGCAGAAGGGCCGGTTTCTGGGCTATGGGGCCCTTGCCGTTTTTATTGGAGCTGGCACTTTGATTGTGTTCGGCATCGAAAACCCTGTGGGAGCAGTCATTGTCGTACTTGCCTACAGTTTGCTGGTTTCAATGGCGCTGCTTTCCACCCAGAAGCGTCTTAGCCAAATCGAGGATCGTCTTGCATCGGTTATATCGGCACTCGATGACCTGGAAGTTGCCGAGGAAAGGCGGCAGACTTACAACGCCAAATATCCCTCGAACTCGCGGCTCCACCCGCGCCGAAAGCCGGCAGCCAGAACAATGGATCAAATCGTTTCGGCGGGCGCAACGGAGAGTGAGACGCAGGTGATCCCTGGTCCGCCTTGGCAAGAGTTGCAACCGCCCGATCCACCCCTGGGATCCGCGGTCAGGGCGTCGACTCGAGGAACAACAGGAGCTGACCTGCTTTCAGAAAAGCTTCGAACAAGGCTTTCAAGTCGTGCAGCTCTGCTTGGCGGGGGTTCAACCAAATGAGCGTTTGGTACGTGGAATTATAAGAGTCGGCTTAGGCGAGATGGTTAGATCTCATCCCGATTGCCCTCACAAATCGTTGCCAATGGTCCACACGGCACGAAGGTGCCGCGCCAAGAGGATCGACATTGTGGCCCCTGCATGTCGATCAGCCAGTGCGTCGCGACGCTGTTGGCAGGCCGGCGCCGCACGGCGATAACCGTTCCGGAGGCATGAACGTACATCCAAGGTGGTAAGGTTGTACCAATGGCGGTAGACTGCGACGCCATTCGGATGAAAAGATACATGGAACTTTTTGTGTCGTTGATGGGTTTTCACATTTAGCATGATCGGAGGGGCGATCGCGGGTGGGGGTAATCAAGGCAAAATGAGCTTATCAAGGCAGGCTCTTGAATTGGCGAGGGGACGTACGCTCGTTGACGCGAGTTGGGAAAGGGGAATCTCTGTGCTGCCGGGAGCTGTCCGCCGCCTTTATCCGGCGAACACGACGATTGCACGCGAGCATCAGGCCAAATCCTTCATCCTAGTTATGACCGCCGGGTGGGCGGCATTCGCCAAAACGTTGCGGAATGGCTCGCGTCTGATCGTCGATTTTGCGCTTCCTCGCGAAATTGCCTTGATCGAGTTCTGCGGAGAAGGGGGCGAGACGGTAACCGCTCTCTCCGATGTTACCGCGATCGAGCTGACCGGTCCTGTCCATACTTGTTTTTCGCGCTACCCGCAGTCGATTTGCGAGGCAATCCTGCTGGCTGAGGCAAGGCGCTACTCAAGGGTTGCGGAACATCTGGCAGGAGTCAGCAGGCGGGGACCTGTGGAACGCACGGCTCATTTTCTTCTCGAGCTGGGCTGCCGAGCACATCGATCGGCAACGAGTTACCCGGATCGCTATGAATGCCCGCTGACCCAAGCCGAGCTGGCCGACGCGTTGGGGCTTTCAGCTGTGCATGTAAGTCGCGTGTTGAAGGATTTGAGGGAAAGCGGACTGGCTTCATTCCGCAATGGTGTGGTCGAGTTGCACGACCATGCGGGACTTATCAAAACGGCCGGATTTGATCGGTCTTATATTTCGAGCTGGCACCAAGCGTAATTTTGGTCTCGCCGCGCTCCCTGGCTTCGCTGTCGGTCTCTTACTGAGACGCCCCCCAATCGTCGCCGCCACCAGCTCGCAGGGAAAATGGCCGATGCGGGGGGGCAGCCCTTTGGGGGTGAGGACCGCACCGGCCACTGCAGCGGGCTTAGGTTACGCACCCGCACCGATCAATTCTACAAGGTATGGCAGCAAGGGCGCAATTAATCCTATCGGTGGTGCCCAGTGTAGCCGAGTGCTGATATCGGGATTAGGCGGCGTTGGCCCGCAAGGGAAAAACGGGAATGGCCGGGATGAAAAACGTCAACGACGCACGGCGCCAGAATCGAGCGCCAGAATCGAGTGCAAGGATTCCCACCAGCGCGAATCCGGCGCAACGCGGTCCATCTTCCAGCAGGCGGCGCCACGATAGCCGATGCGGCGCGACTTCGCGCTCAGCCACTCCGCCGGGACCTCTTGATTCAACCAGCCTTGCTGCCGAGACAGACCGCTCCAACGTCGGTTCGTGGCGGCTTTTGGCGAGGCGGAGCTTTCCGAACCAGATCGCCTGATGCTACTCGCCGCCTAGGTCTTTTGCGTTGTGAGCTCATCCAAGTAGTGGAATGGACTGAACGTCATATGAGGCCGTAGCGTTCCTTTTTTGGCGTGGGGCTTGGGGAAGGCCGGATGACGATATCGTTGGAAATCAAAGACTTTTTAGAAATTGAGGCGTACCGGCGAACCATCAGGACACTCGACTACGCCTATGACCTCGACCTGGCAAATGCTTGCACGCCTGCGGAGCGGGAAAAGGCCGAGTACCGACATTATTGGGAAACGTTACTATACTACGAACAGATCGCCGAGATAAGAACTCGGCGACTGATCCGGAAGGCGGGCCGTCTCAATATGCCGATTGGCTACGCAGACGACGACAGCCCAATGTGGAGGAGATCGTCTCAGCTCAACAGCTGGGTGCTGACGCCACTTGGTTACGCTGAAGTCCAAAATATGATCAATCAGAAGCGCAAAGGCCGCCGAGTGCGCGCCACTGCCTGGGTTCGTGTGACCATCGGCTCACTCACCCGGCTAGTATCTGTTTGGCTGGTTGCGCGCGGGCAGTAGCTCTCGGGTGAAGAGCAGGAGACCGCGCGTCGCGTATGCTGGCGCCGGCGAACGCCGACCGCGAGACCGACTATCCCGCGCTCGCGCCCAGCGTGACGAGAAGCTCGTCCAGTTGCTCAAACGTCTCGCCCATCGCATCCGCCGCCCCGGTGCCGGCAGCGTCGAGAGCTTCCTTCGAAGGATAGAGTTCGTGCATGACCAGCAGCGTCCTGTCGCCTTTTTCCTCGAAGGTCACCGTGGTGACGGGTCCACCGTCACCACCTTCGTCATTGGTCCAGACGAGGCGCGAGTGCGGCGTCACTTCGATATACCTGCCGAAGAACTCGGCAGGGTTTGAGGCATCGTGGCCGAACACCAAACGGTATCTGCCCCCGGTACGAACATCCATCTCGCAGGAACGCAGCAACATGCCCATCGACTTCGGCGCCCACCACCGCATGAACAGCTCGGGCTTGGTCCACGCCTCGAACACGATGCGCGCCGGTGCAGCAAAGGTTCGCGTAACGACGAGCTCACGTTCGGACTTCCGCTCCACCGTCGTGCGGTTCTTCATGGGGTTGGGCTGACTATCTTTTCTTCCGTCCATCGACTTTCTCCTTCCGTTTCAATTCCTCGACAACCTTGTCCAACTCGTCGAAGCGTGCGTCCCAGAGCTGGCGGTGCCTCTCGATCCATGCGGCCTCTTCCTCCAGCCGGTGCAGGCCGAGCTTGCAGGTCCGCACGCGCCCCATCTTCTCCGTGGTGACGAGCCCCGCCTGCTCCAAGACGCCGACATGCTTCTTCATGCCCGTGAGGGTCATGTGGAACTTCTCGGCAAGATCCGTGATCGAAGCGTCTGCACGCCCGAGCTGCTCCAGAACGCCGCGTCGGGTGGCGTCCGAGAGCGCGGCGAACGAGGCATCGAGGCGGGTTTTGGAATACTGAACCATTCGGTTCAGTATGTAACAGACGGATTGGCGGCACGCAAGGGGAGGGTCCATGCGGGCCGTATCTCCCGCCTTGCCAAGTACACCGATGAAGCCGTCTTTGGCGACCTCTGGAAGCGTCCGGACCTGTCGCCACGCGACCCGCAGTGTCGTGACGGTCGCGGCTCTGGTTGCCAAGAACCAGGTGGTCGAAATGGCGTTCCACGTCAACGTCGCGCTGGACAACGGCGTGAAGCCTGCCGAACTCTCCGAGATCATCACCCAAGGAGGTCTTCGCCGCTCCTAAAGCGCTCGCGCGGGCGATCCGACGGCCTAGAAACCTACAAGTTCTCGACTTCCGAAAAACTTGCCGTAATATCGATCCAGCTCAGGGTTCAGGTGTAGATAGCGGCTTATCCGCTCCTGAACATGATTCTGCCTGTATTGACTAACCGCCTTCTTTTCTTGTGGTTTCCAGGCTTGGCAGCGTTCGGACATAACCGCGGCGGGTCGGTATTTATGTGCCATTTTTGCTACATTTCGCAATCTTATGGCCTGAAACTGCTATTTAGGGACATCTAAAGCTCTCATATTTTGTAAATCTGTTGGATAGTCCACCAACGGCAGGCCTTGGCTTGGTTGTAGCGCTTGGAAATAAGGCGCTGGGGAAACGTTGGGGTGGGATAAATGAATACGACAACTGCGTCGGCGGTGGGCAAGCGCCTTGGTGTTTTGATGGCGGCTACCATGCTGGCCTGCGGGAGTGCTCATGCGCTCACGCTCAAGGAGGCGATGGCTGTTGCGGTGGAGTCCAATCCCGAAATTGGGCAGGCAATCGAAAACCGCGAAGCAATCGAATTCGAGTTGCGGCAGGCTAAGGGCCTTTATCTTCCCAGTGTCGATATCGAGGCATCGGCCGGCGTTCGCCGTCTCGACAATTCGTCCCGGCGGTCGCTTTCCATAGAAGATGACTCGCTTTATCCGGCGGAAGCCGATGTGGTGGTCACGCAGAAACTGTTCGACAGCGGAGCGCGGCGCGCGGAATTGAATCGCCAGGCGTCACGAGTTGACGGAGCGTCCTTCCGGGTGCTGGAACGGTCGGAATTTATCGGGCTGTCCGTTGTCCAGGATTATCTAGAATACATGCTGCAGGCTTCCATCGTTGCCGAGGCGAAGAAAAACCTGGGCTTCCATCAAGCGATTCTGGGCGATATCCGGCAGGGTATTTCGGGCGGCGCGCTAAACGAGGCAGACCGGCAACAGGCAGAGGAGCGTCTGTTCGCGGCCAAGGCACGCATGCAGGAGGCGACCGAAGAACTGGAAGCCTCCAAGATCCGCTTCTTCAAGACCGTCGGTAAGCCGCTGGTCAATGCGTCGCGGCCGGGGGACGTCGCCGCCGCACTTCCGAGGTCACTCGACGACGCGCTGGGCTTGGCGCGGCAGAGCAATCCACGCGTTCACATGGCCACCAGCGATATCGCCGCCGCCGCTTCCCAGGTGGATGCGGCCCGGGCGAAATACGGCCCTGAAGTTGTGGCTGAAGGCCGCGCCAGGGCAGGCACTGACATTGACGGCGACGATGGGGACGCCAGCGACCTGCAGGCGCGTCTGGTGCTGCGTTGGAACCTCTACAGAGGCGGCATAGACAAGGCCAACGAGCAGGAACAGATCCGCCGCGGGAGCGAACAGCGGCTTGCCTATCATCAGGTGTTGCGTGAGATCGAGGAGGCTGTCCGCACGTCATGGGATCGCCGCTTCAGGCAAGCCGACCTTGCAAAGACCCTCAGGCTGCAAGCAGCTTCCAGCGAAAAGCTGGTTTCGTCCTACCGCGAGCAGTTCAAGGTAGGCCAGCGGTCGTTGCTCGACGTGCTCGATGCGCAGAATACGCGGTTCAACACGGCAACCCTGGCGGATACCGCCTCCTATGCGTCGCTGTTCGCCCAATACCGGCTGCTGGCGGCGACCGGACAGTTGCTGAAAACGATGAACCTTCAGCCGGCGAAACAGGCCACGGCCTATGCACGCACCGAGTTCGGGACACCGGAGACGGCTGACACCGAAACCTACGCACGGACGCCATCGGAACAGAAAAATGATCTGCCCTTCGATATTCTTGCCCCAGTGAGAAAGAAGTAAAACAGCTAAAGGTCCAGCGAGAGTCTCTTGCGGGCAAATCGTGAACCAGAAACCCAACATCCTCTCCCCCAAGGAGGCGTTCAAGGCCTGCTTCTCAGGCGTTGCCGGATATCTCGGCAGACCGAGCGCGGAAACAGTGCTGTTCGCGGGCGTGCCGCTTTCGGACACGCGAATTGAAATCGACGATATCAGGCACCTTGCCGAGCGCATCGGTTTGGAAGTCACCGAGTTCAGCCACCGCGATTTTCTCAGGGGACGCGTCGACCTGCCCGCTATCGTCTTTCGGGTCGGCGCGTTGCCGGTCGCCCTGCTCGCGCAAGGCGAAGACGGTGCATACGTCACCGTGCCCCAGGAAGACGGCCGTACCACGATTGGCAGATCCGAGCTGGCCGCCAGCTATATCAGCGGCGGCGCTTCCTTCTCGATCACGTATGCCAATGCCGCCGAGGGAATGAAGGTCGGGTCGGCGCAGCAGATCGAAAGACGCCACTGGCTTACGGGAACGATGGGCGCTTTCTGGCGCACCTACTCGAAAGTGGTCATGGCGGCAGTGTTCATCAACATGCTGGCCATAGCCTCGCCCATCTTTACGATGAACGTCTACGACAGAATCCTGCCAAACAAGGCGATATCCACATTATGGGTTCTGGCCATCGGCATTGGCGCCGTCATCCTGTTCGACCTGCTTTTGAAGACCGCCAGAGCTTCCCTGATCGACTATGCCGGACGCAAGGCAGATCTTCGGATATCGTATCTTCTGTTTGAAAAAGTGCTGAACTCGTCGCTGTCGGCGCGTCCCGGTTCGACCGGCGAATACGCGAACAGGGTCACGCAATATGAGTTCGTCAGGGAGTTCTTCACCTCGAACACCATCAGCGTGTTCATCGACACGGCTTTCGTCTTCGTCTTTCTTCTCGTCATTTATGCAATAGGCGGCTGGCTGGTGATCATACCGGCGCTGGCCTTTGTGATGTCCGTCGTCGTCGGCCTGATCACCCAGCGCCGCATCGGCAAGCGCGTCGCCGCCTCGATGAACGAAGCTTCGCAACGCCAGGCCCTGCTGGTCGAATCCATTTCCACGCTGGAAACGATCAAGTCGCTGCGCGCCGAGGCGTATCTGCTGCGCAAATGGGGGGAGCACTCCAAGAACGCCGCCAACACGTCCGAGAAGATCAAGCAACTTTCGGCGGCCGCGGGCAACATAACCCAGTCCATACAGCAGTTGGTGACCGTCGCTCTGGTCGTGGCCGGCGCATATGCCTTCTCGGAAGGCCATGTTTCGACAGGAGCAATCATAGGTACGGTCATGCTGGCGAGCAGGGCCGTGGCTCCGCTCGGCCAGATCGCCATCACGCTGTCCCGGTTTCGCCAGGCCATGCTCTCATTGAGAATGGTGAACTCGATCATGGCTCAACCGGAAGACCGGCCGGACACGGTGGGTTTCGTCAACCGCCCCGTTCGCAATGGGGCGATGGTGTTCAGGAACGTCGGGTTTGTCTATCCCGGCTCGGAGAACGAGGTTCTGACCGGTCTGAATTTCTCGGTGAAGCCGGGAGAGCGGATCGGCATCATCGGCCGCATAGGATCGGGAAAGACGACGATGGGTCGGCTGATCGGCAGGCTTTTCCTGCCGACCTCCGGTGAGTTGCTGCTGGATGGGATCGATATTCGCCAGTATCACCCGTCGGAGGTTCGCGCCGCGGTCGGCATTGTTGCGCAGGCTGGCGATCTGTTCTCGGGCACCATCAAGGAAAACCTCCTGATGGCATGTCCCGAGGCGACCGATGAGCAAATCATCGAAGCGTCAAAGGCAGCCGGCGTCGACGATTTCGTCTCACGCCACCCGCGCGGCTACGACATGAATGTCGGCGAGCGCGGCACCAATCTTTCAGGCGGCCAGAGGCAGACGGTGGCGATCGCACGCCTGCTGCTGACCAAACCGAAAATCGTCTTCCTCGACGAGCCATCCGGCTCTATGGATCTCGCATCCGAACGCCAGCTGATAAAGCAGCTCAAGGTCGCCTTTGACCGCGACACCACGCTGATCGTCTCCACTCACCGTTTCAGCATGCTTGAACTGGCTGACCGCCTGATCGTGATCGAACAGGGCAAGATAGTCGCGGACGGACCGAAAGACCAAGTCATACAAGCGCTGCAGAAAACAAGCGCCTGAGAAACAATGTAGATGCATCCAATGCGTTGGGGCGTGGGAAATGCTTGCCAGAGAAGACCGGCCGCCGCTGTTTGCGTCGGCGTCCATATTCATCATAGGAGCGCTTTTTGTCGTTTTTGTCGCCTGGGCGTCCTTTGCCGAAGTCGATGAGATCGCGCGCGGCGACGGCAAGGTGATACCTGCTTCCAAGACCCAGGTCATTCAGGCCAGTGAAGCCGGCGTCGTTCAGGAAATCGCGGTGACCATCGGCCAGATCGTCAAGAAGAACGATCTCATCATTCGGCTCGACAACACGCTCAACACGTCCAGCCTTGGCGAGCAGCAGGCCAAGGCGCGCGCGCTGGAAGTGCGCATTGCACGGCTGAAATACGAACAGGGGGGCAATCTCTCTGGCTCATTTCCGTGCCCACAAGACATTCAGTCGGTCGCTCCGCAAATCTGCGACAATGAACAGAAACTGCTCATCGCCCGGCGCGAGAATTTCGACAACAAGCTCTCCGTGCTCAAGTCACGCCTCGATCAGCGCGAGAAGGAACTGGCCGAGGCGGTGGCCAATTCCGACCGTCTTACCAAGGGCCTGGTTGTCAGCGACCAGGAGGCAAAACTCATCGAGGCGATGGTCAAGAAAGGCCTGATGGCAAGGACCGAGCAGCTCCGGGTCGAGCGTGAACAGACCGACCTCAACGGCCAGTTGAATCTGGCTGGCGAGACCATCAAGAAGGCCAAGGCGGCGATCACCGAGGCACAGCTTCAGGTCGAGGAACTTGGCCTGCAGCTCCAGCAGGAAGCCTTGGATGACCTCACCCAGGCGCTGGCGGATCTTTCGGTGGTGGATGAAACCATAAGGGGGGCGACCGACAAGGTGGCGCGCACCGATATCAAGTCTCCGGTGGACGGGATCGTCAACACGCTGGAGCTGAACACGGTCGGCGCCTTCGTCCAGCCTGGCGCCGTTGTGGCCGGCATCGTGCCGACCTCCGAGACTTTGCTGGTGGAGGCACGGGTCTCGCCGCGCGATGTCGCGTTCATCCGCCCCGACCAGGAAGCCCTTATCAAGGTCACCGCCTACGATTTCTCGATCTTCGGCGGCATCGAAGGCAAGGTCTCCAATATTACCGCCGACAGCCTGGTCGATCAGAAGACCGGAGAACCCTATTATCAAGTGCGCGTGTCGACGGATAAATCGACCCTTGAAAGAGATGGCAAGGCCTACTCGATCATCCCCGGAATGATATGTTCGGTCGACATCAAGACCGGGCGCAAGACGATCTTGCACTACCTCTTGAAGCCGATCAACAAGGCGCGTGAGGAGGCGATGAGTGAGCGGTAGCCCCAGCTTTCAGCATCCCGATCGCGAGCGGCTGCTTCCGCCGGTGACCGCCGAGGATTTTGGGCTGGAGTTTCGGGTCGTGGCGCGTGGCGGCATACGACGCGGCATCCGTTTGGAACGGGCATTCTGGATGACTCTGAAGCAGATCGCCGAGAGCAGGAAATGCACGATCGGCATGCTCATCGATGAGATCGCCGAAAATCAGGCGCAGACGGGCAACCTGACATCCGCGATCAGGGTGGCCTGCATGCGTGGATTGGCGGGCGAAAACCTGACCTTGCGAAGGCTTGCGTCGATCAATACCGTCAACGCCATACTGGTCGCTTGCCCGTCACCGGCCTTTGCGTTGGCTTCGTCGAAGAAGATCCTGACGTTCAACGCGTCGTTCCAGCAACTGGTCAAGCGTCAATTGCCGATAGCACCGAACGATGATGCACGGCACGACCTCAAGCTGGCGCTGGACCTCAATGTGGCGGACATCTTCGCGCGGCTCGACGCCAATGGCGAAGCGCCGGTGGCCACCGGTTTCGTCATCGGCGCTGGTGAACGTCGATACCGAGGCCAGTTGAATGCGGTGCGAGCCCCGGTACTCGAGCCGGAGCTGCTGATGGCGTTCGTATTCGGCGGCTAAACCACGGAACAAACCGGAATACGCCGCGCAATCATGCCGGAACCTACGGCTGAAAGCCCTCGCCCGGCGCGACGGTCGCGAAGCCGCCCTTGATGTCGGCCATCTCGGCTCCGCCCGGTTTTGAGCCGTGGATCCAGGCCCGGTCCGTGCTGAAGGAGTAGAGCGGAACGTAGTCCGGGAGATCGCTGTCGCGAACAACGATGTTGCTGAGACTGTCGAGAATGAAAGTGCCGCTGCCTGTGCTCACCGACAGCACTGCGTGAAAGAAACCTCTCCTGCGATCCTGGAGAACGACGAGCGCCATGCTTTGCGTTGGAATGCCGGCCCTCAGCAGAGCCGTCA
The DNA here is from genome assembly GCF_040320945.1 of Mesorhizobium sp. M0587. NCBI lineage: Bacteria > Pseudomonadati > Pseudomonadota > Alphaproteobacteria > Hyphomicrobiales > Phyllobacteriaceae > Mesorhizobium > Mesorhizobium sp. M0587. The sequence goes on from NZ_JAMYQP010000001.1 coordinate 358,694, forward strand.
TCTTGAGGATGGCGAAATCCTCGCAGTCGCCGGCGCGCCGTTCGAGAATTTCCGAAGGCTTCGCCCAATAGTCGAGTTTGCCGTAGACGACGCTGTCTTTCCGGTAGGCGATCAGGCGATTTACGCTGCTGTTGACGAAGGATAGTTTCTCGCTGAATCCCTTGCCCTGGGCGGCGGAGATCATGCTGGCAAAAGCCGCGCTCTTGCGCTCGCAGGCGCTGCCCGCCGAGCAGGCGGCGATTGCCTGGTAGACGGGCGCCCAGCGGACCGAGACGGGAAAATTGCGCATGGACAAGGCAACCGATCCGAATACGCCCGGAATGATCGACGCCGTCTGCACCGGATCGATCCCGGCATCGCCTTGCGCCGTTGACGGACCATCTCCGCGATCGGCAGCCGCCGGCCCATAGCTCCCGAATACCATGCCGATCCGGTAGGCGGCCGCAGGCTGCCAGGGCTGCGGCCTCGACAGCGAAACACCGCCGAGACAGGGCGGCGTCTGGACCTTTTCCAGAGGCGCGCCGGATGCGGCGGCATCGCTGGAAACGGCGTTCGCGAATGAATGTCCGGTCAGGCCGAAAAGCCCGATTGCCAGCAAGAGCACCTTGAGCCCGGTTTTTCCCAGGGCTGAATTTTCTTTTTTCATAACGCCCACCTTTGACTGTGGACGCTACCAATCTTGTCTCAAATTATCGGAAAGGAAGGTGGATAACTTTCCTGCAAATAGTCTTGTCCATTTTCTGTAAAATTTTATTCGATTTTATACTTTGATTTACCAAGACCGGTCGGTCCATCCCGGGCAAGTCAGTCCCGTGGAAGCCAATGTATAGCCCGTTATATTGTTGTGGTTTACCACGAGTAAAAAATGCTAATCAATGCATATCAGGATATATGAAATAGATTAGAGGACTGTTGCAAAGCATAAGGTGTCGCTGTCTCTTGCCGGGAAATACCGGAGGGGTTTGAGCAATGACCACCAATATCGAGCTGGACAGTTTTTCGGGTTCCCTGGACCAACATTCCGCGTCCAATGAACACAACAGCCAGACATCGCCTGCGCAGATCCAGGTCGCGCAAGCAACGTCGACGCAGCCTGCGCCGGCGGCATCCGAACCGGTGCCGGTCGATGTTGGCGGCGGAGCACCCGTCAAGCCGGAAGCGCCGGCGGCGACACCCGCGGCGGCAACCGCCGCCCCAGCAGGCGCAGCGCCGCATGAATATGTGGCCGACGCCGGCAACATCGTAAAACTTCCGTCCAACGTTTCCATCGACAACATCAAGGTCGATGGCCACAACCTCGTGCTCGAACAGGCCGACGGCTCCGTGATCGTGATCAAGGAGGGCGCCTTGAACGTGCCGACCTTCATGATCGGCGACGTCGAGGTGCCGCGCGTTGCCTTGCTGGCGGCCTTGGAAGCCAGCCATGTAGATGTTGCCTTCGGTGCCGACGGTTCCATATCGGCCGGCCCGGGCGGTTCGAATTCAAGTGCGGGCGGAGACTTCTCGATCCCCCCCGGCGGCATCGGCGATGGGTTCGGCCTTTCGGCACTGCTGCCGCCGACGGACCTGGCGTTTGGCCAGCCGGATCACCGCGAGTTGTTTCCGAGCCTACGGCCCGACTCAACGCCGTCGATCACCGACCTGACGCCTGACACCACTGGTGGCGACACCATCGTTAATGAAAAAGGCCTGCCGGCAAGTTCCGGGTCGGAAGGCTCGGGCGAGGCGGCGGCGCCAGGCATCGACGGCGACACCTCCGAACATAACACCGGTACCTTTACCATTACCTCGCCCGACGGTATCGGCTCGCTGACGATCGCCGGCCAGGTGATTTCCGGCGCCGAGCTTGCCAACAGCGCATCCGCGCCGATCAACCTTACCACCCCGCTCGGCAACACGCTGACTGTCAACGGCTACGACGCCAGCACCGGCCAGGTGAGCTACAGCTACACGCTCGTCCATGGTGCTACTCACCCCGGTCCAGGCACCGATTCCCTCTTCGACAACATGATCGTCACCGTCACCGACACCGACGGCGATATCTCAGCTCCCGGCACGCTGTCGGTCCAGATCGTCGATGACGTGCCGACGGCGCATAACGACAGCGCCACGCAGGCGAGCGAGAACGCGTCCGTGACGGTGGACGTGTTCGCCAACGACGTGCCCGGCGCGGACGGAGTGAACATCACCGATCCGGCCAAGGTGAGCTATGTGGCGGGATCGCTGGCGGGTGGCGCCGGAACGGTCACCTACCACAATGACGGCACCTTCACCTACGCGCCGGTTGCCGGCGAGGAAGGGACGGTGACGTTCCAGTACCAGATCGTCGACGGCGACGGCGACCCGTCGACGGCGACGGTGACGATCAACCTGCTGAAGGACTCGACGCCGACGATCGTGATCGCCGAGGACTCGGACACGAGCGTGAACGAGGCGGGCCTTCCGACGCGCGGCGGCGAGCCGGCGGGCTCGGGCGAGATTGCCGACAGCAACGGCACCGACAACAGCGATCCGAGCGAGACGGCGACGGGTTCGCTGAACATCACCACGGGCGGCGACACGATCGATCACCTCTATGTGACCGACAAGGACAACATCCAGGTTGAGGTGACCAACGCGGCCGGCGGCATCCTGGTGCACGGCCAGTATGGCGACCTGACCATCACCGGCACGCCGGCGACGGGCTACACCTATTCCTACACGCTGCTGGACAACACCTCGGGCAACACCACCCATGACGACTTCGCCGTCCAGGTGGTTGATACCGATGGCGACCCGGCCTCCACCACGCTCACCATCAACATCGTCGACGACGTGCCGTTAGCGGTTGCCGACACGGACAGCGTCACGGAAGGCGGCACGGCGAGCGGCAACGTGGTCACCGGGCTTGGTAGCGACGGCAATGCGGCCG